>JBBQFJ010000171.1:0-6238 GCA_038321755.1 Acidimicrobiia bacterium | reverse complement strand
ATGCGCGCCGACGCGCCCATGGCCCGCACGATGCCCGGCGCCAACGCGAGTCCGACCGCCGTGAGCGCGAGACCGAGGCCGAGCGCGAGCCACAGGCTGTCGATGCCCTGCTCCGCGGCGCGGGTGCGATCGCCGGCGCCGATGCGGCGCGCGACGGCCGCGGTCGTGGCATAGGCGAGGAAGTTGAAGATGCCGAACGCGACGCTGAGCAGCGTGCCCGCGACGGCCAGCCCCGCGAGCGGGCGGGTGCCGAGGTGTCCGACGATTGCGGTGTCGGCCAGCACGTAGAGCGGCTCGGCGGCCAGGGCGCCGAAGGCCGGGAGCGCCAACCGCAGGATCTCCCGGTCGCGAGGATCGCGCCGCCAGATGGCCATCCCCGACGTTACGTGACTCGTTCTCGTCGGTCTGGGTGGCTGCCGTCACCGAGCCCGACGAGAACGCCGGAATTTGGGTGTCGTACCTCGGGTGCATGCTGTGGACGTGGAGTCGCAGAGCCTCGTCGGATTCGCTCAGACTGCCCGGGCGCTCGCTGCGGGCGCCCGGGCGGCAGGCCTGCTCGTGCCCGCGTTTCGTACGCCGCCGAAACGGACGGACGCGATCCGCACGATCCGCAAGCTGCCCGGCGGCGCGGTCGTTGCCGTGCGGGTACGCGACCGCCCGCGCACCGAGGTCGCGGCCGACATGGTCGAAGGTGTCCTCGTGGTGAACCGCCTCGAGGGGGAAGCAGCGCTGCGGTTCCGCACCGCGCTCCTCGAGGCGACGGGCGCTCCCGCGGCCCCGCCCGGCGCGGCGTCCGACGTACCCTCGACGCCACCTCCCTCCGGCGCCCGGGTGGCGGAACGGCAGACGCAGGCGGCTTAAACCCGCCGGCTCCTTCGGGAGCGTGGGGGTTCGAATCCCTCCCCGGGCACCGCTGACCTGCACAAACGCGAATCGGCTCCGAGCAGAAATCTCGCCAGAAGGCGTATTGCTAACGGATTGCTAACGTCCTCTCCGGCATGAGAGGACATGTACGCCGACGGGGCAGCACGTGGGCCTACGTCGTCGACGTCGGCCGCGACCCGGGATCCGGTCGTCGGCGCCAGCGCACCAAGGGTGGGTTCGCCACCCGCAAGGCGGCCGAGCAGGCCCTCGCCGAGGTGATCCGCGACTTCGGGCGTGGCACCTACGTCGGTCGCGATCCCCAGACCGTCGCCGAGTGGGTCGAGCGTTGGCTCCCCTCGATGGCGTCGAAGATCCGCTCCTCGACCCTGCGCGACTACGAGTTGGGTCTCAGTCGCGTGACCGATCGCCTCGGCCACGTTCGCCTCCAGGAACTCCGCCCGCTCGACATCGAGGAGCTGTACTCCTCGCTGCTGACCGACGGGCACCGGTACGGCGGTGGCCTCTCACCGAAGTCCGTGCGCAACGTGCACATCGCGCTGCGCCGATCGCTCGCCGACGCAGAGAGATTCGGCTTGGTCCAGCGCAACGTCGCCGCGCTGGTGAAGGCCCCAAGGCCGCAGCGGCCCGAGCTCCACACCTGGACGGCCGACGAGGTGCGCGCGTTCCTCGAGTCCGTCGAGGGCGACCGACTCGCTGCCGCGTACCGGCTGCTCGCGACGACCGGGATGCGGCGAGGCGAGGTGCTGGGTCTCCGTTGGTCGTGCGTCGACCTCAAAGCCGGACGGCTACAGGTCAACCAGTCGCTCACGATCGTCAAGGACGAGCTCGTGTGGGCGCCGCCGAAGACGGCGCGGTCGCGCCGCAGCCTGTCGCTCGATGGAGCAACCGTCGTGGCTCTTCGTGAACACCGCCGGGGTCAGAGCGAGGAACGGCTCGCGCTCGGAGAGGCTTGGACCGACAACGACCTCGTCTTCTGCGACGAGGCCGGCGGCGAGCTCCACCCCAATCGTTTCTCGCGTGCGTTTACTTCAGCGGCGAAGCGATCCGGTGTACGCCCGATCCGACTCCACGATCTCCGCCACACCTGGGCCACGCTCGCGCTCCAAGCTGGTATCCACCCTAAGGTCGTGAGCGAGCGCCTGGGTCACGCGACGACGGGCATCACGCTCGACGTCTACAGCCATGTCCAGCCGGAGATGGATGCCCAGGCAGCGGATGAGGTCGCGAAGCTGTTCGCCTGAGCCGTCTGTCTGGCGAGGGAACGCTCGCCTGGCCCACTCTGGACGTGCCTGAGTCTCCGCGTCTCGGGAACTGGCAATCTGTACGGGTGACCGACGCGGCAGTCGCAGAGATCGGAGCGATGGTCGATCGCGAGACGGACGCCTGGAACCGGAAGGACGCGGAGACGCTGGTGTCGCTCTTCCATCCGGACATGGTGTGGATCTGGCCTCCAACCGATCGCTCTCATGACCCCATGACCTGGGTGATGCCGCTGGGCCGGTTCAATGCCGAGCGGTGGCGCGCTGGGTGGCAGACGTTGTTCGAGAGCCACGACTTGATCTCGAACGAACGCGTGACTCGCCGTATCGAGGCCACTCCTGAAGGTGACGGCGGCTTCGCCGTGGTCGACATCGACACCCGCTGGCGCAACGCAAAGACTGGTGTCGAGGACCGGTGGCACGGTCGAGTGTGCAAGATCTTCGCCAAGTGCGATGGCAGTTGGAAAATGACCATGCAGACGGGCGCGCTGGTCTACGACTAGGACGCTGTTGAACAAGGCGTTTTCGCGGGGCGGGTCGGGTTCGTCGGGTTGGTGGCGCGGGTGTCTCGATGGAACCGAAGGGCTGGCGGTTGGGGTGTGGGGCCGGTGACCCTGGTGGCTCGGAGACGTGGAGTGGTCCTTCGTTTGTCAGCTCCCGGGCCCGCAGCCACCGAGTGCCCAGCCGGTGGGGTCGCGGGTGAGGCCGAGGTTGACGAGCCGTCGGAGGTTGATCGCGGCGACGCGGAGTGAGAGTCCGTGTTGGTTGCGTTCGACGCCGCGGTAGGCGACGCGGCGTTGTCCTCGGGTGGTGAGCCAGGCGATGGAGCGTTCGACCATGGGTCGATAGCGGCGGTAGTCGTCGGTGAAGTCACCGTCGTGCCACGCACGGCGGGCTTCGACGAGTTCGGCGTCGTGTTCGCTGAGCTCGAGGGTGCGTCCGTGCTTGGCGGTCGTGCAACGCTCACGCAGTGTGCAGTCACGGCAGCGTGTCCCGAAGATCGCGTTGTTGTTGGGGGTGATCGACACGCTGTGTCCGGCGGGGCAGCTCGCGGTGCGTGCGGCGTGGTCGATGATGAAGTCGTCTCGGTCGAAGCCGCCGGGGACCGCGCGTCGCGATCGGATGGGTTTGATCGCCTGACGATGCTGGGCGGTTCGCAGCTTGGCGCGGGTCGCTCCCGAGCCATACGCGGAGTCGGCCAACACCTGCAATCCCGGCGCTTCGCCCGCGAGGAGCTCGACACCGGTCGGGCCGTCGGGGCTGCTGGCCGGGGTGAGCGCCGTCGCGGTGATCAAGCCGGTCTCGGGTTCGACCGCAATGTGGGCTTTGTAGCCGTCGCGATACACGCTGGTGCTCTTGTGCATATGACGAGACTCGGGATCAACGGTCGAGATCACCCGATCCGGCGCGACCCGCCGCGCGATACGCCAGGTTCCTTCCTCATCACCGGGTTCGACGTCTTGACCCGCCACCAACGCCAACAACCCGAGGGCGTCGCGTTGTTCGGTGTCGAGGTCGACCCCGTCGAGCGAGCCGAGGACCGCGTGCGCGTCCTGGACCAACCCGTTGACCAGCGCCGCTTTCGCGTCCGGGTCGTCCCACGCGCACACCGGCTTGCCCGACGCGTCGTAATCATGGGCCAGAACCTCAACCGTTGCGGCTTGGGGCACCAGGCGTCGAACCCGACGAATCGCCGAGACCAGCTGGGTCACCGTGTCTTGAGTTGCGACCGCATCGTCGAGCAGCGTCGAATCCAACGCCCGGCGCGTCTTTCCCTTGAGCACCCCGGTCTCGGTGATCACTGCCCGCACCACCTCGAAGATCCGCTCCGGGCGCTGCGACTGGCGTAGCCGAGTGCGCCAATAGGTGAGCACCGAATAGTGGATCCCCGGATCGTCGAGCGCGAGACCCGCCGCGACCTTCCAGGAGATGTTCGTCCGCAACGCCGCCGCCGCGTCACGATCCGAGAGGCCCTCCAACGCCTTGAGGACCATCACCGTCGCGACCACATCGGCCGGCACCGACGGGCGACCCCGACCCGACGTGAACAGATCCGCGAACATCTCATCCGGGAACAGCTCCTGGCGGTGATCAGCCAAGAACGCGTGCACCGAATCGTCGGGCACAAGATGACGACAGAGCGCCCCCGCATCGAGGAGCTCAGCGTTCGGATCGCTCTTACCCTGCATCCCCACAGTCTGAAGGGAACCGCCGCGGATCGCGAACACCACCAGCCGATTTCTTCAACAGCGTCCTAGCAACGCGCACACGCCCTGGCCTTGCTTCTGGGTTCATTCCCGAACGCCGGGGTGGCCTCGCGATCTGTAGCTCACGCGCTCATCCCGCAATGATCGGCCGCCCGGCAATCCCTCGCGGCAACTACCGTAAGTACCTCGCGAGTAGGAGGCTTAGGTGCAGGTCGAAGTCACGACGGACCGCGCAGTTGAAGGCGGTGACGAGTTGATCCGTGAGGTCGAGGCCGAGGTCGGCGTGGCGCTGTCGCGGTTCAGCGAGCGACTTACGCGGGTGGAGGTCCACTTGGGCGACGAGAACGCCGGCAAGCACGGCGCTGCCGATAAGAGTTGCACGTTGGAGGCCCGGCCCGCGGGTCAGCAGCCGGTCGCGGTCGCGCACCATGCCGCGACCTCGGCCCAAGCGCTCCGGGGTGCGCTCCAGAAGCTCCAGAACCTCTTGGAGAGCAAGTTCGGGCGGCTGGACGATCGCAAGGGTCGCGACTCGATCCGTCACGACGGAGGGGACTGACGCCATGACACTTCCGCCGTGAGCGCGCGTCCCGCATTGGTGTCGCCCCTCGCTCGGGTGACATTCTCGCACGCTCGGGTGCGAAGGTGTTCTCGTACCGCAGACTTCGAAGAAGGTTGTTCGGAGCCGAGGTTACGACTGCGTCCGGATACGGTGGAGTGGTGACCGGATCGATGGATCCCGAAGTGAACCGGTCGGTGATCATTGCCGGTTCCGTCGGGGTTGGGGTGCTCGTGCTGGTGGGAGTGGCGATCGCGGTTTCGACCGGGGGCGGAGGCGACAAGACGACGAGCGTGCAGGTCGAGCAACCGAGTACCACCATCTCGTCGAGCACGACGAGGCCGCTCAACACGACGACCTCCACGCCCACCACGCTTGCGCCTGGCGTAATTCCACCCGTCGTCCCGAAGACGAGCCCTCCGACCGTCGTGATCATCCCACCCACTACCCCTGCCACACCAGCACCGGCACCGGCACCTACGAGCCCGACGAGCACGAGCCGACCAGTGACGACGAGCACGACCCGGCCGGTGAAGGTCGTCGAGCTTGAGACCAAGCTTGAGATCGCTCTCAACGGCGGTAGCGCCCCAGCCCCGGGAACACTGCCACGCGTGCACGTGGTGGAACAGCCTGGCGTCCGCACCGAAGTCACCTGGGCACTGGATCCGCTTCTCAGTACCGCGGAGCAGAAGGTGGCAGCGCGAGAAGAGGCGTTCGAGCTGCTCAAGGCGCTGCAAGCCGCGCACCTTGCCGGACGCGATCCGATTGTGCTGCGCGCGACGCTTCCCGACCCCGCGACTGGGCAAGCCACGCGCGTGATCCGGGCGACTTACACGCGCGCGACGCTTGATGCCATTGACTTCCCCACGGCGAACCCGCAGCGGATCTTGCTCCGAGCCGATTCTCGGGTGCTCGACCCGACCCTGCGAGTCCCGACCACCACCACCACGACCGCGGCGCCGGCGACAACCACCACGACGTAGCCCAACGTCGGTCGAACGACGCTCCTGAAGTGTCGAGCGGCTCGCTGGTTGAGGACGTCACAATGCCCGGCGAGCGTTACGGGCGCCGAACGCGGGGCCGGGGGCGGAGTGACCTGACCTTCATCTCGGCGCGCACCATGACGACGGGGCATTCGGCGCTGTTGGCGCACTCCCTGCTGATCGATCCGCCCAGGCGGCGGAAGCGACGGCGTCGTCGCCCGACGACGAGCAGCTGCGCACCCCGGGAGCTGGCGATCAGAACGGGCGCGGGATCGCCCTCGATGACCTGCCGGTCGAGGTGCAGCTCACCGACCTGTTCGCCCAGTTCCTCCTCGATGACCCGGTACT
>JBBQFJ010000170.1:0-6303 GCA_038321755.1 Acidimicrobiia bacterium | reverse complement strand
AACGAGACCCTCTCCGCCTCCGACGTCCGCGCCGCGCGGGGACGCTCGATCGCAACGGAGAACGAGGCGATCGCGGCCGTCGACGGTGTCGACAGCATCGACCTCAAGCGGTCGGTCTGCGGTCGACGGGGGTGCACGAGTCACCGGGACGACCTCTGGTATTTCAGGGATCCCGGGCACCTGACCGTGCCGGGAGCAATCACGCTCACCGACCGATTCGAAGACCACCTCCGCGCGCTCGTCCGCCCGTCACCATGATCATCGACACCGTGCTCGCGGCCGACTCGGCGTTCCACAAGCAGCTCGCCACGACGATCGCCAGCATCTCGGCCCTCGACGACGGGGCGTCGTATCGCGTGCACGTCCTGCACGACGGATATGTCGCCGCGGATCGCGCACGCGTCGAGGAGTCCGCTGGCGAGCGCGTCTCGGTCGAGTGGCTCCAGGTCCCCACCGAGTGGACGCGTGGAGTGCTCCTCCCGCACTGGCTCCCCGCAGCGACCGCGCATCGCTTGTTCATGGGTGACCTGCTGCCAGCCGAGTGCAGTCGAGTGCTCTACCTGGATGCCGATCTGGTCGCCCTGGACTCGTTGGTCCCGTTGTGGGGGCTCGCGCTCGACGGCCATGCCGCCGGAGCGGTCCGGGATGCCACCTGGCCGTGGGTCGGAGCGTCACGTGGGGACTTCGCCTACCGCGCACTCGGTCATCCTCCCGACCTGCCCTACTTCAACACCGGCGTGCTCCTCATCGCGCTCGAGCAGTGGCGAGAGCTCGAGATCGGACCTCGCACGATCGCACTGCTCGAACAGGAGCGGTTCGCGAATGCCGACAACACGGCGCTGAACATCACGCTCGCGGCCGACTGGCAGCGCCTCCATCCACGATGGAACCTCCAGGAGGCGCACCTCCTCGAGGCCGGATGCCTCGCGTGGGTCGCGGAGAACTCCGACGAGCTGACTGCGGCGATCCAAGATCCCGCGATCGTGCACTTCAACAACGGCTCGATGGGCAAGCCGTGGGACTGGGGGTGCACGCATCCGCTGCGTGAGCGCTGGTTCGAGCTCCTCGACCGAACGGCGTGGGCCGGATGGCGCCCGCGCCGGCCGTCCCTCCCGGCACGCGCGGTTTCACGCGCCCGCGGTGCCGCTGGTGGCTTCCTCCGCGGGGCCCGCGGCCGGTGACGGCTGCTGCCGGCTTCGGCGTCGCGCTCGTCGTCACGCTGGTCGCGGCACCGCTGGTGTTGCTGCTCGTGCGGAGGCTCGGCGTACTCGACCACCCCACCGGGCGCTCGTCGCACGCGACGCCGACGCCTCGCAGTGGCGGGATCGCCGTGTTCGTCGGGCTCGCGGCCGGGCTCGCGACGTCGACCGCGATCGGCGGTTCGATCGGCGTCGCGCTCGCGATCGCGACCACGGGGTTCGCTGCCATCGGGCTCGCCGACGATGTGCTCGGTCTCGCACCTCGCGCGCGGCTCGCGGCCCAGGCCGCGATCTCGGTCCTGTCGCTCCCCTGGCTGCTCGACGGTCTGCACGGCATCACGGCGTGGCAGGTGCTGTTCGTGGTCGGATGCTGGTGCTGGCTGATCGCGTTCGTGAACGCCTTCAACTTCATGGACGGCATCAATGGGATCTCCGTCGCGGGGGCCGCGCTCGCCGGGGCCGCGTTCTGGATCATCGGGAACGAGGGCGGCGCTGGTGGAGCGCTCTCCGTGATGGGGGCGGTCCTCGCCGGCGCGGCACTGGGGTTCGGGCCGTTCAACTTCCCGAGTGCTCGGATGTTCCTGGGCGATGTCGGGAGCTATGCGCTCGGCGCATGGATCGCCGTCATCGTCGTGACGGCCTTGCGGGCCGACCTCGGGCCGGTCGCGGCGTTCGGCCCGGTCGCGATCTCGCTCACCGACACCGCGTGGACGCTCGTCCGCCGGGCGCGACGCCACGAGCACCTCCTCGACGCGCACCACGATCACACCTACCAGCAGCTCGTCGACCTGGGCTGGTCGCACCCTCGGACCACCGCGCTCGTCGCGCTGGCCATCTCGGCGTGCTGTGCGGCGGCCGTGGTTGCTGCAGGTGAGCGCGCGGCGTTGCAGATCGCCGGCGGGACCTGGGTCGTCGCGGTCTGCGCCGCGTATGTGTGCCTCCCGGCCGCCGTGACACGTCGACGCGCTCGCGCCTGACTGCTGCCGTATCCTGGCGCTTCCGGTCGCTCGCCGAGCTCGCCGCCCGGCGAATCCCCGCGCAGCGACGAGACGGCCGATGGCAGCGCAGTGGACGTTCTGATCCTCGCAAACGGTGAGAGCGGCTCTGCCGCCGGAGAGCGCTCGCGTCGCATCGGACGCGCGCTCACCAACGTCGGGGGGGACGTCGGGGGGGCCGTCGGCACGGATGTCGAGATCGAGTACCGCGAGCACGGACGCGCACGAGACCTCGTGCGATTCTCCGCCGCGGCTCGCCGCTGTCGTGGCGTCGTCTATACGATCGACCTCGCGGTCGTCCCCGTCGTTGCCGCAGCTGCGCGCCCTCGTGGGACGCGCCTCGTCGTCGATACGGGCGACTGGCCTTCGGCGTTCCTGGAGCTCATCGGTGCCCGGCGCGCGGCACAGACCGCCGCACTGCAGATGGAGCACTGGGTCGAGCGCAACGCCGACGCCATCGTCGTCCGCAGTGCTCGGCACGCCGAGCTCATCGGTACGAGCGCCCGCGGTTCGGTCCACGTCATCCCCGATGGTGTCGACCCCGAGCTCTTCGAACCGGTCGAGGATCACGACCTCCGCGCGCAGCTCGGGCTCGCCGACGTGTTCACCGTGGGCATCCAAGGTCACTTCACCTGGTACCCCCAGCTTGGTGGTGGGCTGGGCTGGGAGCTCGTCGAAGCACTCGCGCTGCTGGGGGACCACCGCGTGCACGCGGTCCTGATCGGCGAGGGCCCGGGGATCGTCGAGCTCCGGCGCCTCGCGCTCGAGCGCGGCGTCGACGCGCAGGTGCACGTGCTCGGACGCGTGCCGTTCGACCAGCTCGCTCGCTACCTCGGCGTGTGCGACGTCTGTCTGCTGACGCTCACCAACGAGCCATCGAGCCAGGTGCGCACCACCGGAAAGCTCCCCTGCTATCTCGCGTGTGGTCGCTTCGTCCTCGCGAGCCGTGTCGGCACCGCCGCCGACCTCCTGCCAGAGGAGATGCTCCTCGACTACCACGGCTCGTGGGACCTCACCTACCCGGAACGCCTCGCGGCGCGGCTCGGTGCGCTGGTCGAAGATCCCGATCGTGCCGCGCACGGCCTCGCGCTGACAGCGCTCGCTCCCGAGTTCCACTACGACTCAGTCGCCGGCGTGGCCGCCGACCTCGTCCGGACGCTGCTCCGAGAGGGCGCCTGACCGTGTGCGGGATCGTCGCGCTCCTCGGCAACGGACCAGCGGAGCTGGTCGAGTACCTCTTGGTCGCGACGCGCCATCGCGGTCCTGACTCGAGCGGGCGGCTCGACCTCGCGGGTTGCACGCTCGCGATGAACCGCCTGTCGATCCGCGACCCGCGCCCGGTCGCGGACCAGCCGATGAGCTTCGACCAGCGCCACCTCGTCTACAACGGCGAGATCTACAACACCGACGAGCTGCGCCAGGAGCTCTTGCGCCTCGGCCACTCGTTCGAGACGACTGGTGACACGGAGATCGTGCTCCATGCCATCGCGGAGTGGGGTGCAGCAGCGTGCGCTCGCATGCACGGGATGTACGCCTTCGCGTGCTGGGACGAACGGCGCCAGACCTTGTCGGTTGCACGCGACGTCTTCGGCATCAAGCCCCTCTACTGGGCGTCCCTGCCTGGCGGCGTGATCTTCGCCTCCGAGGCCGCGCCGATCGCCGCGCGCGTCAGTGGATCGGTGCGGCCGCAGGCGATCGACGAGTACCTGCACCTGGGCGCCTCGATCACCGCGCCCGCCTGGGAGTCGGTGGTCGAGGTCGAACCCGGCACATGGACCGACTGGCACGGCGACGGGACGTCAGTGTCGACGCGGTTCACGCCGTCGACCGCTGAGCGCGTCGCCAGCGTGTCCGCGTCCGACGATCTGCCCGCGACGATCGTGCAGGTCGTCGGCGAGCACCTGCTGGCCGACCGACCGCTCACCCTGTTCCTCAGCGGCGGCTTCGACTCCGCGCTCCTCGCGGTGGCGAGCAAGCGCGCGGGTGTGGCGCCGCATGCGCTCACCATCGCGACCTCCGAGGCCGAGGTGCAGCGCGCTCGGTCGACCGCGCGCGCACTCGAGCTGGACCACGACGTCGTGACCGTCCCCGACCGTGGCCTCGGTGCGCGCGCCGAACGGTTTCTCCGGGCGCTCGACCAGCCGACGGTCGACGGCTTCAACACGTGGCTCGTCGCTGAAGCCGCACACGAGCGAGGCTTCCCCGTCGCGCTCGGTGGCACCGGCGGCGACGAGCTGCTCGGCGGATACGGGTACAGCCGTCTCGACGACCGCGTCGCGCGGGTCCGTCGCGCGTGGAACGCACTCCCGAGCCGGGCGCGTCCCGGGTTCGCGGCACTCGGGGCTCGGGTGACCGGTCGCTCCGCGGATCGGATGGGAGCGATCCTCGACGCCGGCGACGCCGCGGCGCAGCATCGGGCGTGGCGGATGCTGTTCTCCAGCGATGAGATCCGGGCGATGACCGGCCGGCCGTTCGCACCGTCGAGCAGGTGGAGCACCGATCCCACACGCCCGAGACGTGAACAGCTCCGCGCCCTCGACTTCGACACGTACCTCCGGCCCGTCCTCCTGCGAGACTCGGACGTGTTCTCGATGGCGCACGGTGTGGAGCTCCGGGTGCCGCTCATCGATCAACGCCTGCTCGCGTGCGCCGCGCGGACTCCCGACCTCGACAAGCTCGCAGTCGCGCATGCGCTCGACGAGCCACTGCTCGTCGAGCGTGCCACCGAGCCGAAGCTCCCCTTCGCGCTCCCGTGGGCGCGTTGGTTCGACGGCCCGCTCAGTGAGCAGGTGGCGATCGTCGACGGGCCCGATCCGTGGGACGGGCTGATCGATCCCGACGCCGCCCGCGGCGCGCTGGGACGTCGGACCGACCGCGATCCACTGCGCACCTGGGCGCTGACCGCGCTCGCCCACTGGCTCGCCCGACCGGCGTCGATCCCTTCGCCCGCCGCCGACCCGACGAGGACGCCATGAAGCTCATGGTCCTGGCCGAGAGCGGACACGGGTCGCTCGGGCGCGCGCTCTCCCCGGGGCTGTCGATCGGTGCCGACGTCACGTTCGTGGATCCGTACCCGCCGAGGCACGGTTCCGGGCTCCTCACGCGCCTGCAGTGGCGACGTCGACTCGGGGCCGTCGGCGCCGCGGCGGTCGAGGCTGCTGAACAGCTCGACCCCGACGCGGTGTTCATCGTGAAGGGTCGGGGCCTCAGCGCGGACGACATCACGAGGTTGCGGGCGGACGGTCGTCCGGTGATCGTCGATTATCCCGACAATCCCTTCTGGCACGCGGCCGATCCCCACGCGCTCGAGCGCCTGCACGCATCCGACTGCGCGGTGATCTGGTCGGAGCGCATCGCGACCGAGCTGCGCCTGAGCTCGCGTCGCGTCGCGGTCTTGCCGTTCGGGTACGACCAGCGCTGGTACGCGCCGACCGACCCCGGTGGCGATCGAGCCGGTGTCGTGTTCCTCGGGACGTCGTCGCCGCGCCGGGCGCGCTTCTTGCGCGCACTCGCCGGCCTCCCCGTACGAGTGCGCGGCACCGGGTGGGACGAACTCGCAGGGATCGACGTCGGACCGCCGGTGACGGAGCGGGATGCCGGTCGTCTGCTCGCGAGCGCCGTGGTGGGGGTGAACCTCCTACACCCCCAGTGCGCAGGAGCACACAACATGCGCACCCGGGAGATCACGGCCTGCGGTGCACTCGAGCTCACCGATCCGGGGACCGACGGCACGCCGTTGCGCGACGGCGTGGGGGCTCGGTGGTTCCACGATCCCGACGAGCTGCGAGCGCAGGTAGAAGCGGCGCTCGCAGCCCCCGAGCACGCGGCCGGGATCGCCACGGTCGGTCAGCAGCTGACGATCGCCGACACGTACGACGCACGCGCGGCGCAGATCCTCGAGCTGATCAGGAGCACGGCGCCATGACGCTCTTGGCCTTCATGGCGGACGCGGCGCCCCATGCACTCCTCGCCGCATGTGCGCCGACACTCACGCGGCTCGCGGAGCCGCGGAGCGAACAGCTCGGTACGTGGAGTGCAGTCACCGACGGCCCGGTCGCACGCGTCGGATCGTGGACCGCGGTCGGGCGCCCTCTGGCCGACCCGTGGGG
>JBBQFJ010000169.1:0-6318 GCA_038321755.1 Acidimicrobiia bacterium | reverse complement strand
TCCGAGCTCGATCGTCTCCATCTTCGACAGCCGGAAGAGCAGCAGGATCGCGTGCTTCAACCACTGGTGGACCAGCACCTCACCGTCGACGATCTCGGCGACGCGCGCGCCGCCGCGGTCGAGCAGCTCGATCGCCTCGTGGACGGCCGCACGTGCGTCGTTCTCGTCGATCGACGCACCGAGCTCGTCCCGGTGCTCCCACAGCTCGCCGATGCGGTGTTCGAGGTCGCTCACTGTTCTCCTGCTGGTTGGTGACGGTTGCGGTCGGTGCTCAGCGTGCCGCATCGAGGCGCGCGACGGCGAGTTCGAGTCGGTCGTCAGGGATGCTGAGCGCGACGCGAGCGTGGCGATGCCCCGCTGGTCCGTAGAGGTCCCCGGGAGCGACGAGCAGGCCGACGTCGGCCAGCCGCGCGGCGATGCCCCAGCCGTCCTGCACGTCTGAAGCGTCCCGGACCCACAGGTAGAAGCCCGACGGCCCACCGTCGTGGACGTAGCCGTGGGCCGCCAGCGCGGGTGCACAGCGAGCCCAGCGGTGGGCGTAGCGCGCTCGTTGCTCCTCGACGTGTGCGTCGTCCCCGAGGGCAGCGGCGGCCGCGGCCTGCGCCGGCGTGGGGACGATCAGACCGGCGTGCTTGCGCACCTCACCGAGATAGTGCACCAGCTCCGGATCGCCGGCCACGAACCCGACGCGGAACCCAGCCATGTTCGAGCGCTTCGACAGCGAATGGACGGCGAGCACTCCATCGTGCGCGCCCTCTAGCGCGGTGACCGGCGGCGCCGGAACCCCTGGCGCCGAGGCGGTGAACTCGGCGTAGCACTCGTCGCTGGCCACGATGATGCCGCGACGCCGCGCCCACGCCACTGCCTCGGCCATCTCCTCCGACGAGGCCGCGGCGCCCGTGGGGTTCGCCGGGTCGTT
Source organism: Acidimicrobiia bacterium (assembly GCA_038321755.1). Taxonomy (GTDB): domain Bacteria; phylum Actinomycetota; class Acidimicrobiia; order IMCC26256; family PALSA-555; genus JALHSW01. The sequence continues at coordinate 5,399 of JBBQFJ010000169.1, read as the reverse complement.
CAGCCAGAGCACCAGCGCCCGGTCCGCGTCCGCAGCGTCGACCGCGTCGAGATCCAGTCGCCACGTCGCGTCGACCGGCACGGGGACGGCGCGCAGCCCCGCGAGCTCGGCCCCCATCGCGTAGGTCGGGTACGAGACCGCGGGGTACAGCACGACGTCTCGGCCCGGATCGCGGAGCGAGAGCATGCGGGGGATGCTGGCGACGACCTCCTTGGTCCCGACGCACGCCGTGATCGCGTCCGGGGCGACCGTGACGCCGAACCGCCGAACGATCCATTCGGACGCAGCCGTGCGCAGGGTGGGCGTACCGATCGACGGCGGGTATCCCGTTGCCGAGCGAGCCGCTTCACTCGCGGCGTGCAGTGCGACCTCGGGCGTCGGGTCCACCGGAGTGCCGACCGAGCAGTCGACCATCCCACCGGGCAGCGCATCCGCCACCGTGCGGAGATCAGCAAGCTGATCCTGCGGGTACGGCGGGGGCACGAAGCCCTGGCTCGTCCGCGCCTTCGCCATGCGAGCGAGGCTACCCGGGCCCCGACGAGGCGCCGTGGTGCGAATCAGCCGCTCTCAGTCGGCGGGGCGGTATTTCCGGAACCGCTCCGCATCCGCCGCGCCGAGACGGGCGTGCACCCGCGTGCCCTCCTCGGCGTGCACCTCCACGAGCACCTCGCCGTCCCGATGCAACGCCGCGAGCACGTCGCCGCGGTCGTAGGGCACGATCAGTTCGACCGGGGCCGAGAGGGCACGCAGACGCTCACCGATCGCCTCGACGAGGCCCTCGATGCCTTCACCCGTCCGCGCCGAAACCGCGACCGTCCCGTCGGGTCGCGTGAGCTCGCGAACCGAGTCCGGGTCGGCCGCGTCGACCTTGTTCACCACGAGCAGCTCGGGGAGCTCGCCGGCGCCGATCTCGTCGAGCACCCCGCGGACCGCATCGATCTGCGAGCCGGCGTCCGGAGCCGTGGCGTCGACCACGTGCACGAGGAGGTCGGCCTCCCGAACCTCTTCCAGGGTCGACTGGAACGCTTCGACCAGCTGGTGTGGGAGGCGGCGCACGAACCCGACCGTGTCGGAGCACAGGACCGTCTCGCCGCCGGGCAATCGCAGACGTCGAGTCGTCGGGTCGAGCGTCGAGAAGAGGCGGTCCTGCACCAACACATCGGCGTTCGTCAGACGATTGAGCAACGTCGACTTCCCGGCGTTCGTGTACCCGACGAGCGAGATGGTGAGCACCGCGCTCCGGTGGCGCCCCTTCCGCTGCGTGGCGCGCGTGCCGGCGAGGCGCTGCAGCTCGTGCTCGAGCTTGGTCACCCGCTTCTGGATGCGTCGCCGATCGATCTCGAGCTTCGTCTCACCCGGACCACGGCGGGTGCCGATGCCACCCGCCTGTTGGCTGAGCTGGAGACCCCGGCCGCGAAGCCGCGGCATCAGGTACCGGTACTGCGCGAGCTCGACCTGGAGCATGCCGACCTGACTCGTGGCGTGCTGGGCGAAGATGTCGAGGATCAGCGCAACTCGATCGACGACGTCGACGGCGAGGTGGCCTTCGAGGTTGCGCTGCTGTGCTGGCGTGAGCTCGTCATCGAACACGACGACGTCGATGTCGAGCGCGTCGCACAGCTCGCGGAGCTCGTCGACTTTTCCTTTTCCTACGTACGTGGCAGGGTCGGGCCGGTCACGCCGCTGCAGCACCGTCTCCACCGGTTCGGCGCCCGCCGTGTCGGTGAGCAGCGCGAGCTCCGCCAGCGACCGCTCGGCGTCCTCGAGGTCGTGCGAACCGAACCCGGTCCCGACGAGGAGCGCCCGTTGGCGGACGACGTCGAGGTCGACCTCGGTCGCGGTGAGCCGCCGGCGGCCCCGACCGACGGCCGGACTCATGCGTCCACCTCGGTGTCGAAGACATGCACGACCGGCCCGCCGAGGAGCACCGTGTCGCCGAGCGTGACCGTGAGGTCGCCGCCGGGTACGTGGACGACGGTCTCCGTGCCGACGAGTCTTCGCCGGTGCGCCACGGCGGCCGCGGCGCACGCACCGGTGCCACACGAGAGCGTCTCCCCCACCCCGCGCTCCCAGACGCGCATCATGAGCCCACCGTCCGCGCTCGGGGCGATGAACTCGACGTTGGTGCGGTTCGGGAAGCGCTCGTCGACCTCGAGGTGCGGACCGTGCTGGGTCACGCGTGCCGTTGCGGGATCGTCGACCAGCAGGACGAGGTGCGGGTTGCCCATCCCAGCCGCGTCACCGCGGTAGGTGGTGCCGTGGAACGTCGCTTCGAGGTCGAAGGCGCTCGCGGTCGCGATCGGGATCTCGGCGGGCTCGAAGGTCACCGGACCCATGTCGGCGGTCGCGGCGCGAAGCTCACCGCCCTCGACGTCGAGCGTGAGCGTGCGCCGCCCACCCTCGGTGTCGACCACGAGGGAACCGCTCGCGCCCAGCCCCTCACGCACCGCGACCCACGCCAGGCAGCGCACGCCGTTGCCGCTCATCTCCGCGATGCCGCCGTCGGCGTTGCGGAGCTCCATCGTGCAGTCCGCGCCGTCGGTGCCCGGGAGCAGCGTGATCAGCCCGTCCGCCCCGATCCCCCGATGGCGGTCACAGATGGTGCGCGCGCGCTCCGCGCCCGGCGCCGTGCCACCGTCGAGCGCGACCGTGACGAGGAAGTCGTTCCCCGTGGCGTGGAGCTTGCTGAGGCGAACCGTCATCGGCTCCACAATGCCAGCAGTGCGGGTGCGAGGTCGCAGGGATTCTCGGGGGCCCCGAGCCAGGTGATCCGTGGATCCCGTCGGAACCACATGCGCTGGCGGCGGGCGAACGATCGGCTGCGCCGGCCGGTGACCGCGAAGGCATCGTCGATGCCGAGGGCGCCGTCGAGGTGCTCGAGCATCTCCCGGTAGCCGATCGCCTGCCGGGCGTTGCGGGACAGGCCCGGACCCGCGGCCAGCGCCGCCACCTCGTCGAGGAGCCCGTCGCGGCGCATCCCTGCGATGCGCGCCTCGATCCGAGCCGCGAGCACTGCCCGTGGCAGCCACACCCCGACCAAGTCGACGGGGAACGCCGTTGCACCGAACGCGGTGATGCCGGCACCGAAGGAGGAGAACTGCTCGCCGGTGAGGCGGATCACCTCGAGGGCTCGGACGATGCGCCGGGCGTTGTGCGGGTCGATCCGAGCCGCGGCGGCGGGATCGAGGTGCGCCAGCTCGGCGTAGGCCTCGGCAACGCCACCTGGCGCGGCGGTGCGGGCCTCGAGCTCGGCCCGGAGCGCGAGATCCTCGCCCGGGAAGCGCAGATCGTCGACGACCGCCTGCACGTAGAGCCCCGTCCCACCAACGAGGAGGGCACGGTTCCCACGCGCTTCGATCTCAGCGACCCTGGCGCGCGCCTCGGCCTGGAAGCGCGCGACGGAGAAGTCCTCGCCGGACTCTGCGACGTCGATCATGTGGTGTGGAATCGCCGCGCGCTCGGCCGTGGTGGCCTTGGCGGTGCCGACATCCATGCCCCGGTACACCTGCATCGAGTCGATCGAGACGATCTCGATGTCGCCGAGCTCCTGCGCGACGCGCAGCGCGAGCATCGACTTCCCGGTCGCGGTCGGACCGACCAGCGCGAGGTGCGGGGCCGGGCGGACCTGATCGAGGAGACGAGTCGTCAACCGGCCCTGACCGGGATGGGGACGGGGATCCGAACCGGTGGTAGCGCAGGGCCCAGATCGGCGATGTGCAGCACGTCGACGACCTCACCGGAGAGCCAGTGCGGCGCTGCGGTCTTGACCCGCACCGTCGCGTACGAACCCGCGGGCAGCACGTGCACGTCGGCTTCGAAGTGCACGAGCTTCGACTGCCGCGTCCGCCCGGAGAGTCGCGACGGGTCCTTCTTGGAAGGCCCTTCGACGAGCACCTCCTCGATGCGCCCGACCCGCGCCTCGTGGCGGCGCAGCGCGTGGCGTTCGACGACCTCGGTGAGGCGGGTCATGCGCTCTTGGATCACCTCGGGCGACACGAAGTCGTCGGCCATGTCGGCGGCCGGCGTGCCCGGACGAGGCGAGAACAGGAACGTGTACGCGGCGTCGTACTGCGCCTCCTCGCACACGTCGAGCGTCCGCTGGAAGTCGTCCTCGGTCTCGCCCGGGAAGCCGATGATGAGGTCGGTCGTCACCGCGAGGTCGGGGATGGCGGCCCGCGCGTCGGCGAGGCGGGCGAGGTAGCGCTCGGTGGTGTAGCCGCGGTGCATGCGCGCCAGGGTGTGATCGCTTCCGGACTGGAGCGGCAGGTGCAGATGCTCGCAGACCGCGTGACACTCGGCCATCGCCTCGATGGTCTCGGGGCGCAGGTCTTTCGGGTGCGGCGAGGTGTACCGGATGCGTCGGATCCCGTCGACCGCGTCGACGGCGCGCAGCAGGTCGGCGAACTTCGGGCTGTACTGCCCGGCACCGAGATCGCGCCCGTAGGAGTTCACGTTCTGGCCGAGGAGCGTGAGCTCGCTCACGCCGTCCGCGGCAAGCATCGCCACCTCGTGCACGATGTCGCCGAGCCGTCGGCTCACCTCGGCGCCGCGCACGATGGGCACGATGCAGAACGTGCAGGAGTTGTCGCACCCGACCTGGATCGTGACCCACGCCGAGTGCGGCGACTCCCGCCGCGCCGCGATCGTGCCGAGCTGCGCGGCGGCGTCGGCCTGGTGCTCCTCGACGATCTCGACCACCGGCGCACCGAGCGCCCGGGCCTCGTCGAGCAGCTCGCCCGCCCGATGGAGGTTGTGGGTCCCGAACACCACGTCGACGTGGCCGGCCCGCTCGACGATGCGCTCCCGGTCCTTCTGAGCGAGGCAGCCACCAACCGCTATCTGCATCCCCGGGTGGCGGTCCTTCAGGGACTTGAGGTGCCCGAGGGTGCCGTAGAGCTTGTTGTCGGCATTCTCCCGGATGCAGCAGGTGTTGAGGACGACGATGTCGGCGGTCTCGGGGTCGTCGGTCGGTTCGAGTCCTTGCGCGACGAGCAGCCCGGCCAGACGCTCGGAGTCGTGTTCGTTCATCTGGCACCCGAAGGTGCGCACGTGGAAGCTGCGGCCCAAGGCCGCCAAGTCTACGGGCCACCTGGCAGGATCGACCCCGTGGACGTGGGGCTCGGTGCACTGCTGGTCGCCCTGACGGCGATCCTCGTCGGCTCGATCGTCCAGGGATCGATCGGGTTCGGGCTCAACATGCTGGCTGCGCCGTTCGTCGCACTCGTCGTGCCCGATGCGCTGCCGACGACCCTCGTGCTCGTCGCCTTCCCACTCACGGTGAGCGTCGCACTCCGGGAGCACCACCACATCGACCGCCAGGCGATCCCGTGGCTCCTGATCGGCGCACTCCCGGGCACGCTCCTCGGATTGTGGATCGTCACCGAGATCACGAGCGGCGA
>JBBQFJ010000168.1:0-6332 GCA_038321755.1 Acidimicrobiia bacterium | reverse complement strand
CTCGGCGTGTGGCCGAGGTCGTACACGCCGAAGACGAGGTTCGCCCCGATGAAGCGATCGATTGCCTGGTGGCGATCACGCACACGGAGCAGCGTCACCGCGGACAGGTGACCACCGGCCGATTCGCCGCCGATGAGGAGTCGTGACGATCCGAACTCGGGCTCCGCGTGCTCGAGGAGCCACAACGCCGCGGCCTCGCAGTCGTCCGGGCCGGCCGGGTAGGGGTGCTCGGGCGCGAGGCGGTAGTCGACGCTCACGACCGCGAGGTTGAGTGTTGTCGCGACCATCTCGTTCAAGAGGTCGGTCATCTCCGGCGAGCCCATGAACCACCCACCACCGTGGATGTGGAGGAACACGCCGTCCACCGGTCCGTCGCCGTCGGGCACGAAGGTGCGCAGGCGCAGTGGTCCCGCCGGTCCGTCGATCATGCGGTCCACCCCCATCTCGGAGCGGTGGACGGAGCCCTCGCGCTCGACACGCGCCAGCGCGACGCGCTCGGCGATCGGAAGCGTCTGGTCGTCAGGTGGGGTGTCCCACGCCGCGAGGAACGCGACCGACTCCTCGCGCAGCTGCGGACGCAGTGCCTCGAACTCTTCACTCCACAGCGCCATCGTGGCTCCCCCCACCGGTGTCGTCGGGGGGACGCTACCCGCGGCGTGGTGAGCGCATCACCGAGTCGACGCGACCGTGGTGGCACCATGAGCTGCGATGCCTTCCGAACCCGGCCTGATCGAGTCGATCAACGCGGTCACGATCGTGACCGCGAACATGGCAACCGCAGTCTCCTTCTACGACGCATTCGGATTCGTGCGCGCGTCGGGAACCGAGACGTCGCCGTTCGTCACGTATCGCGTCGGCGCGGGGTTCCTCAACCTCCAGCTGGACGCTGCGAACGCGCCGGTCACGCAGACGTGGGGTCGGATCATCTTCTTCGTTGCCGACGTCGACGCGATGCACGAACACGTCGTCGGACTGGGCATCGTGCCGCTCACCGAACCATGGGATGCCCCATGGGGCGAGCGGTACTTCCACGTGCGCGATCCCGATGGTCACGAGCTGAGCTTCGCCCGCCCGATCAGTACGTGATGAGCACAGGCGCGATCAGCCTTCGGTGCCCTCGAGTGCGCGACGCAACCCCTCGGCCGCGTGGTCGCCGGTCCGCTTGAACCCGAGCGCGAGCAAAGGTGTCGCGAGCTTGGCCGCGCCCTTGAGGGAGATGTTCGCGTCGTAGGCCACGATGCTCCCGCCGTCGGTGCCCGGCTCGACCGTGATGGTGTCGAGGGCACGAAGGGACTTCGTCTCGGCCTGGGCTGAGATCCGCCGTGGCGCGTCGAACTCGATCGTCTCGTAGCGCATCGTGATCTCGCGCCCGGCGGCCTTGACCACGAGGTCGTACGCCGTGCCGACGGCGGGCGCGGCGCCGACGACTCGAGTAGCGCGTAGGGTGCCCGGATCCCACTCGTCGAAGTTCTCGAGGTTCGACATGTACTCGAACGCGCGCGCGGGTGGCCAGGGTGTGCTGACGCGGGTCTGGTAGCGGGGCATGCGGGGCTCCTACCTTCGGTGCGTTCGATGTGTGGGATTCGGTCCTAGTGTCCTGAGTCTTGACCGATTGGCTGTTTCGTAACCGTCAGACCGGTGAGCGCACGATCGCTCAGCCTCCGAACGCCCCGATCATCGTCTTCCTGGTCGGGTGGGTCCTGCGACGCATCTTCGAGCCGTCGGGCACCCTGGGAACGGTGCTCGACGTCGTCGTGGTGGGCGCCATCGTCGTCTGGGCCCTCGACGAGCTCGTCCGCGGCGTCAACCCGTGGCGACGGATCCTCGGTGCGATCGTGCTCGGCGCGGTCGTGCTGAACCTCGTGCTCGCCTGATCAGGCGAGGACGATCAGGCGAGCACGATCAGGCAATGCGCTCCAGTGTGACCACCGGGATCACACGGTCGGTCTTCGCTTCGTAGTCGGCGAAGCCGGGCATCGCTTCCTTCTGGATCGCGAAGAGGCGGTCGCGCTCGGCGACATCGACGATCGTCGCGGTGGCTTCGTATTCTTCCGCGCCCTGCTCGATCGTCACCCTCGGGTTGGCCTTGATGTTGTGGTACCAGTCGGGGTTGGTGTCGGCGCCGGCCTTCGACGCGAAGATCACCGCTGTGCCGTCGGCATCGAGGTACACGAGCGGGTTCGTGCGGGCCTGACCCGACTTGGCGCCTGTCGTCGTGAGCAGCAGCATCGGTGCGCCGTCGAACTGGCCGCCCACCTTGCCGGCGTTCTCGCGGAACTCCTTGATGATCTGGGTGTTCCAGTCGTTGGCCTCGGCCATGTCGTGTCCTTCCGCGCTGCTCGTCGCGCTGCTCGAGATCAGATCTGGTGTTGGGTGCTGGCGACGTCGGAGACGTTGCCGTCCGTGAGCAGTCTCGCGCGCGCTGCCGGCCGTGCTTTCACGTAGCCGTCGAGGAAGCTGAGCGTGGTGCGCGCGACCACGCGCTCGGCCGGGGTCGTCCCGCCGCCGAACGCGCTGCCGTGCGTCTGGCCGGCAAGTGTGACGAAGTACTTCGGCGGCTGGGCCTGGTCGTAGGCGTTCTGGCTGCCGGCGACGGGCACGGTCGTGTCGGCGTCGCCATGCTCGAACAGGACCGGTGTGTCGATCCCGACGAAGTGGGGGCCGGAACCTCCGACCGTGCCAGTGAGGATGATGGCGGCTCGGAAGCGATCGTCGCGCGCCGACGAGCTGAAGGCGGTCTCGATCGCGGTGATCGCGCCGAGCGACTTGCCCGCGAGACCGATTCGCTTCGGGTCGAGCTTCCCGTGCAGCTTCGACGCCATGTCCTGGTTCTGCTGCAAGACCTCGGTGAGGACGAAGCTGAGATCGCCGGGTTGGCTGGCCAGGTCCGACAGGCTCGGCCCTCCGGGCGCGTCCTTGCTCGACAGCGGGAACGTGGGTGCGACGACGACGTAGCCGGCCTCGACCCAGTGGTCGTACATCGGCGCGTAGTTCAGCGAGTCGCCCTCATAGCCGGTGGCGAAGACGACGACGGGGAGCGGGCCGCGCACCGCTTTCCCGTTGCGTGCAGGGAACGATACGGTGGTGACCAGGCTGCGATCGGGCGCGCCGGGGTAGTCGCCGTTCGCCGGCGTCGGGCGGGTGGGGTCGACGAAGGTGAACGTTGCGCGCCGCACGGTGACCAGCGCGTCCTGTCGCGGTCTCAGCAGGCTCCGGGGACGGGTGCGAGCGACCCCGGGTCGAGGAGCGTCGGCGCACCGTTCCCGCCCGAGGGCGCGGGCGCCGGTGCCGGTGCTCTCGGCGTCGTGATCCCGCCGAAGCTCCTGCCGAGTACGAGCGTGACGTCCGAGCCCGAGACGGAGGAGTCCTCGACGAGCTTGACCGGCCCGCTCACGTAGCTCGCTACCAACGCGGCCTGCGCGTCGTTGCCCGACGGGTACCGCACCTCCGTCGTCTGCAGGGTGCCGTCGGCATTGCCCGAGCCGCCGTCGTGGAACCCCGCACCGGTGAGGTTCGAGAGGGCCGTGGCCGCCGCACCTTCCGCGCCCGACGCGTTCAGCACCTTGACCTTGGTGTCGCCGGGCGACGCGCTGCTCGCGTCCGGCGGTGCGTCCGGCACCACGGTCTCGAAGTCGCGCAGGCGCGCGAACATCGCATCCGCCTCGGGCTGGGTGACCTTCAGCACCGACTGCCCCCCTTCCGTAGCCGGCGTGTTCGGGACGGTGAGGCTCTCCGGCCCACTGGAGTCCTTGTCGGAGGCGAAGGCGTCGATGAGCGCGAACACGTCGGTGCGACCGAAGTCCTGATCGAGCTGGAGCTTGCCCAGCGCCCCATCCACGATGTCGTTTCCCTTGATGGGGTTCGAGACGGCCGCGTTCATCGCTTCGCGCCCGAGCTCCCGCAGGAACGCCTGTTGGCGTCCGATCCGTCCGATGTCGGGGATCGGATCCGCGTCCTCCCACCGACCGGTCGCCGGGTTGAGGAGCTGGAGGTGGCGAGAGCGCACGAACGACAGCGCGGCCGGCCCGTCGAGCTGGTTGCAGCCGGGGATCGGAACGTCGAGCAGGGAGAGGGCGTCCCGGGCGGCGGCTGGGAAGTAGACAGGCACCGAACCGATCGCGTCGACGATCTCACGGAACGAGTCGAAGTTGACCTCGACGTAGTGCTGGACGGGCACGTTGAACTGGCTCTGGAGCGTGTTGATGACCGCTTGGGGACCGTCGTTGAACGCTGCGTTGATCTTCGAGTTGCCGCGGCCGGGGATGTTCACCCAGAGGTCTCGTGGGAACGAGACGAGCAGGCTTCGCTCCGAATCGGGATCGACGTGGAGGACCATGATCGTGTCGGAGCGCTGACCGTCGGCGGCACCCGAGTCGCCGAACTGCTGCTGGTCGTGCTCGCTGCTCACGAACGACCGGGTGTCGGAACCGACGAGCAGGAAGTTCGCCCCCCCACCCGACGGTGTGGGGGCGAGCTGGAGGTCGACGCGCTCGACTGATCCGAGCTTCGCCTCCACGACCAGGTTCGTGCCGACGATGCTCACGACGACGATGCTGAAGACCAGCCCGAGGGCCAGCAGGAGGCGCCCCCGGAACGCGGCGAGTCCAGTTCGCGGTGCGGGCATCGCATCGACGGTACTGGTCACGGCCCCGAGTTCCGGGTCAGGGCTCCGTCAGTCGGCGGCCTGCGCTTCGATGAAGCTCTCGAACGTCGCGGGTTCAGCCGGTGAAGCGAGGGACGATCGCGATCGGCTGGAACTCGTAGGCGCCGACATCGACGATGCCGTTGACGACCCGGGGGTAGCCCGCGCCGCGTTGGTCGAACGCGTTGCCGGTGAAGGAAGGCACCGGGTTCGGGCCCTTGTCGAGGGCTGGGGATCCGGCGAGGAGCGCCATGGTCTGGGTGGGTCCACCGTTGTTGGCCAAGGCCCCGAGACCCGGGTTGGTGATGCCCGTCTGCGTGCCGCCCGCGTCGGTGAGGGCGATGCCCGCTCCGACGGTGCCGATCAGGGAGCTGGTCGACGTGACCGCGCCGCTCTGGCTGTCGATGTCAGTCCCGGGGTTCCCCGACACGATCGTGCCGGTGAGCGCCGCAGACCCTGCATCCTGCGCGCCGACGTCCTTCGCCGTGGCCGCAGGGTGGTGCGGGTTCACGTGCGTGCGGGTCTGCGTGTCGGCCTTGCCGCTCGCGCTCGACGCGTTGGAGTTCAGGTACAGGCCGTCGCCGAGGCCGACGGCGGTGTTCCCCGACACCGTGGACTGGATCATGACGAGGTCGCCCCCATTGACTGCCACGCCACCGCCGTACCCCAACGCATGGTTGTCCGCGATCGTCGAGTTGTCGATCGTGGTCGTACCGGAGGCGTAGGTGTACAGCCCGCCGCCGTCACCGCTCGAGTCGGTCGTGTTGTTCCCGGAGATCGTCGAGTTGCGGATCGTGAGGTCGTTGCCGCCGTAGAAGAGGACACCCCCACCGTCGTACAAGGCGGAGTTGCCGGCGACCGTCGTGTTCACGATGGTCAGGTCGTGGCCTTGGTAGAAGGAGATTCCCCCACCACCGCCCGCCGTGTTGCCCGTGAACGTCGAGTTCGTGATCGTCGCGTCGACGCTGGAGCATCCCTCGTAGAAGCCGAGTCCGCCGCCGTAGTCGGTCGTGGTGCTGTTCGTCATGGTGACGTCGTCGAGCACGAGGCTTCCCGAGCCGCCACAGTAGAACACCATCGCTCCGCCGGCGTCCGAACCACCGTCACCGTTCGTGAAGGTCATGCCGCTGATCGTGGTGGTACCGCTGCTGCCGTTCGCGTACAGGACCCGCGAGGACCCGCCCGCGTCGACCGTGAGGTTGCTCGACCCCGGTCCCCGCAAGGTGATCGCATCGTCCGTGTAGAGGTTCCCGGAGTTGAGCGCGATGGCGCCGCTGATCGTCGTCGCGTCGATGACGTCGCCGTCGACGGCGGCGTTGAGTGCGTCGCGTAACGAACAGGATCCGGCCACGGGCGTGGTGCAGTCGGTCGGAGTCGCGGGTCCGTCCGCGGTGGTGTCGACGGTGAGCGTCGTGGCGCCGGCCGGAGCGGCCGTCAAAGCGAGCATCGCTGCCGTCGCGCTGGTCGCGAGCACGGCACCGGAACCGAGGGCCCCGAGCTTGTGGCTCGTGCGGCGGCCGGTGCGAGCGCGGGCCCGACGCCCGGCCCGGTTCGGCACCCCGGACTCGGACGGCTCGAACGACTCGATGGTGCTCATGGACCTGCCCCCGTGATTGCTCCGACCCGCACCGGAATCTTCGCAACCTAGCCCGGAACTGCCGGCGTTGGCTACGTCCTGCGCCGGCTGCTG
>JBBQFJ010000167.1:0-6387 GCA_038321755.1 Acidimicrobiia bacterium | reverse complement strand
GGAACGAAGTAGGACCCCGGACCTCGAGCGTCGAGACATCCTCGAGGGCTGAGACCTAACGTCGGGACGATGCACAAACGTCCCGCATCCGTCGGCACGCTGCTCGGTCTGGCTGCGGCAGTCTCCTTCGGCGTGAGCACGCCGATCTCGAAGGGCCTCCTGGACTCGGTCGGCCCACAGCTCCTTGCCGGCCTCCTCTACTTGGGCGCATTCCTGGCGCTCGCGGTGCTCATCCCGGCTCGGAGGCGATCACCCGAAGCGCGAATCCGGCGCGCTGACCTTCCTCGCCTGGGGGCCTTGACCCTGGCCGGCGGAATCGCGGCACCAGTGCTGCTGCTGGTCGGGTTGGAGCAGGTGCAAGCATCGACTGGTTCGTTGCTGCTGAACCTCGAGGGACCCGCAACGTTGCTGCTCGGGCTGCTCGTGTTCCGCGAGCACCTCGGGCGGGGCGCGGCGCTGGGCGCGGCGTGCATCTTCGGCGGAGCGGTGGTGCTCACCTTTCCCCACGGTCAGGTCGGTGGGCAGCTGCTCGGCATCGCATGCATCGCCGCGGCGTGCGCGTGCTGGGGTCTCGACAACAACATCACCCAGTCGCTCACGGTGCGCGACCCGTTCTCCATCGTGACCGTCAAGACCGGCGTCGCAGCACTCGTGAACGTCAGCATCGCGCTCATGCTCGGCGCGACGATTCCCGGAGCGTCGATCATTGCCGGCGCATTGGTGTTGGGTGCGGTCGCGTTCGGGATGTCAGTTGTGCTCGACGCGTACGCGCTGCGCCTCCTCGGCGCGGCGAGGGAGTCCGCGATCTTCGCGGTCGCGCCGTTCCTGGGTGCGCTCGCGGCGTGGCCGCTCCTCGGTGAGCAGCTCGGCCTCCAAGAGCTGGTCGCCGGCGCAATCATGGCGCTCGGGGTCCTCGCCGTGCTGCGCGAGCGTCACGAGCATCTTCACGAACACGATCCGCTCGTCCATGACCATCTCCATGTCCACGACGAGCACCATCGTCACCCCCACGCTCCGGGCACCGATGCACGCGAGCCGCACTCGCATCAGCACCAGCACGCCCGCCTCGTGCACGCGCATGCCCACGTCAGCGACGTGCACCACCGACACGACCACTGAGCTGGAGGCTTCGAAGTCCTCGACGGTCCACGAGATCACCGCGCACGCGCTGGATCGCCGTGGCCGGTGGGGGCCAAGGTGTCGGTAGAGTCGGAGGATGCTCATCGGAGGCTTGGCATTCGCCGTCATCGCGATCTTGTGCATCGTCGTGGGGGCCGTCGTCATGAAGCGGCGGAGTGACTACGGGAACAGCGACGGCGAGGACGTCATGTCCGACGCCGAGTTCCGCAAGATCGAGGGCTTCGACGAGTAGCCGCTGATGGCGGCGCACCTGAGCGCAGTCGTGTTCGAGGCCCAGGACCGCGTCGCCCTCGCTGGCTTCTGGGCCCCCGCGCTCGGCTGGGAGTACCGCGAAGCCGACGGCGAGGGGCGCTCGAGCGCCTGGTCGAGCTCGGCGCCCGTCATCTCGACATCGGTCAAGGACGGGATTCGAGCCATGTCGTACTGGCGGACCCGGAGGGCAACGAGTTCACTGAGTTCAGGTCGTGGCTGCCCCGGCGTTCTTCGTCACCTGCGAGCTCGCGCCCCCGGACAGGATCGGACAGGCCTTGAACCCCTTGAAGGTCAGGTAGAACCCGAGCGACAGCTCCCACCCGATCTCCGGGAGCGTCAGCAGCAGCTGCGGCGTGGTGCCTTGCTCGTACGCGAAGAGCGCGTAGCACGCCGCGATGAACGCCAAGGGGCCACCGATGATCCCCAACAAGGCCATGCCGCGCGGCACGAGTCCCGATCGGTACATCAGGTACCCCAACAGGATCCCGGTGCCGAAGCCGGCACAGAAGCCGGGCCCGAGCAGGAACGTCCAGTCGTGGATAGCAACGAGCGACTTGCCGGCGATGAGGAGTGACGCGGTGTCCGCGCCGCGAACTCCCGCGAAGTCCTGCCGCAAGGTCACGATCGAGAGGAGGCTGATGAGGCCGACGACGATGATCGTCGACTCGAGGACGCGACTCGCGACATAGCCGAGCGCGATGCTCTCGCTCTGTCGCTTGACGATCGGGAACAGGACGACGGCGGTGCCGATGTTGGTGATTGCGAGCAGGACCTCGCAGAACGCGCCCAGCGCGATCTTCGTGTCGTCTCCGCCACCGAGGATGAATCTGGTGTTGTTGAGGACGGAGTCGTAGAGAGCGAGCCCGACGATCGAGGTCACGAAGGTGAGGAGGAAGAGCACTCCCGCGATGAGCGCGGTTCGTCGCTCTGAACTCAAGTGGTCTCCCTGCGTGGTCGCGTTGTGAACGTTCGGTATATCGGCCCTCGAGCCGATGCGCCAACCGGTCGCATCCGGGTCGCGCCCTCAGGCGTCTCGCAATCGACGCACGCCGGGCGGGGGGCCAAGCGGCACCGGGGCCAGGCGGACCTTGGCGTCGACCACCACCGCGCCGGTCTGCGAGACGACGAGCGGGTTGCAGTCCAGCTCGGCGATCTCCGGCACGTGCTCGGCGAGGAGTCCGACGCGGAGGAGGACTTCTTCCAAGGCTCCCGTGTCCGCGGGCGATGATCCGCGGAACCCGAACAGGAGTGGCGACGTGCGGAGTGATCGGACCATCTCGGATGCGTCGCGATCGGTGATCGGGACGATCCGCAGCGCGGTGTCGCGGAGGAGCTCGGCCTGGACCCCTCCCATGCCGAAGAGTACGAGCGAGCCGAACGAAGGATCTCGGGTGACGCCCACGATGGTCTCGATCCCGGGGTCGACCATCCCCTGCACGACCGCGCCGCCCATCTCGTCACCGAGAGCCTGCTGCATTGCTGCGAATGCCCGGAGCACGGCGTCGCTGTCGGCGAGATCGAGCCTCACTGCCCCGCGCTCGGTCTTGTGCACGATGGACGGCGAGGCGGCCTTGAGCGCGACGGGATAGCCGATCTCGTTCGCGGCGTCGACCGCCGCTGGCCCGGTTGCCGCGCTGAACGTACGGGCCACCGGGATCCCCACGGCCTCGAGCAGCACTCCGGCGGCGGAGGCGGTGAGCCACTCCCCCGCCGGAGTGATCGCGAGCTGGTCGGTGACCAAGCGTCGGGCGAGATCGAGGCGCACGTCGGTGAACGTCGGGACCTCGCCCTACGGCCGGGCTCGCCACTCCTGGTAGCGCGCCGCGCGCCCGATGGCCGCCGCAGCGGATTCAGGGAACGCGAACGTTGGTACGGTGCGTCCGACGCCGCTCGGGGATGTCATGGACGTCGCGGTCGCGGCCGACTCGGCGGATGCGAGCATCTCGATCGTGCCGTTCCGGCCCAAGAAGCAGGCAACGACCGGCTTCTCGCCGGCGCGCGACGCGGCGGTGGTGATCGCGGCCGCGACGTCCTCGGCGCGGGTCACGAGCGGCGGCACGAAGATGACCAACAAGACGTCCACATTCGGCTCGGCGATCAGCACCTCGAGCGTGCGCGCATAGGTCTCCGCCGTCGCCGACGCCACCAGGTCGATCGGGTTGCTGACACCTGCATCCGGTGACACGAACGAACGCAGCGTCGCCTGCGTCGCAACGGGGAGCTCGGCAACCTCGAGCCCCGCGGCGATGCAGGCATCGGCCGCGAGGATGCCCGGACCTCCACCGTTCGTCACGATCGCGACCTTGCGTCCCGGTGGCAGGGGCTGATGCAGCACCAGCGCAGCGGTGTCGAAGAGCTCCTCCAGGGTCTCGACGCGGATCACGCCGGCCTGGGCGAAGAGCGCGTCGACGGCAACGTCGGGCGCTGCGAGCGCGGCCGTGTGCGACGCCGTTCCCCGAGCTCCTGCAGAGGTTCGTCCGCTCTTCACCGCGAGGATCGGCTTGTGGTGGGAGATGCGTCGCGCCAGCCGTGCGAACTTGCGCGGGTTCCCGAACGACTCGAGATAGAGGAGGATCACGTCGGTCTCGGGGTCCTCGTCCCAGAACTGCAACAGATCATTGCTGCTGATGTCTGCCTTGTTCCCGAGCGAGACGAACGTCGAGATACCGAGACCGAGCTCGGCTGACCGTGCGAGCAGCGCGATGCCCAGGCCGCCGGACTGTGATGCGAAGGCGACGCGTCCTGCGACCGGTGCAAACGGCGCAAACGTCGCGTCCATCCGCACTTCGGGATCGGTGTTCACCACCCCCATGCAATTGGGACCGATCATGCGCATCCCGTTCGCGCGGGCGCGCTCGACGAGCTGTCGTTCGCTTTGGCCGCGCGCGGCATCGACCTCGGCAAAGCCGGCGGAGATGACGACGAGTCCTCCGACCTGCTTCTGGATGCATTCGTCGACGACGCCAGCAACCTGGTCGGCGGGCACACACAGCACGGCGAGATCGATCGCACCCGGCACATCTCCGACGCTCGGATAGGCCTGGACTCCTGCGATCGAGCGCGCGTTCGGGTTGATGGGATGCACCGGACCCTGAAAGTCACCGGAGAGAAGGTTTCGCAGGATGCCGTTGCCGATGGTGCCGTTGCGCCGACTCGCCCCGACGACGGCAATCGACGCGGGGGCGAGCAGGCGCGCCACCGAGCGTGCCTCAGACGCGTGCTCCCGCCGGTGTTGTGCATCCACGGAGCTCGCCGTGGGAGCGATGTCGAAGGAGACATCGACGACGCCGCCAGCCCGGGATCGGTGAACTTCGAAGCCCGTCTGAGCGAACACCTCGAGCATGGCGGCGTTGCTCTGCATCGTGATGGCGACGAAGCGGTGGATACCGTGCTCACGGGCGATCGCCGCGAGGTGTTCGAGCATCACGGTGGCGAGGCCGCGACCCTGGTGCTCGTCGGCGACGGTGAATGCGACCTCGGCCTGATCGGGGTCGGCCGCGCTGCGGTCGTAACGAGCGACGGCCATGAGCTCGCCACCGAGCTCCGCGACCAGGGCAAACCTGCGGTCGTCGTCGAGGTCGGTGAGATGCTCCAGATCGCGGGCAGTGGGCGACGGGACCGGCGAGAAGAATCGCAGGTAGAGCGACTCGTCGGACAGTCGCGAAAAGAGGCCCAACAGACCGTCACCGTCGTCGCGCCGCATCGGACGGAGATGCACCGTGCCGCCGTCGCGCAAGACGACGTCGGACTCCCATCGGGCCGGAGGGCTCGGAACATCCTCGGTCATCGCCGCGGAGGTTAGGGGATCCCCACCGGCGGTCCCAGCAGTCGACGGCGCGCCGTACGACGGTGGTCCCCTGGCGCCCCAGCTCGTCGACGAGACATGCTGGGACTGGGTCGACGAAGTCCTCGACCGGTACGGGGGCAAGCGGTAGACGGTAGACGGCAGACGGCGGGCGCCGATGCACCGAGGGGTTGGAGGCACGATGGGTGATGCGGCACCAGTCCTGGTCGAGGTCACAGATCGCGTCGCCACCGTGACGCTCAACCGACCCGCGGCGCGCAACGCGCTCAACCGCGACCTCATGTACGCCCTGTGGGACGCAACCCTCGATGTCGAGCGCGACCCCGAGGTGGACGTGCTCGTCCTCACCGGCGCCGACCCCGCCTTCTGCGCGGGCGTCGACCTGAAAGAGGTCTCCGGCGAGACGACGTCACACCTCCCGGCTCGGGACGCTGGTGCCGGCCCGGAGCGCGACACGAACGGGCTCTACCGGTTCCTCCCCGTCATCACGAAACCTGTCATCGGCGCGATCAACGGCGTCGCCGTGGCCGGCGGGCTCGAGATCGCCTTGCAGTGCACGATCCTCGTCGCCTCGGACGCAGCACGCTTCGCCGACACGCACGCGCGCGTCGGCATCATGCCGGGCGGTGGCATCACCGTCCTCCTCGCGCAATCGATCGGCCCACGGCGCGCGATCGAGATGTCGCTCACCGGCAACTTTCTGAGCGCCGAGGACGCGCTCGGCCTCGGCCTGGTGAACCATGTGGTCCCCCACGACGAGCTGCTGCCGTTCGCCCGCGGGCTGGCCGCCGACATCGTCAACAACGACCAGCAGGGCGTGCGCCGACTGCTCCAGCACTATCGGACGATGGCCAACGCGGCCACGCTCGACGAGGCGCACCTGATCGAGGGCTACATGGCCGAGACGTGGGCGCCCGGGATCAGCACCGCCGGCGCCCGTCGCGCCGAGGTCACCGCGCGGGGTCGCTCACAAGCAGGGTCCTGAACCCGCGGAGTCCGGTGTCACCGACCGTCGCGCGCGGTCCGTGCGGCCAGATCGGCGAGGGTCCGAGGGACCAGGCGCGCACAGAGAAGGAGGATGCGCGGGATGGTGGCGGCCTCCTCGTAGCCCCAGGTCTCCTCGATGAACCGAGGGGGTGGCGGCGGTTCGTGCATCTCCTCGATCAGGAGGCCGGCGTCGCTCATCGCGT
>JBBQFJ010000166.1:0-6397 GCA_038321755.1 Acidimicrobiia bacterium | reverse complement strand
TCGGCGCGGCTGGATCGAGCACCGTGACAGCCTCGCCGGCTTCCCAGGCGTCGATGACGGCTGCCGCGGCGGCTGGACGGGGAAGCATGATCGCCACCAGCGCTACGTCGCCTGGATCACCTGCCGAATCACCTGCCGAATCACCTGCCGAATCACCTGGCGGATCACGGGGCGGATCAAGGGGGGGACCGATTGGGCCGGACACGGCCCCCCAGCCTACCGTTGGAGTGATCACTCCCAGAGTCCGGAGGCCCCATGGCGAACCCCTCGATCGCCCTCGATCCCGACGGCAGCCCCCGCGTCATCCGCGCGGGCGCGACCTGGAAGCCCGGTGACACCGACTTCACCGACATCCGGTACGAGACGGCCGAAGTCGTAGGCGGTCTCGTCGCCAAGATCACGATCGACCGGCCCGAGGTCCGCAACGCCTTCCGACCGAAGACGCTCTTCGAGCTGCGCGACGCGTTCGAGCTCGCGCGCGACGACCCGTCGGTCGGCGTGATCATCCTCACCGGTGAAGGCCCCGAGGCGTTCTGCTCCGGCGGCGACCAGCGCATCCGGGGCGACGACGGCTATGTGGGCGATGACGGCATCGGGCGCCTCAACGTGCTCGACCTCCAGATCCAGATGCGTCGCGTGCCGAAGCCGATCGTCGCGATGGTCGCGGGGTACGCGATCGGTGGCGGGCACGTGCTCCACGTCGTCGCCGACCTCACGATCGCGGCCGACAACGCACGCTTTGGTCAGACCGGTCCCAGGGTGGGGTCGTTCGACGGTGGCTACGGATCCGGATTGCTCGCGGCGTCCGTCGGACAGAAGAAGGCACGCGAGATCTGGTACCTCTGCGAGCAGTACGGCGCCGAGGAAGCGGAGCGCATGGGTCTCGTCAACACGGTCGCGCCGCTCGAGGAGCTCGAAGTCACGACGATGGCGTGGTGCACGAAGATGTTGCAACACAGTCCGTTGGCGTTGCGCATGCTGAAAGCATCGATGAACGCCGCCGACGACGGGCTCGCCGGCATCCAGCAGCTCGCGGGTGACGCGACGCTCCTCTATTACATGACCGAGGAAGCCCGAGAGGGGAAGCAGGCGTTCCTCGAGAAGCGCCGCCCCGAGTTCGAGCGCTTCCCGAAGCGGCCCTGACGGTGGAGCAGGTCGCGCCCCGGGGCGTCCGCCTCTGGATAGCGGGCGCCCGACCGCGCACCCTTGGCGCGGCCGTCGCGCCAGTGATCGTCGGGACGGGCGCCGTCTACGCGGACGCGGGTGACCTGTCGTGGATCCGGGCGGCCCTCGCGCTTCTCGTCGCGCTCGCGCTCCAGGTCGGCGTCAACTACGCGAACGACTACTCCGACGGAGTGCGCGGCACCGACGCGGACCGCAAGGGCCCGGTGCGCCTCACGGCGTCGGGTCTCGCGTCGCCCGGCGCGGTCAAGGCCGCGGCCGGAATCGCCTTCCTCGCCGCCGCGGCGGCCGGCTTGGTGCTGGCGATCATCGTCACCCCGTGGCTGCTGCTCATCGGCGCCGCGGCGCTGGTCGCTGCGGTGCTGTACACGGGAGGTCCGAAGCCGTACGGGTACCTCGGTCTCGGCGAGCTCATGGTGCTGGTGTTCTTCGGCTTCGTCGCCACCGCGGGCTCTGCGTTCGTGCAGCTCGAGCGGATCCCGGCCGCGGCGTGGTGGGGTTCGGTCACTGTCGGGCTCATGGCGTGCGCCATCCTCATGGCGAACAACGTGCGCGACATCGCCACGGACACGGTCTCGGGCAAGCGCACGCTCGCAGTGCGGTTTGGCGACCAGCGAGCCCGAAGGCTCTACGTCGCGTCGATCGTGGTCGCGTTCGTCGCCGTGATCCCGATCGCCATCGACTCCCCCTGGGCGTTGCTCGCACTCCTCGCGCTGCCGCTCGCGGTTGCACCTGTGCGCAGCGTGCTGCACGCGACGCAACCGCCCCAGCTCGTCGCCGCGCTCATCGCGACCGGTCGACTCGAGCTCGTGACCGCGGTGCTCCTGACGGTCGGCCTGTGCCTGCGCTGACCGAGCACCGGCTCCGGCTCGGCGATCGGGACGTCATCCTGCTCGAAGGTCCTGCCGGCTGGGGAGAGTGCTCGCCGCTGCGGGGGTATCCCTGCGATCCCGAGATGGCGTGGCGCAGCGCGATCGAAGCGGCGCTCGACGGACCTCCAGCCCCGGTGCGCAACGAGGTGGCTGTGAACGCGCTCGTCACGGACGCGTCGTTCGATCCCGCTGCGCTCAACGGCTTCTCGGCGGCCAAGGTCAAGATGCGCACTCCGACCGACGTCGATCTCGTCGCGCGCGTGCGCGACGTGGTCGGGCCGACCGTCGCGCTGCGCGCCGACGCGAACGGTGCTTGGGACGTCGACACCGCGGTGACCGTGGCCGAACGACTCGCTCGGCTCGGTGTCGAGCTGCTGGAGCAGCCAGTGGCGTCGGTCGAGGACCTTGCGGCGGTCCGTCGCCGCTCACCCGTCGCCATTGCGGCCGACGAGTGCGTTCGGACCCTCGAGGATGCCCGTCGACTCCGCGCGCTCGATGCTGCCGACGTGGTCGTGCTCAAGGTGCAGCCGCTCGGCGGGGTCCGGGCGGCACTCGAGATCGCCGAGGCGTGCGGCGTGCCGGTGATCCCGACATCGATGATGGAGACGTCGGTGGGACTTGGGGCCGGACTCGCGCTTGCGTGCGCGCTGCCGGAGCTGCCGTTCGCCTGTGGCCTCGCGACGGCCTCGCTGCTCCCAGCGGACGTGACCGGCGAACCGCTCGTGCCCCACGGGGGCCGTCTCGTGCTGCGGGTCGTCGTCCCCGACGCTGACCTGCTCGCTCGCTACGCGGTGTCGAGTCCCTCGAGCCACGTCGTGAGCTCGGCCGCGAGCTCGTCGGGACGCTCGAGGTTCACGGAGTGACCGGCCTTGGGGATCGTCACGCGCGTCGAGTTCGCGCCGATCGCGGTGGCCATCTGATCAGCGATGTCGGTGTAGGTGCGGTCCCACTGGCCGCTGACGAGCAGCACGGGCATCTCGAGCGTGCTCAGCCGGTCCCAGACCGGCTCCTGGGCGCCCTGGCCGAGCTGACGGAGCTGGTGCACGAGCCGATGCACCGTGTTGCCCCGACGACGCTCCTCGAGCATCGCGTCCGCGCGGGGGAGGGTCTCGAACAGCCGCTGCTGCATCCAGCGCTCGAGGAAGACCTCGACGCCGTCACGTTCCAGGTCACCGGCGAGCTGCTCGTCGGACGTGCGGCGCGCGCGACGGTCGGCCGCGCTGCGGATCCCCGCGGTGCCACTCACGAGGACGAGCCGCTGCACGACCTCGGGCCGGTCGAGCGCGAGGCGCAGGCACAGTCGGGCCCCCATGGAGTAGCCGACCCACGTTCCCGAGCCGCCGCCCCGGTGACCGATGGCCTCCGAGGTCGCGACGAAGTCGAGACCGTCCGGCACCTCGAGGGCCTGGACGTCCCAGTCGGTCGGCAGACGGGCCTCGACGGGGTTCCACGAGGTCGCAGTCTGCGTGAACCCGTGGATGAGCCGGATCCGCACCCGTGCATCCTCCCATGCGGACGCCGTTCGCCTCACCTTCGGAGACCTTTTCGGAGTGTGTCCGGTCGGTCGACGTCGGCCGGCGAGCAGCCGTGAGCATCCCGATCGACGTCGGCGACGCGAACGCCTCGTTTGCCCGAGCATTCGTCGACGAGCTCGTTCGCGGCGGAGTGACCGAAGCAGTCGTCGCCCCTGGGTCTCGTTCGACGCCGCTCGCGCTGGCGCTTGCGGCGGAAGCGCGGATGAAGGTCAACGTCCTGCTCGACGAGCGATCGGCGGCGGGCTTCGCGCTCGGTGCGGCGCGGGCGTCGGGCCGTCCATCGGTCCTGTGCTGCACGTCGGGAACGGCGGCGGCGCACTTCCACTGGGCCGTGCTCGAAGCCCACCACGGTCGGGTCCCGCTCATCGTCTGCACGGCGGACCGACCGCCGGAGCTGCAGGGCATCGGCGCGGGGCAGACGATCGACCAGACCCGGCTCTACGGCGATGCCGTTCGTTGGTTCCACGACCCCGGTCCGCCCGATGACTGCCCGGTCGCGGATGCCGACGCGACGTGGCGCGACGTCGCGGCCCGCTCCGTGCTCGCGGCGACGGGTTCGCCCCAGGGTCCGGTGCACCTCAACCTGCCGTTCCGCGAGCCGCTGGTGCCGAGTGGCGCGCCGCTCCTCGACACGCCCGGTCGTCCCGATGGTGCACCGTGGCTCGCCGCGCCATTGGCCGCGCCCGCGCCGGACGCGGCGACGGTGACCGCGCTCGTCGACGCCGTCCGCGCCGCACCGCGTGGGGTGCTGGTGGCGGGCTGGGGTTCTGGCGTGACGCCGGAGGTGGCGGCGCGGTTCGCGTCGGCCGCAGGTTGGCCAGTGCTCGCGGATCCGATCTCGGGGCTGCGGGAGGGGCCCGCGGCGATCTCGACGTATGACGCGCTGCTGCGCGTCCCGGAGTTCGCCCAGGGGCATCGCCCCGACCTCGTGGTGCGCCTCGGTGCACCGCTCACCAGCAAGGTCGCCGGGCAGTGGCTCTCGCAGGCCGACGCGACCTGGCTCGTCGATCGCGACGGCGTGTGGCTCGATCCCGACCGCGCCGCGACCGAGCGAGTGCACACGGATCCCGCGGCCCTGCTCGACGCGGTCGCATCGGTGCTGGATGTCCCGCCCTCGAGCGCGGCGTGGCTCGCGGAGTGGACGGGCGCGGAGCGTCTCGCTCGGGACGCGATCGACGACGCGTGCGCGGCGACCGACGATCTGTTCGAGGGCCGGATCGCGCGCGACGTGGTCGCTTCGTTGGCCGCCGGCTCCACCTTGGTGGTCGCGTCGAGCATGCCCGTGCGTGACGTCGAGTCCTTCGCCGCGCCGCGCGCCGGCGTGATGTTCCTCGCGAACCGAGGCGTGAACGGCATCGACGGGTTCGTGTCCACGGTGCTGGGCGCGGCCGCAGGCGGTGACGGTGGGCCCGTCGTGGGGCTGCTCGGCGACCTGTGCTTCCTCCACGACACGAACGGTCTGCTCGGTGCTCTCGATCGCGGGCTCGACGCAACGTTCGTCGTGGTCGACAACGATGGCGGCGCGATCTTCTCGTTCCTCCCGCAGGGCAAGCCGGAGGTCGTCGACACCGCCCACTTCGAAGAGCTGTTCGGGACGCCGCACGGACTCGACCTCGCCGCAGTCGCCGCGGTCCACGGCATCCCGTGCACGGTGGTGGAGCGTGCGAGCGAGGTCGGTGCCGCGGTGCATGCTGCGGCCACTACCGGTGGCGTGCAGATGGTGTTGGTCCACACGGACCGCCTCCAGAACGTCCCGCGGCACCAGGCGATCTGGGACGCGGTGCGCACCGCGCTCGTCTCGTCGTAGGTCGCGCCTCTCGCTCGAGGTCATCTCGCCCGCCGCGTCAGGCCGCCGCCTCGCCGGGTGGGGCGCGGAGGCTCCAGGTGCCGTCGCGGTGGTCGACGATCTCGTGGTCGAGGTCGTGGATGCGGTGGTGGTGTTGGTCGCAGACGTTGCCGAGCTCGGAGTATCGGGTGTGGTGGGTCTCGCGGAATGGCTTGGTGTGGTGGCGATGCAACCCGACGGTGCGGTCGCAGCCTCGGACCTTGCAGTGTTGGTCGCGCTCGGCAATGGCGATCTTCAGTGCGGCGGGGACGTGTCGGGTGCTGCTGACGACGGTCTGGACGTCGACGCCGTTGGTGATGACGAGCTGGAGGAGCCCGTGGGAGAGGACCTCGCGGGCGTGCTCGACGGAGACGGGTCCGACGCCGGGGATCTCACACGTCTCGCCGGACCGGGTGGTGCCTCGGAGGAGGGCGGTGAGGTCGACGCGAACTCGAGCGGCTTCCGCGGACGGCTTCTGCGCCGCGACGCCACCGCCGTCGGCGAGCTCGATCAGCGCGTCGAAGCGGTACGCGTCCCGGGCTTCGTGCTCGCCGGATCGCCGTGCCTTCTCGAAGCGGCCCTGCTCGAGGGGTTCGAGCGCGTGGAGGAGCTTCGCGACCTCCTCGGTGGGCCCGGAGAACCTGCCCTGGGTCGCGTAACCGTTGGTCCAGGTGCGCAGATGCCGCTCCGCCTTCGCGATCCGGCGGGCCTCGACCGCGTCGGTCACCGCGTCAGTCACCGCGGCGATGACCCGCTCCTTCTCGTCCCGAAGCTCCCGCATCCCCGAACGCTTCGCCTTGCGCAGCAGGCGCGGCTCCGACGCCGGGTCCTTGAACGCGCCCGCGGTCACGTGCGCGGCCTGCTGGAGCGAGAGCTCGCCGGAGCGGAGCTTCGATTCGGTGCTCGGCAGCTCCGAAAGCCTGGTCGTGGTCGCGAACGTCTCGCGGGCGGTGCTTTCGGATGTGCCGGTGGTCTCGGCGAAC
>JBBQFJ010000165.1:0-6400 GCA_038321755.1 Acidimicrobiia bacterium | reverse complement strand
AAGCTCGTGTTCGGGTTCTTCTCCGACAACACCTTCGTGATCGCAGCAGTCAGCGTCGTCTTCCCATGATCAATATGACCAATCGTGCCGATATTCAGATGCGGCTTCGTCCGCTCGAACTTCGCCTTCGCCATGGGACGTACTCCTGTTGCTTTCGTCTGCGGTCGTGAACGTGCTGTCTGGGATGTTGGTTCGTGTTGTCTCTGACGCGAAGATCGAGAGGGCGAGGCCCTCTCGGTCAGGCGGTCCTGGTAGCGGTGGCGGGACTCGAACCCGCGACGCCGCGATTATGAGCCGCGTGCTCTGCCATCTGAGCTACACCGCCGAGCCCCCTTACGGAATCGAACCGTAGACCCCTTCCTTACCATGGAAGTGCTCTGCCGACTGAGCTAAGGGGGCGAAGGGCGAAGTGCCTAGGTTAGTCGACCGGCTCCGCACCGAATCGAGCCGAGCGGGCCGACTCGGCGTGGATAGCCTCCGACGATGCCCGCGCCCGACGTCCCTGCTCCCGGGCCTCGAGGTTCGGGGCAGGCGATCACCCTGCGACTCGCGGATCGCGCCGACGCGGAGGCGATCCGCTCGATCTACAACGTCGAGGTCCTCGAGTCGACTGTGACCTTCGACCTCGTCCCCCGCACCCTGGCCGAACAGGTGACCTGGATCGACGGCCACTCGGGGGCCCATCCGGCGATCGTGGCGGTCGTGGGTGAGACCGTCGTCGGGTTCGGCTCCCTCTCGCCCTATCGGGACCGGCCCGCCTACGTGACCTCGGTCGAGGACTCGGTGTACGTGCACCGCGACCACCGCGGGAGCGGCGTCGGCCGACTCCTCCTGGAGGAGCTGGTGCGCCTCGGGCGCGATCACGGGTTCCACGCCGTCGTGGCCCGGATCGTCGGTGGCCACGAGGCGAGCATCGCGCTGCACCGGGCCTTCGGGTTCGAGACCGTGGGCACGGAACGCGAGATCGGTCGGAAGTTCAACCGATGGCTCGATGTCGTCCTGATGCAGCGCCTGCTCTAGCGATCGCAGGCTCTCAGTGGTGGGCCGGGCTGGATTCGAACCAGCGTAGGTTTCCCAGCAGGTTTACAGCCTGCTCCCTTTGGCCACTCGGGTACCGACCCTGAGGGCCGCGTACAGTAGCAGCCGTCACGTTTTCTCCTTCTGATGAGGTTTCGCAGCCATGCCGACGTTCGACGTCGTCTCCGAGGTCGACATGCAGGAGATCCGCAACGCAGTCGACCAGGCGAGTCGAGAGATCTCGACCCGCTACGACTTCAAGGGCACCGACTCGAGCGTCGAGCTCACCGACAAGACCATCGAGTTGCACTCGGAGAGCGACCAGCGCCTCAAGGCGCTGGTGCAGGTGCTCGAGGAGAAGCTCGTCAAGCGCAAGGTGTCGCTCAAGGCGCTGGCCTACGGAAAGATCGAGGAGGCCACGAAGGGGACGGTCAACCAGACCGTCACCCTGAACGTCGGGATCAGCCAGGACAAGGCCAAGGAGATCGGCAAGTTCGTGAAGGAGCTCGGTCTCAAGGGCCTCTCCCACCAGACCCAGGGCGATCAGCTCCGGGTGAGCGGCAAGAAGCGTGACGACCTGCAGTCGGCGATCGAGGCCATGAAGGGCCACGACTTCGGGATCCCGCTGCAGTTCACGAACTTCCGCGACTGACCACTCTCAGCGGGTTGCGATGAGCAGCACCAGGCCGGTCGCGACCACCACCGAGGAGGCCAGGCGGGCGCGGCCGAGGCGCTCGTGGAGGAGCAACCACCCCATCGCCGCACCGAGGACGACGGACGATTCCCGGAGCGCGGCCACGTAGCCGACCGGCGCGAGCCGGACGGCGGCGAGGACCATCGAGTACGCGAGGACGGAGGCGATGCCGCCGGCGACGACGCGTCGGCGATCGGACGTTCGGAGGTGGAGCAGCAGATCCCCGCCGCGACCGCGCGCCACCCCGACGACGCTCAGGGTGAGCGCAGCCCCCACCACCACCAGGACGCCGTATCCGAACCCGCTGTCGGCGCGGCGGGCGCCGGCCGCGTCGAGCGTCGTGTAGGTGCCGATGGTGAGGGCGGTGAGCAAGGACCAGCCGATCGCGAGCATCCCCACGCTCGGTCGGACGAGCGACGCCAGCCCCACGACCACGATCCCGATCGAGCACCACGACGGCAGCGAGAGGTAGTCGCCGAGGAACGCCACGCCACCGATCGCGGCGAGCAGCGCACCGCCACCGCGAGCCAGCGGGTAGGCGAACGAGAAGTCGCCGTGGTGGTAGGCGCGCACGAGCGCCACGACGTAGACGACGTGCACGAGACTCGAGCCCACGAGGAACGGGAGCGCGTCGGCGGGGGGCAGACCGGTGACGAACAGGACCGGCAGGAAGCAGACGCCGCCGACGAGGAACTGCCCCCAGGCGGTGAGGAAGCGCTCGTCGCTGGTCTTGACGAGGAGGTTCCAGCCCGCGTGCAGCACCGCGGAGCCGAGGGCGAGGAGCGTTGCCTCGAGCACGCCGCCGGCTCAGTCGTAGTAGCCGGAGTGCTTGTACAGGCAGGGGACCCCCTCGGATCGGAACATCTCGACGTTCCGACGGTCGTCCTCGATCGCGAGCTTGAGGTCGAAGCCGCGCGTCCGGAGATCCCGGACGGTCCACTGCTTGAAGTCGCGCGCGACGTCGTAGTCGCCGAAGGACCGCATCACCAGCAGGTCCCACCGGATCTCGTACCGGTGCAGCCACGCCTCGGTGAGCTCGTGCACGCGTTGAGGCCGCGCCGTCAGGAGGACGATGCGGAGCGCCGGATCGAGGAGGTCGAGCAGGACCTTGACCTCTTCGATGACCGGGTCGTCACCGCAGGCGTCGAAGAACGAGCGCCAGTCCTGGCGCGGCGACTCGAGGTAGTGCTGACGGCTGACCGCGTCGGAGAGCACCCCGTCGATGTCGATCACGGCCGCCGGTCCGGCGTCGACCGGGCCGTTGCGCCAGGTCCAGTGCTGTGGGTCCATCAGCTCAGTCGTCGTCCGAGGTGGCCTGAGCCAGGTAGCGCGCCTTGATGCCCTCGACCACGCTCGGATCGGCCAGCGTCGTCGTGTCCCCGAGCGCCTCGTCCTCGCTCACGTTGCGCAGGAGCCGACGCATGATCTTGCCCGACCGGGTCTTCGGGAGGTCGTCGGTGAAGAGCACCGACTTGGGCTTGGCGATCGGGCCGATGTGGTGCGAGACGTGCTCGCGCAGCTCCTCCCCCAGCGCCGGGCTGGGCTCGTTGCCCGAGCGCAGGATCACGAACGCGGCGATGGCGTGCCCCGTGGTCGCGTCGGTACGACCGACGACGGCGGCCTCGGCGACCGCCGGATGCCCGACGAGGGCGTGCTCCACCTCGGCCGTCGAGATGTTGTGCCCCGAGACGAGCATGACGTCGTCGACGCGCCCGAGGAGCCAGTAGTACCCGTCCTCGTCGCGCTTCGCGCCGTCCCCCGCGAAGTACTTCCCGGGGAAACGCCCCCAGTAGGTGTCGCGGTAGCGCTGGGGATCGCCCCAGATCCCGCGGAGCATCGCCGGCCACGGCTGGGTGAGGACGAGGTAGCCCCCGCCCGGAGTCGACACGCTCGCGCCGGCGTCGTCGACGATGTCGGCACCGATGGCCGGGAGCGGGAATGTCGCCGATCCCGGCTTGAGCGTGGTCGCGCCGGGGAGTGGGCTGATCATGTTGGCGCCGGTCTCGGTCTGCCACCACGTGTCGACGACCGGACAGCGCTCGCCACCGATGTGCTTCCAGTACCAGATCCATGCCTCGGGGTTGATCGGTTCGCCCACCGTCCCGAGCAGCCGCAACGTCGAGAGGTCGTTCCGGGCCGGGAACTCGTCGCCCCACTTCATGAACGTGCGAATCGCCGTGGGCGCCGTGTACAGGATCGTCACGCCGTAGCGCTCGATGATCTGCCACAGCCGATCCTTGTCGGGGAAGTCGGGCGTGCCCTCGTACATCACGCTCGTCGTCCGGTTCATCAGCGGCCCGTAGACGATGTACGAGTGTCCGGTCACCCAGCCGACGTCGGCCGCGCACCAGTAGACGTCGGTGTCGGGCTGCAGGTCGAACACGGTGCGGTGGGTGAACGCGACCTGGGTGAGATATCCCCCGGTCGTGTGCATGATCCCCTTGGGCTTGGCCGTCGTCCCCGACGTGTAGAGCAGGTACAGCAGGTCCTCGGAGTCCATCGGCTCCGGTGGGCAGTCGCTGCTCTGGCCGGGGACGAGGTCGTGCCACCACACGTCGCGACCATCGGTCCACGGGACGTCGTTCTCCGTCCGCCGGAGGACCAGCACCTTCTCGATCGACGGGCAGTCGGCGACCGCCGTGTCCGCGGTCTCCTTCAGCGGGAACACGTTGCCGCGCCGCCAGGCGCCGTCGGCCGTGATCAGGACCTTGGCCTCGGCGTCGTTGATGCGGTCGCGCAGCGAGTCGGACGAGAAGCCTCCGAAGACGACCGAGTGCGGCGCACCGATCCGCGAGCACGCGAGGAGGGCCATCGGGAGCTCCGGCACCATGCCGAGGTAGATGTTGACGCGGTCACCCTTCTGGACGCCGAGCTCCTTCAGCGCGTTCGCGAGCTTGCTCACCTCGTCGAGGAGCTGGGCGTAGGTGATCGTGCGCGTGTCACCCGGCTCGCCCTCCCAGTGGTACGCGACCTGGTCACCGTGGCCACTCGCGACGTGACGATCGAGGCAGTTGTACGAGGCGTTGAGCTTGCCGCCGACGAACCACTTGGCGAAGGGCAGGTCCCAGTCGCAGATGGTGTCCCACTCCTCGAACCAGTCGAGGAGATCGGCGGCCTGACGAGCCCAGAAGCCGTCGGGGTCCGCGTTGGCCTCGTCGTAGATCCCGGCGTCGATGACGTGCGCCGACGCCTTGAAGTCGGCGGGCGGCGGGAACGACCGGTCCTCGCCGAGCAACGATTCGATCGCGTCCGACATCTGCGCTCTCCCCCCGGTCCGGTGTCGCGAAGCGGCGTCAGGCTACCGGCCCGGACGCGATGCTCCCTCCGGGCAGGCCCGTCGGGAGCATCAGCGAACGATGGACGCGTCGACGATCAGCCGGTGAAGCGGGGGGCGATCTCCAGCGGGAACGCCCAGTTGACGATCTGCGAGAGCTGCAGCGGCGAGATCCCCGCAAGTGCCTCGGAGCCCGAGGACGGATTGGTGTTCCACGCCGGGCCCGCCGCGAGGACTTCGTCCTTCGTGGAGACGAGGTTCCAGAACACCATGAGGTACCGGGTCTGACCCGCCGGGATGCTGACCGAGTAGCGGTACCCGAACTGGTCGGTGTTGAGCGCCGTACCGGTCGCGACGACGGCATCGTCGGGTGCCGGGGCGTTCTCGTCGGCTGCGGCCAGCGGCGCGTCGGTGTCGGCCGGCTGGTCCTGGTCCTTGGCCTTCCCTGAGTCCTGCACGTTCGACTCCGGGCAGTCAAAAATCGTCGCGGGCGACTGCACACTTCCCGGGCCTGTAGCGACGGAGACGATCGGCGGATCGGTCGGAACCGCGGACTCACCCTGCGTCGTCGCGAACCAGCGCGCGTTCGTCGGGTAGCCCGAGATGTCACCGGTGCTCGCGGCCTGGAGGACGGTGCTCTGGTCCGATCCGAGATTGCTCTCGATCACGACGTCCTGGACCAGGTCGGTTGCCGCCGGGTTCTTGAGCGTCACGAGCTCACGGATCGTGCCCGTGCCCGCACCCTGCCACTGCACGGTCACGTCGAGCGGCCCGGTCGTGACGCTCGGTGTCGTCAGCGTGGTTCCCGAGAGATCGACCGGCGCGCTGGCGCCACCGGGGAGGACGAACAGCGTGTCCGCGACGTTGACCATGCCGGCGTCGTCGAACGCATCGGTTTGGGCCGTGGCAAGGGGCTTCGCATCGCCCATCGCGAAGGAGTCGTCGCCGGAACAGTTCGTGGTGGCGGTGTTGTAGAAGCCGGTGGTGTCTCCGGTGAGATCGCCCCATCGGACGCCGCCGCTGGTGAACTCGGTCGGCAACGGCGTGCTCACGGCAACCGCCACGGCGCCGAACGCGACGCCGATGACGATCGTGCAGAACACGGCCGTGCGCAGCAGCTTCTGCATCGAGGTTCCCCTGATTCCCTAGGTCCGACCGTTCCGAGACCCCTCCGCCCGGAGGGTGATCCGGAGCACCTTAGCCGAACGCCGCGCTCGCGGGCCCGGCCCGGACGCGATGCTCCCGCCGGGCGGACCCGGCGGGAGCATCGGTCGGTCTCGAGCGCTGCAGTGACTCAGGCCGCGGCGACTTCCTTGCCTGCGTGCCGCAGGCCGAAGGCGAACACGATCTGGCTGACGCCGCGGAACATCGCCATCAAGCCGACGTAGAACAGGAGCAGCTGCCCCTTGGCCGG
The DNA here is from genome assembly GCA_038321755.1 of Acidimicrobiia bacterium. GTDB lineage: Bacteria > Actinomycetota > Acidimicrobiia > IMCC26256 > PALSA-555 > JALHSW01. The sequence goes on along the minus strand of JBBQFJ010000165.1, from coordinate 1 downwards.
G
>JBBQFJ010000164.1:0-6425 GCA_038321755.1 Acidimicrobiia bacterium | reverse complement strand
GGTGCCGGGTCGAGGTGGTGCCCGCGGGCACCACCACGGCCGACGTGCTCGCCCGAGACCCCCACGGCGGGTTCCGCTCGAACGGACCGGGTGACCCGGGGGCCGTGGTCGGCGCGGGCGCGGCGGTCGGCGGACTCGTGGGCGAGGTGCCGGTCTTCGGGATCTGCCTCGGCCACCAGATCCTCGGGCTCGCCGTCGGCGCCGAGAAGCAGCGTCTGCTGTTCGGGCACCACGGCGCGAACCACCCGGTGCGCCACGAGGCGACGGGGCATGTCGAGATCACGAGCCAGAACCACAACTACGCCATCGCGATCGACTCGCTCGAGCGCGCCGAGCTCACGCACGTGAACCTCAACGACGGGGTGGTCGAAGGCTTCCGCCTGCTCGACGCGCCGGCGTTCGGGGTGCAGCACCACCCGGAGGCCGGTCCCGGGCCGCACGACGCGTCCTACCTCTTCGAGGACTTCACGAGCCTCATGTCGGGCGACCGGGCATCGGGAGGTCGCTGACGTGCCGAAGCGCACCGATCTGCACACGATCCTCGTGCTCGGGAGCGGCCCGATCATCATCGGCCAGGCGTGCGAGTTCGACTACTCGGGCACCCAGGCCTGCCGAGTGCTCGCGCGCGAGGGATACCGCGTGGTGCTGGTCAACTCGAACCCCGCAACGATCATGACCGACCCCGAGTTTGCCGACGCGACGTACGTCGAGCCGCTCGATGTCGAGACGGTCACCCGCATCATCGAGAAGGAGCGACCGGACGCCGTGCTCCCCACGATCGGTGGGCAGACCGCGCTCAACCTGGCGATCGCGCTCCACGACGCGGGTGTGCTCGCGACCTTCGGGGTGGAGATGATCGGCGCCGATGTGGATGCGATCCACACCGCGGAGGACCGATCGCGGTTCAAGGAGGCCATGCTGGAGATCGGCCTCGCCGTCCCGCTCTCGGGCCTCGCCTATGACGTCGACGAGGCGTGCGTGGTCGGCGAGACGGTCGGATATCCGGTGATCGTTCGTCCGTCGTTCATTCTCGGTGGCGGGGGAACCGGCTTCGCCCAGAACAGCGAGGAGATGCGCGAGCTCGCTGCCCGCGGCCTCGACGCGAGCCCCGTCGGCGAGATCCTGGTCGAACAGTCCGTGCTCGGTTGGAAGGAGTACGAGCTCGAGCTGATGCGGGACCACGCGGACAACGTGGTCGTCGTCTGCTCGATCGAGAACTTCGACCCGATGGGCGTGCACACCGGCGACTCGATCACCGTCGCGCCGGCACAGACGCTCACCGACGTCGAGTACCAGCGGATGCGCGATGCCGCGTTCTCGTGCATCCGTCGGATCGGCGTCGACACCGGCGGATCGAACGTGCAGTTCGCCGTGAACCCGGAGAACGGGGATCTCGTCGTCATCGAGATGAACCCACGGGTCTCGCGCTCGAGTGCGCTCGCCAGCAAGGCGACGGGCTTCCCGATCGCCAAGATCGCCGCGTGCCTGGCAGTCGGGTACCGACTCGACGAGATCATGAACGACATCACCGGTGAGACGCCCGCGTCGTTCGAGCCGACGATCGACTACGTGGTCACCAAGGTGCCCCGGTGGGCGTTCGAGAAGCTGCCCGGCGCGCAAGGGGTGCTGGGCACGCAGATGCAGTCCGTCGGCGAGGTGATGGCCATCGGGCGCACCTTCACGGAGTCGCTGCAGAAGGCGCTGCGCAGCCTCGAGACCGGGCGCCTCGGTCTGGCCGCCGATCCCGCGGAGGTTCCGCTCGAGCGCGTCGATACGGACGAGCTGGTACGGATGGCCGCGACGCCCACGCCTGATCGCATGTTCCTGCTCGAGGCCGCGCTCCGCCGCGACGTTTCGGTCGACCGACTGCACGAAGCAACCGGTGTCGACCCGTGGTTCCTCGACCAGCTGTTGCAGATCGTCGAGGCCCGCGCCGAGCTCACGGCGCGGACGCTCGCCGACATGGATCGAGCGATGTGGCGGCGCGCGAAGCGGTTGGGCTTCGGCGATGCGCAGCTCGGGTACCTCTGGGGAGTGTCGCCGGACGACGTCCGCGACGCGCGCCTCGATGCGGGTGTGGTGATCACCTACAAGACCGTCGACACCTGCGCAGCAGAGTTCGCCGCGAACACCCCGTACCACTACGGCACCTACGAGGACGAGGACGAGGTCACGCCACTCGAGCGGCAAGCTGTCGTGATCCTGGGCAGCGGACCGAACCGGATCGGGCAGGGCGTCGAGTTCGACTACTGCTGCGTGCATGCGGCCTTTGCGCTCTCGGACGCCGGCTACGAGACCGTGATGGTGAACTGCAACCCCGAGACGGTCTCCACCGACTACGACACGAGCGACCGGCTCTTCTTCGAGCCGCTCTCCGTCGAAGGCGTGCGCAACGTGTGCGACGCGCTGGCGCGCGCTGCTGCGAGCGGTTCGGCTGGCGCCGGGTTCGCGGGCGTGATCGTGGCGCTCGGCGGGCAGACGCCGCTCAAGCTCGCAGGCGCGCTCCAGGACGCCGGGATCCCGATCCTCGGGACGAGCCCGGCCTCGATCGATCTCGCCGAGGACCGCGAGAGCTTCAACGCATTGTGCGAGCGGCTCGGGATCCCGCAACCCGCCGGCGGCATGGCGACCGGTCCCGCGGAGGCGCGTGGTATCGCCGCCACCGTCGGGTACCCGGTGCTCGTGCGCCCCTCCTACGTGCTCGGTGGCCGAGCGATGCAGATCGTGTACGACGACGATGCACTCGACGACGCGATGGCGGAGCTCGCGCACGAAGGCAGCCTCGGTCGAGAAGGCGGGTTGTCGGCCGAGCGTCCCGCGCTGATCGACCGGTTTCTCGAGGATGCCGTCGAGGTCGACGTCGACGCGATCCGTGATGGCGACGGTGAGGTGCTCGTGGGTGGCGTGATGGAGCACATCGAAGAGGCCGGCGTGCACTCCGGCGACTCGGCGTGTGCCATCCCACCGCCGACGCTCAGCGGTGAGCTCGTGGCGAAGATCGAAGCGCGCACGCACGAGCTCGCGCACGCGCTCGAGGTCTGCGGCCTGTTGAACGTTCAGTACGCGGTGAAGGACGGCCAGGTCTTCGTGATCGAGGCGAACCCGAGAGCGAGTCGGACGGTGCCGTTCGTGAGCAAGGCCACTGGCGTGCCCCTCGCGAAGGTGGCGGCTCGCGTGATGCTCGGCGCCACGCTGGCCGAGCTCCGTGCCGAGGGACTGCTGCGGCCTCCGGCCGCGGGAGGGCACGTCGCGGTGAAGGAAGCGGTGCTGCCCTTCGACCGGTTCCCCGAGGTCGACACGATCCTCGGTCCGGAGATGCGTTCGACGGGCGAGGTGATGGGGATCGACCGATCCTTCGGACTCGCGTTCGCCAAGAGCCAGGCCGCGGCGGGAAATCTCCTCCCCGCGTCGGGCACGGTGTTCTTCTCGCTCGCGGATCGCGACAAGCGCAGTGGGCTCGACGCTGCGCGCCGCTTCGTCGAGCTCGGCTTCACCATCGCCGCGACGGCTGGGACTGCAGCCATGCTCGAAGCCGAGGGCCTGCCCGTGGCGACGACGGTCGCCAAGGTGGGTGAAGGCACCGGGGTCGACGCCGTCGATCTCGTCTCGTCGGGGAAGGTCGATCTCGTCGTGAACACGCCGCGTGGTCGCGGGCCGCGCGCGGACGGTGCCCACATCCGACGCGCGGCGATGAAGCACCACGTTCCGTGCATCACGACGGTGGCCGCGGCCCTGGCCGCCGCGGCGGGGATCGCCGCACGCTCGGCGGAGGAACCCGCGGTGCGCCCGCTCCAGGAGTACCACCGCGATGCACAGCTCGGACTCGGACTCTGACGTGGTCGCGGACCCTGTCGACTTGCCTGTCGACCTGCCTGTCGACCTGCCTGTCGACCTGCCTGTCGACTTGCCTGTCGACCTGTCGGTGACGATCGGCGGTCTCCGGCTCGCGAACCCGATCGTCGCGGCGTCGGGCACCTTCGGGCACGGTGACGAGGTCGCCCGCGTGTGTGACCCGGCCCGCCTCGGCGCGGTCACCACGAAGTCACAGGCGCCGTTCGAGTGGGCCGGGAACCCGGCGCCTCGCCTGCATCCGGCGACGGCCGGCATGGTGAACGCCGTCGGCCTCCAGGGTCACGGTGTCGAGGAGTGGGTCGCGCACGACCTCCCGGCGCTGCGGGCTCGCGGTGCGACCGTGATCGCATCGATCTGGGGGCACACGGTCGACGACTACGCGACGGCGGCCGCGATGCTGCTCCCGGCCCTCGGTGAGCTGGCTGCGGTCGAGGTGAACCTGAGCTGTCCGAACACGATGGCGGGCAGCACGATCTTCGCCCATGAGTCCGGAGCCACTGCTGCGGTCGTCAGCGCCGTGGCGGGGAGCGGTCTCGCGCTGCCGATCCTCGCCAAGCTGAGCGCCGGCGTGGGCGACCTGCCCGCCATCGCCGGCGCAGCGCTCGATGCCGGTGCCACCGGGCTCACCCTGGTGAACACGGTGCGGGCCTTCGCGATCGACGCCGAGGCTCGTCGTCCCGCGCTCGGGAGCGCAGGTGGAGGGCTCTCGGGCCCGGCGATCAAGCCGATCGCGCTTCGTGCCGTGTACGACGTGCACCTCGCGCATCCCGGCGTGCCGATCATCGGGACGGGCGGGGTGGGCAGCGGGCTCGACGCGGTCGAGATGCTGCTTGCGGGTGCGAGCGCGGTCGGGGTCGGGACCGCGACGTTCATCGAACCGCGCGCGACGCTGCGCATCCTCGACGAGCTCACGCGCTGGTGCGTGAAGCATGACGTGGATCGGGTGGCCGCGCTGACCGGAGGCTTGGGTTGGGCGCACGGATGACCGACGCTTCGGAGGTGGCCGTGAGCGCCGACGTACGCGACCGTCTCGTCCTTGTGCTCGACGTCGGTGGTCTCGACGAGGCGCTATCGCTCGCGACGCGTCTGGCTCCGTGGTTCAGCACCGCCAAGGTCGGCTTCGAGCTCTATGCCGAGGCCGGCCCCACCGCGTTCGATGCCCTCCACGAAGCAGGGTTGCGCGTCTTCGCGGATCTGAAGCTGCATGACATCCCGAACACCGTGGCGCGTGCTGCACGCGTCTTCGGACGGCGGGGCGTCGAGTTCCTCAACTTCCACGCGGCCGGTGGGGCCGAGATGCTGCGTGCCGGGGTCGAGGGGCTACGTGCCGGCGCGAGCGAGGCCGGGCACCCGCCGCCGATCGCGCTCGGGGTCACCGTCCTGACCAGCGAGGCCGACACGAGCCAGTTCGCCACGCGGCTCGACGTCGCGCGTGTCGCCGGGTGCGACGGTGTCGTGTGCTCTTCGTACGAGATCGCGGACGCGCACGGTGCGGGCCTGCACACCATGGTGCCCGGTCTCCGACTCGCGGGGAGCGCCGCCAACGATCAGGCACGCGTGGCGACGCCGGGCGATACCGCGGCACGCGGTGGGGACTGGCTGGTCATCGGGCGAACGGTCACGGCTGCCGACGATCCCGAGCGCGCCGCGGCGGCCGTAGCCGACGAGGTGGCTGCGGCGCTCGGACACTGATCCGACCCGTGTGACGATTCCGACCCGTCACTATGCTGCGCCCCGATGCCACTCCCGCCGGCCCTCACCCCCGACCAGCGCCGCGCGGCGTTGGAGAAGGCGGCGATGGCCCGCCGGGTCCGCGCCGAGGTGAAGGAGCAGCTCAAGGCCGAGCAGCTCACGCTCGGCGAGCTGTTCCACCGGGCCGAGGACGACGACGTGCTGGCGAAGCTGAAGGTCGTCAGCATGCTCGAGTCGATGCCGCACACCGGCAAGGTCAAGGCGCGGCGCTTGATGCGTGACCTCGACATCAGCGAGAGCCGCAGGCTCCGCGGCCTCGGCCCGAACCAGCGCAAGAAGTTGCTCGAGCACTTCGGTCCGCAGTCCTGAGCGTCCGGCCGTGAGCGTGCTGGTCGTGGTCGCGGGCCCGTCGGGAACCGGCAAGGGCACCGTGCTGCAGCGGCTCCGCGTTCGCGAGCCGCGACTGTGGTTCTCCGTGTCGGCCACCGACCGACCTCAGCGTCCGGGCGAGGTCGACGGGCGCGACTACCGGTTCGTCACGAACGACGAGTTCCGTCAGCTGCGGGACGACGGAGGGTTCCTGGAGTGGTTCGACGTCTACGGCGACTTGAAGGGGACGCCGCGCGCGCCGGTGGAGAAGCATCTCGCGAGCGGCGACGACGTGCTCCTCGAGGTCGATGTCCAGGGGGCGCTGGCCGTTCGTGAGGTGTTCCCCGACGCGCTCCTGATCTTCCTCCGACCGCCGTCGCGGGATGTGCAACGGGAGCGTCTGCTCGACCGAGACCCGGACGGGGATCCCGTGGACCTGGAGCGCCGCCTGGCCGAAGCCGATGCCGAAGAGGCCCGGGCGGGGGAGTTCGACGCCATCGTGGTGAACGACG
>JBBQFJ010000163.1:0-6590 GCA_038321755.1 Acidimicrobiia bacterium | reverse complement strand
CACCTGCTCGATCCGGTCGACGCGCACGTCGTCGACGACATCATCGTGTGGTGGGTGGACGACGAGCAGTACCTCGTCATGCCGAACGCCTCGAACACCGACGAGCTCGTCGGCGCGCTCGAGGAGGCGCGCGGTCGCGCGGACGGCCCGTTCGACGTCACCGACGTCACCCCGACCCGGGCGGTCCTCGCGGTCCAGGGCCCCGAGGGCCGGGCCCGGCTGGCCGACGTCTTCGACGCCGCGGCGGAGGTTCCGCGCTTCGGGGTGACCGCCGTCACGTATCCCGGTGGAGCCGACGGGTGGGCTGCGGGGACCGGATACACCGGCGAGGACGGCATCGAGCTCCACGTGCCTGCAGTGGCCGCTGCTGACGTCTGGCACGCGGTGCTGAGCGCCGGCGTGACCCCTGCGGGCCTCGGAGCGCGTGACACGCTCCGGCTCGAGGCGGGGCTGCCCTTGCACGGCCACGAGCTCGGCCCGGGCATCACGCCGCTCCAGGCGGGACTGGGCTGGGTCGTGCGCTTCGACAAGGGCGCGTTCCGGGGGAGTGCGCCGCTGCTCGCCGAGCAGGAGCGCGGCGTCACCCGACTGCTGCGCGGCCTGAGCGTCGAGGGCCGGCAGATCCCCCGAGCGGGCTGTGCGGTCTTGGTCGACGGCGCCGCGGTGGGGGAGGTCACGAGTGGCAACTTCTCGCCGATGCTCGAGCACGGGATCGCGCTCGCGTTCCTGCCTCCCGACGTCGAGATCGGCGCGCCCGTCACGGTCGACGTCCGCGGTCGCCCCGTCGAGGCGACGGTGGTGAAGACCCCCTTCGTCGAGAAGCACTGAGCTCACGCGTCACCCGTTCGCTCGCTGGTGAGGGGTACCCTTTCTCCTGACAGCCGTCGACCCCAGGCGGGAGAGCTCCGGAGCGGCCCGAACCGGGTCGAGCAGCACCGGAGCGCCGAAGGAGCAACCACTCCCCGGAATCTCTCAGGCGCACGGACCGCCAGGGCGAGGCAACGCTGGAGAGCAGGTGCTCGGTCGAACCCCGGAGACGGACTCCGAGGAACGGACGCACACCTCACCGAAGGGGAAAGTCGGTCGGTCGACCCGGAGCATCGGGAAGACCACCCGGCGAATCTCTCAGGTTCCGCGACAGCGGGGGAGTGCAAGGACCGCGAGCGCGGTCCGGAGTGCTGTCGCGCCAAGGGAGCCCGAGTGAGCAACCCGCCCCGCAGGACGCTGTCCGAGCTGGAGCAGCCCGATCGGTTCATCGGACGTCACGTCGGGCCCGATGCCGACGACGAGCAGGCGATGCTCGCGACGCTCGGAGCAGCGTCCCTCGACGAGCTCGTGAGAGCCGCCGTTCCCGCGACGATCCGCGACGAGGCGCTCGAGCTCCCCGAACCCAAGGACGAGGCTGCCGCGCTCGTTGCGCTGCACGCACTCGCGGCGCGCAACGACGTCCTCACGTCCCTGATCGGACTCGGCTACTCCGACACGATCACGCCCCCGGTCATCCTCCGGAACGTGCTCGAGAACCCCGCGTGGTACACGGCGTACACGCCGTACCAGCCCGAGATCTCCCAAGGGCGACTCGAGGCGCTCCTCAACTTCCAGACGATGATCACGGACCTCACGGGAACGGAGCTCGCGAACGCGTCGCTGCTCGACGAGGCGACTGCCGCGGCCGAAGCGATGACCCTGCTCCACCGCAGCAATCCTGCGGTCACGAAGACGGGGGAGTGGGACACCTTCTACATCGACGCCGACACGCACCCGCAGACGATCGCGGTCGTGCACACGCGAGCAGAGCCGCTCGGCATCACTGTCATCGTCGGCGACGTCGACGCTGCTCCCGAGGAGGGAGGCGTCCCGAGCACCGGCGTGTTCGGCGTGCTCGTCCAGGAGCCCGGGACCAGCGGTCGCGTCCGCGACCGCGCCGCGACGATCGCGCGCATGCATGCCCAGGGCGCACTCGTCGTGGTCGCCGCCGATCTCCTCGCACTCGTGCTGATGACGTCACCGGGAGAGCAGGGGGCCGACGTCGTCGTCGGCTCGTCGCAGCGCTTCGGCGTGCCGCTCGGCTTCGGTGGACCCCACGCGGCCTTCATGGCGACTCGTGACGAGTACAAGCGGAGCCTCCCGGGGCGGCTCGTCGGGGTATCGGTCGATGCGGCCGGACGACCGGCACTGCGGCTCGCGCTCCAGACCCGCGAGCAGCACATCCGTCGCGAGAAGGCCACGAGCAACATCTGCACCGCACAGGTGCTGCTCGCGGTCATCGCGGGGCTCTACGCCACGTACCACGGCCCCGACGGGCTGCGGACGATCGCCCGGCGGGTCCACCGGCTCACGGCCGTGCTCGCCGCGGGCCTGCGAGCGGGGGGAGTGGAGCTCGTCCACGACGAGTTCTTCGACACCCTCCAGACCCGAGTGCCCGGTCGAGCGGGAGCCGTCGCCGAGCGGGCACGCGAGCTCGGCATCAACCTGCGCGTCGTCGATGCCGACACGCTCGGCATCTCACTGGACGAGACGACCACGCGCGCCGTCATCGAAGCGGTGTGGACGTCGTTCGGTCTCGACGGCGTGGCCACCGGGATCGACGCGCTGGACGTCACGACCCCCGACGCGATCCCGAACGAGCTCGATCGGACGTCGGAGTTCCTCACCCATCCGGTGTTCCACCGGTACCGGTCGGAGACCGACATGCTCCGGTACCTCCGCCGGCTCGCGGACCGCGATCTCGCGCTCGACCGCACGATGATCCCGCTCGGGTCGTGCACGATGAAGCTGAACGCGACCACCGAGATGATCCCGGTGACCTGGCCCGAGTTCGCTCGAGTGCACCCCTTCGCGCCCAGCGAGCAGACCGAGGGCTACCGCGAGCTGTTCACCGACCTCGAGCGGTGGCTGTGCGAGATCACGGGGTACGACGCAGTGTCGTTGCAGCCGAACGCCGGCTCACAGGGCGAGTTCGCGGGACTGCTCGCCATCCGCGCGTACCACCGCGAGCGCGGCGACACGGCGCGCGACGTCTGTCTCATCCCGGCATCGGCACACGGGACCAATGCGGCAAGCGCGGCGATGGCCGGGATGCGGGTGCTCGTCGTCCGCTGTGACGACGACGGCAACGTCGATCTCGACGACCTGAAGCACAAGGCGAGCAGCAACGCCGAGCACCTGGCCGCGCTGATGGTCACGTATCCCTCGACGCATGGCGTGTTCGAGGCACAGATCCGCGACGTCTGCGCCGTCGTCCACGAGCACGGCGGACAGGTGTACCTCGACGGCGCAAACCTGAACGCCCTCGTCGGGCTCGCGAAGCCGGGCTCCTTCGGGGCCGACGTGTCGCACCTCAACCTGCACAAGACGTTCTGCATCCCGCACGGCGGCGGGGGACCAGGGGTCGGCCCGGTCGCGGTGCGCGCCCATCTCGCGCCGTACCTGCCGAACCACCCGCTGTGTCCCGAGGCCGGCCCGGCGACCGGCGTCGGGCCGATCTCGGCAGCGCCGTGGGGTTCGGCAGGCATCCTGCCGATCTCGTGGGCGTACATCACGATGATGGGGCCCGAGGGGCTTCGGCGCGCGACGCAGATCGCCATCCTCGGCGCCAACTACATCGCGGCCCGCCTCCGGGAGCACTTTCCTGTGCTCTACGCCGGACCGGACGGGCTGGTCGCCCACGAGTGCATCCTCGACCTACGACCGATCACCGAGTCGACCGGCGTGACCGCCGAGGACGTCGCCAAGCGCCTGATCGACTACGGCTTCCACGCACCGACGATGTCGTTCCCCGTCGCCGGCACCCTCATGGTCGAGCCGACGGAATCCGAGTCGCGCCGCGAGCTCGACCGGTTCTGCGACGCGATGATCGCTCTCCGAGGGGAGATCACCCGAGTCGAGCAGGGGGAGTGGACGATCGACGACAGTCCCCTGCGGCACGCCCCCCACCCGGCGGCCGACGTCGCGGTCGAGGCCTGGGACCGGCCCTACACCCGGGAGCTGGCCGCCTTCCCGACTGGTTCCGGATCGTCCGGATCGGCTGCCGGCGACAAGTACTGGCCGCCCGTCGGTCGGATCGACAACGTCTACGGTGACCGCAACGTCATGTGCTCCTGCCCGCCCATGGACGACTGGGTGGAGGACGGGGAGTAGCAGTCGGTCGGAGAAGGGGCGGTCGTGCAAGAAAAGGGTGCTCGTCGTGCTCCCGTGCCCTACTTTACATAACAGGGCTTCTCGGCACCATGAGCCAAGAACTCCCCAGTGTGCTCTCGAGGCCGGTTTCTCGAGGTGATCGCGCCCCCGCGCTCAAGGACGTTCCCCGAGGCGCCGATCCCATGAGTGGTGCACTGCACGAGGCCCGCGCCTCCGAAGTTCGCCCTGAGGCTGGGAGGCCCGGAAGATGGCCATGACCGCGCGAACGCGAGATCCAGCTCCTCGGCACGCCGTCGACCGACGCGCACGGTCCGGCCTCTCACTGTTGTGCCTCGGGATCCTCGCGAGCGTCACGATGTTGGCCGGCACGAGCGCAGCCCTACCGCGGGAGCTGCCACGCCAGACCGATCCGACGACCACCACGACACTGGCTCCACCGGTGACGACACCACCGACCGTGGCACCCACGACCGTGGCACCGAACGTGGCCAGCCCGACGACGACGGCTCCGAAGAAGGCGGTGCCCGCGCCGGCGACCGCCGCCTCCGGGCAGATCACGCCGATCGTCGAGTGCAGCTACTTCGATGCACAGACGAAGATCACGAGCACCGTCTGGGGATATCAGAACCGGGGTCCCGCCACGTCGGTACCGCTCGGTGACGGCAATCGCTTCGACAACCCTCCGGCACCGAAGGGCGCGACCCCGGGCGACGCCGGACAGCCGACCGACTTCAAAGCCGGTCGCGACAAGAACGTCTTCATCGTGAACGCTGTGGGCCCGAGCACCTGGACCCTCACCGGCATCACGGCGACGGCCCCAGGCAATGACTGCAAGACCAACCCGGTGCCCATCGTGAGCGAAGGGCTCGGCGGCCTCGTGTCGCTGGCCGTCGTCACGAGCGTGATGGCCCTCGTCCTCTTCTGGCGCATGCGGCGCCCGCGCCGGTCGTGACCGCGACCGCAGCCCCGACGTCACCCGCCTCGGAGTCGGTGGCGACGCGTTCGGGCGATGCTCGATCCGGTGACGACGCGTCGGCGGTCGCGCCGGGCGCGCTTGCCGCAGCCGGACACGCGGGGCCGAGCGGCACTCCGTGGACGCTCCTGCTCCTGGTGGGTCTCGCGGCCATGCTCTACGGCGCGCTCGGGGTCCAGGACGCCAGCTCGGTGATCGTCGGGTTCCTCGTGGTCGTCTTCCTCCTGTTCCTCGTGCGTCACCTCGCGTTCGCTGCCTCGGCACTCTCCGCCGCGCCCGGCGACATGCGGACGCGAACCGGTTTCGACTTCGGGTACCGACCGTTCGTGACCGTGCTGGTCCCGTGCCGGAACGAGGAGCTCGTCATCGAGGGCCTCGTGTCGACGCTGCTCCTGTTCGACTACCCCGCCGATCGCCACGAGATCATCATCATCGACGACGGCTCGGATGATCGGACCGGTCCGATCATCGACCAGCTCGCCGAGCAGCATCCGCACTTGCAGTGTCTGCACCGCGCGCCCGGTTCCGGCGGCGGAAAGAGCGGCGCGCTCAACGAGGCGCTCGCCATCTCGCGTGGCGAGGTGATGGTCGTCTTCGACGCCGACCACAAGCCCCGAGCCGACGTCTTGAAGCGACTCGTCCGCCACTTCGCGGATCCCGACGTCGGGGCGGTCCAGGGTCGTTGCATCGTGCGCAACTCGAACGAGACTCAGCTCGCGCGCACGATCGCGGTCGACTACTACTCCGGCTACCTGGTGAACGAGTACGGCCGGCAATCCCTCTATCAGCTGCCCGCGTACGGCGGCAGCAACTGCGCGGTCCGAACCAGCTGGCTCAGGTCGCTCGGTGGCTGGAACGAGAAGACGGTCACCGAGGACACCGACCTCACGCTGCGACTGGTGATGCTCGGCCGGTTCGTGCGCTACGACGTCACCGCGATCGACACCGAGGAGAGCGTTCCCACGTTCCGCCGCTTCTGGAAGCAGCGCTACCGGTGGGCGCGTGGCCACCAGGCGGCGTGGCGCGAGTACCGGAGCGCCGCGCTCCACACCCGGGAGCTCAGCTTCTGGCGTCGGGTCGAGACGATCATGTTCCTGCTCGTGTACCACGTCCCCGTCCTGTGCGGACTCGGCCTCGTCATGGTCGCGCTCCGGGCGGCGGGCATCCTGACCTGGGGGCAGGGCATGGACCTGACCCCGATCGCGACCCTCCTGTTCCTCGGCCCGCTGCTCGAGCTCGCGGGTGGACTCCTCGTGAGTCGTGCGCCCCGCAACGCCGCATGGGGCGTTCTCCTCTTCCTGCCGATGTTCGTGCTCTTCACGATCGTGTGCACCAAGGCGTGGTTCGACGGCATCCTCGGCCGCCCCTACGCCTGGGTGAAGACCGAACGCACCGGCCACGGTCAGCAGCCGCGCCCCTCCCCCGCCGAGGAGACCACGACGTGAGCCGCCACGTCGCCGGCGTGCTGACGCGCCTC
>JBBQFJ010000162.1:0-6601 GCA_038321755.1 Acidimicrobiia bacterium | reverse complement strand
GAGTCCGAGACCTCGTCGCTCGGCACGCTGCTGCGCGAGCTGGCGAAGGACGGTCTCGGCGTGTTGCTCGTCGAGCACGACATGAGCTTCGTCATGGGGACGTGCGAGCAGATCCACGTGCTCGACTTCGGGCGGATCATCGCGGTCGGCACCCCGACCGAGGTGCAGGCCAGCCCGGACGTCCGAGCCGCGTACCTCGGCGGCGAGAAGGAGCAGGAGCAGGCCGACGCTGCACCGTCGCTGATCGCTGTCGAACGTGAGAGCCTGTCGGCAGCCACGCCGGATGCTGCCTCGGCGGCCGGCCCACCCGCACTCGCGCTGCGCGACATCCGCGCCGCGTACGGGACGATCGAGGTCATCCACGGACTCGATCTCGTGGTGCCGACCGGGCAGGTGTTCGCGCTGCTCGGCCCCAACGGCGCCGGGAAGTCCACCACGCTCAAGGTCGCGAGCGGCCAGCTCAAACCGAGCAGCGGCACCGTCGAGATCCTGGGCCAGGACGTCACCGGGACGCCGGCCGACTCGCTGGCCCGCAACGGCGTCTGCCTCGTGCCAGAGGGTCGCGGCATCTTCCCGAACCTCACCGTCACCGAGAACCTGCGCATGGCGACGTACACCGGGGTGCCGTTCAAGAGCGTGCTCGAGCGCTCCTTCGAACGCTTCCCGCGTCTGAAGGAGCGCCGCAAGCAGGTGGCGGGAACCCTGTCGGGTGGCGAGCAGCAGATGCTCGCGATGGCCCGCGCGCTCACCACCGACCCGAAGGTGCTCCTGCTCGACGAGCTCTCGATGGGACTCGCGCCGCTGATCGTGGAGGAGCTCTACGAGGTCGTGAAGCGCATCGCCGAGGACGACGTGTCGATCCTCATCGTCGAGCAGTTCGCCCATGAGGTGCTCGGCGTCGCCGACGTGGCCGCGATCATGCTGCACGGGAAGGTCGAGTTCACGGGTGCACCGGCCGAGGTCGGTCCGGCGCTGGACCGCGCCTACTTGGGCGGCACGATCGCGGGCTGATCGCCCGCACCTTCCGGCGGACCGGCGGAGTCCGGCTGCACGCCCACTCGGCGGACCATCAGGACGAGGGCGTAGATCGCGCACACGGCCGCGCCGATCCCGACGGCGATCGGCGCACTGCTGGCGCTCGCGACCGTGCCCATCCAGATCCCGCCGAGCGGGATCAGCCCGGCCCACGCGACCGCGAACAGCCCCATGAGCCGGCCGCGCTTGTCGTCGTCGGCGAGGTGCTGGAGCAGCGTGTTCAGTGACGTCGTCGTGGAGAAGTAGCAGAAGCCGACCACGGCGATGAGCCCGAGCGAGAGGGTCCACGACGTCGAGAGCGCGAACCCGCCTGCCGCGATCCCGAACCCGAGCACCCACGTCAACGCGTTGCGGAGCGTCGGAACCGACCGGCGGAACCCGGTCGTGAGTGCACCGATGACGGCGCCGACCCCCGACGCGACGACGAGCAACGTGAAGTCGTCGCGTGGGTGGTGCAGCACGTCGGTCGTGAACACTGGGAGCAGCACCACGTGCGCGGCGCCGAACACGGAGAACACGCTCATAGTGATCAGCGCGGCGACGGCGGGCGGACGGTCACGTGCGTGGCGCAGCCCCTCCTTCCACCGTTCCCAGCTGTTTCCGGGCTCGTGCTTGTTGATCTGGCTGCGGAGATGCACGGGCGCGAGCGCCAGGAGCATCAGCACGTTGCTCGCGGCGTAGACCGCGAACGACCAACCCGCACCCCATGCCGCGAGGATCGGTGCGGCCAGCGCCGGTCCGGCGATTCGCGAGATGTTGCTGCCCGCGCTCTCGAGCGAGATCGCGCTGGAGAGGTCTTGCAGGGGGACCGAGTTCGCCGTCGCCGCCTGCTGTGCGGGGGCCATGAACGCGAAGAGGGTGCCGATGCAGAACCCGAACAGCGTGAGCACGCCGGGCGAACCCAGACCCGAGAGGACGGCGATGCTCAGGGTGGCGGCGACGCACCCCACCATGGCGCGGGTCGCCATGAGCATCTTCTTGCGATCGACGCGATCGGCGACGACCCCGGCGAACGGCGCGAACAGCAGCATCGGGATGAACGTGCCGAAGAACAGGATGCCGAGCCAGATCGACGAGTTGTCGGTGACGCGCGCCATCTCCGATTGCAGCGAGATGTGCGAGATCCAGAACCCGAGGTCGCCGATCCCGTAGGCGGTGAACAGCAGCTTGAACTCGCGGTGGTGCAGCGCGCGGAACGGTTGGTGCCGGTCGAGGGTGACCGGCGCCTCGCCGACCGCGGGGCCGGGCAGGCCCGCCTCGTCCTCGGAGAGCGGGGGAACCGGTGCGAGCTGGTCGGTCACGGTGAATAGGTGCCGTCGTCGCGCCGGGTCCATCCCGAGGCGGCGAGGCTGCCGCCGTCGACGTGCAGCGTGGTGCCGGTCACGTACCGGGAGAGCGCGGACGCGAGGAACACGATCGGTCCCGCGCAGTCGTCGACGTGACCCCACCCCATCGGCACCTTGCGGTCGTACGCTTCACGCTGTCCTTGGCTGACGGCGTCGCCGAGCCCTTCATCGCCGGGCGTCGGGATCGCGTCGGGTGCGAGGGTGTTCACCCGGATCCCGCGCGAGGCGAGCTCGAGCGCGAGCGTCTTCGAGAGGCTCTCGACCGCGCTCTTCATCGCCGCGTAGATGCCGAAGCCGGGAGCAGCGCGGAACGCCTCGATCGACGTGACGTTCACGATGGAGCTGCCTGCCGGCATCAGGGGGACGCACGCTCGCACGAAGTTCGTGACGCTGGTGAAGTTCTCGTCGATCAGCGAGCGCTGTCCCTTGGCGTTCACGTCCATCACCGCTGCGTAGAACCCGCCACCGGCGTTGTTCACCAGGACGTCGACCTTGCCGAAGGATCCGCCGAGCTCGTTCACCAAGGCCTCGACGGCCTCGGTGTCGCGCACGTCGAGCTGCGCGCTCTCGCACCGACGACCCGTGCCCTCGATGTCGGCGGCCGTCGCCTGCATGCCGTCGGCGTCACGGTCGCAGATCGCGAGGTCGGCGCCGAACCGGGCGAGCGCGCCGGCGGCGGCCGCGCCGATGCCCTGGGCTGCGCCGGTGACGAGCGCCACCTTGCCGCTGAGTGAGACCGCGTCCTGTCCGATCACCGCACTCTCCAGTCGACGCGCTTCCCTGCCGCGAAGCGCTCCTGGCCCGCGGCGATCAGGTCGAGGTCGTTGCCGAGCCCGACGTAGATGTCGGCCATCCGCAGCGCCTGGGTGCGCGTGAGCTCCTGCGCGAGCCAGACGCTGCGCAGGCTGCCCTGCACGGCGACGGGTTCTCCCTCGGCGATCTCGCGGGCGAGCTGCTGTGCCCTCGGCACGAGGTCGGCGCCGGGGACCACCTCTTGGACGAGGCCGATCTGGAGTGCCCGTGCGGCCGACATCCGTTCGTGGTTCCCGAGGAGCGTCAGGCGCATGATCTCGCCGAACGGCATGCGCGAGAGCATGAGCATGGGCTCGAACGCAGCGGTCATCCCGTAGGTGACGTGGGGGTCGAAGAACGTGGCATGGTCGGCGGCGATGATCGTCTCGACCTCGCCGAGCATGTAGAACGCGCCGCCACACGCGATGCCGTTCACCGCGGCGATGACGGGCTTCCAGAGGTCGGCCGACTTCGGTCCGAGCGAGAGTCCGGGGTCGTCCATCATCCACGGACCGCTCGGTTGGGGGATCGCGTCACCGCGATCGATGCCCGTGCAGAAGGCCCGGTCGCCGGCTCCCGTGAGCACGATGGCGCGCACGTCATCGTCGAACCGCAGGTCGCGCCAGAGGCTGTGCAGCTCGCGCGTGAGCACCACGTCGAACGCGTTGAGGCGCTCCGGACGGTCGAGCGTGACGGTCGCCACGCCATCGGCGACGTCGTAGAGAAGGGTGTCGAACCTCGGCACCCGTGCACCCTACGCTGGCCCCGATGTTCGTCCAGGTGGATCTCGGGTCGATGCCGCCGGTCGTGACCCTCGAAGCGCCGGAGAACACCAAGCAGTTCCACCTCGCGGTGGTGGGCGGATCGGACGCGGCGATGGTCTACGGCGCACTCGTCGATGCTGCCGCCGGGCGGCTCGAGGGCGACGACGCGTGGATCGGCGTCGATGCGGTGCGTCGGATGGCCGCGGGTCGGGTCGACGCCGCATGGGACGACGACTTCGTGGCGATGCTCGACTTCGCCCGTTCCAAGGGCTGGCTCGACGAACCCGGCCACGCGATCAAGGCCCACGTCGAGTGGGAGTCGCTCACGCGCTGAGTGGTAGCGCCCGAGGTCGACAGGCGCTCGTGTCTCCTAGCGCGAGAGCAGCGGCGCGACGTCGCGGCCGAACGCGTCCATCTGGTCGAGCAGCTCCTGGAGCGACCGGTTGCGGAACCGGATCTGGAGGTGGCTCACGCCCATCGCGGCGAACTCGTTCAGTCGATCCGCGAGCATCTCCGGCGAACCCGCGAGCGTCTGCTCGCCGACATCCCATCCGGGGTCACCGACGTAGAGGAACTCGCTGATCGTCCCGAGGTCGATCGGCTCGTCCCCGAGCGTCTGCTTGCGGTGCTCGAGCAGGAACGCGATCTGGCCGGGCATCTCGTCGCGGGGTGTCCCCTGGGGCAGCCAGCCGTCGCCGCGCTCGGCGGCCCGCCGCAGCGCCGGCTTCGACGAGCCGCCCACCCAGATCGGGAGCGGTGACTGCCGGGGGCGCGGTGCCATGCCGGCGTCGCGGAGGTGCCCCCAGTAGGGCGTCTCGATGTCCGGGTACTCGTTCGCGAACGCATCGCGCACGACGTCGATCGCGGCATCGGTGATGCGACCGCGCTCGGCGAAGTCGAATCCGAGGAGATCGAACTCGCCTTCGAGGTGTCCGGCGCCGACGCCGAGGATCGCGCGTCCGCCGGACAGCTCGTCGAGCGTCATGAACGACTTCGCCGTGTGCAGCGGGTGTCGGTAGCTCATCACGTACACGTGCGACATGACGCGGACGCGCTCGGTGAGCGCGGCGATCCACCCCAGCGTGGCGACGGTGTCGTACCAGGTCGTGCTCATGAAGTCGTCCATCGGCTTCGTGACCGCGAGGTGATCGCAGACGGCCAGGTAGAAGAAGCCGGTGTCGTCGGCCTTCTGCACGATGGCGCGGAGCTCGTCCGCTCCCGCGTCCGCCTCCCACTCCTCGACGAACGTCTTCGACTTCGCCTGCACCTGGAGCTGCATCCCGTAGACGAGCTCACCGGCGGGCACGATGGAAGCCACTGGTCCTACCTCGTTCGTTCGTCGCGCCGGGTGGTGGTGCCGAGTGCGGAGCGGGTCGCGGTGAATGCGACGTCCTGGGCGTCGGCCGCGCCGGAGAGCGCAGCGTCCATGTTGAAGAAGCCGTGGAACATCCCCGGTGCGCGGTGGATGGTGACCTCGACTCCGGCGGCTTCGAGCAGTCGCCCGTATGCCTCCGCCTCGTCGCGCAGCGGGTCCATCTCGGCCGTGATGACGCACGCCGGCGCCAGTCCCTGGTGGGACGCGGCGAGGTGTGGTGAGACGTACGGGTGTTCGCCGGCGGCGTCGTCCGGGACGTACTGGTTGCGGTACCACTCCATCTGCGAGGTCGTGAGGAAGAACCCCGACGCGTTCTCGACCTTCGACGGGTGGTCGTTGCGGGTCGAGGACGAATCGATGACCGGATAGAGCAGGAGCTGGAACGCGAGCGCGGGCCCGCCGAGGTCGCGCGCCATCAGCGCGACGACTGCGGCCAGGTTTCCCCCGGCGCTGTCGCCGGCGACGATGAGCCGGTGCGGGTCGATGCCGAGGTCAGCGGTGTTCGCGGCGGTCCAGCTCGTCGCGGCGTACGCGTCGTCGGCGGCCGCGGGAGCAGGATGCTCCGGCGCCAGGCGGTAGTCGACCGACACGACCACCGCGCCGAGCGCGCTCGCCAGTCGACGGCACGCGCTGTCGTGCGTGTCGAGGTTGCAGACCACCCACCCGCCACCGTGGAAGAAGACGATGCCGGGGGCGGGCGTTGCCGAGGCCTCGAGGGGCTGGTAGATCCGGATCGGCAGATCACCGGCCGGGCCCGCGATGGTGCGATCTTCGACCGAGGCGACCTCGTCAACCACGGGCGCGCTCGGCATGGCTGCCTGGATCTCGCGGGCTCGCACCGGGTCGTCGACCTCGTCGACGTGGGGGAAGTGCTGCTCGAGGATCTCGATGACAGCGGCCGCAGTGGGATCGAGAGGCATGGTGCGGCAGGCTACCGGGCGATCTGAGGAGGCGTCAGGTATCGTGCGGCCGCTGTGGGACCTGACGATCGTCCGAAGAGTGGATCCCCCACCGGATCCTCCACCGGATCCTCCACCGGACTGGCGACCGGACTGGCGACCGGGCCAGCCGACTGGGTGAGCATCCCCGGACTCGTCCGGCGCGCGGCGCGCGACTTCGCCGATCTCGAGGCGCTCGTCGACGACGACGGCGCCGTGCGCATGACCTTCCGTGAGCTCGAGGCGTTCATGGTCCGGTCCACCCGGGCGGCGATGGCTGCGGGGCTGCAGCCCGGCGAACGCGCCGCGGTGTGGGCGCCCAACATCCACCAGTGGATCGGTGCCGCGCTC
>JBBQFJ010000161.1:0-6720 GCA_038321755.1 Acidimicrobiia bacterium | reverse complement strand
TTCGGATCATCGTTCAGTTCCCAGGCAGCCACGCGATCGAAGTGACGCTCGACGCGTTGGCCGAGCCAACGGACGAACGCGAGCTCGCGTCGTCGTAACCGACAGCGACGGCTACCCGGCGCCCGCACCCGCGTTCCCATCCAAGAATCGCGAAGTTACCCTCCTCCTTTCGCGAGAGAGGTTGCGGCTTCTGGAGCTCGAAACCTCCTCCCCGCAGAATCAAGGTCGCGAATCCAAGAATCTGCCCAAGAATCTGCGCGTCGCATCGCACGCACGTGTTCGCACGTGGCGCGTAGAGTCGAGGAAACACAACGGATGCGGACTCGCGCGTCCTTCTGCGTAAGAGGTTGCAGCCGCTTACAAGGAGGAGGTCGGGGGTTCGAGCCCCTCAGCGCCCACGCGAACGTGCAAGTCAGACCTCGTGCGGGCAGCGGAACCGATGGCGAGGGCCATGCACCGCGCTCGACAGCCACGAGTACTGGCAGTTGGGGTATGACCTCCCGCGCAATGACGGCCTCGTATTCATCCCAGGCGATTCTGTGAGCGGTGAGGATCCGTACTGGGAAGGGCGCCCGGTTCGGAGCGAAAAGCAGCCCGCGAACTCATCCCTCAAGTAGTCGGCGAACGATTAGTGGTCGAAACCTCAACCGGCAGCAGGATTACTGCGTCTAAACTCACCCGGGAGGAGGGACTCGCCATGGTCGCAGCAGGGACCAGATGGCAAGAGCTCGTCTTTGCCGACGAGCACGCAGCGCAGTCACTCTCTCGCGCCGTGCAGCGGCAAACCTTGCGTCGCCTCGCCCGCGGAATCTACACGGGCATTCTTGACGAGCCGCTCGAAGCGATCGCTGCCCGGCAGCTCCTGCTGATCGCCGCACACGAGTTCCCCGGCGCGGTCATCGTCGACAGGTCCGCGCTCAACGGAGGACGCGCCGCTGACGGGGTGTTGTACCTCGCTCACAGCCGGGCCCGCAGGCTCGAGCTCCCTGGTGTGGCAATTGACGTGCGTCGAGGTGGCTCTTCGGCGGCGGTCGGTGAGATGCCGATGCCCCACGGGCTGGCGCTTTCGACGCCGGCACGGACCATGCTCGACGGGCTCGCGCTGGATCCACCCCGAGG
Organism: Acidimicrobiia bacterium; assembly: GCA_038321755.1. Taxonomy (GTDB): domain Bacteria; phylum Actinomycetota; class Acidimicrobiia; order IMCC26256; family PALSA-555; genus JALHSW01. The sequence goes on along the minus strand of JBBQFJ010000161.1, from coordinate 5,601 downwards.
TTTGAGCGACGAAGAGATCGAAGACTGGATCGACCGGTTGGCGAGAGATCGTGGGCCCGAAGGGCTCAACCGTCTCCGTGACCAGGCCCGCGCGCTGGCGCCGTCGCTGCGCCGGGGGCCAGCACTGCGTCGCCTGAACCGACTCATCTCGGCCGCGCTCACGACCGGCGATGCTGGGGCGGTGCGGACGCCGGGGCTCGCCGCTCGTGCCGCTGGACGCCCCTGGGACACGCGCCGAATCGACGTGTTCACCGATCTCGCGAAAGCGCTTCGCGACACCGCGCCCGAGACGCTCCCTGCACTCCCGGGAGATGCTGTCCGGCGTCGGCTGTTGCCTTTCTACGAGGCGTACTTCTCGAACTACATCGAGGGGACGGAATTCACCGTCGACGAGGCCGCCTCGATCGTGTTCGAGGGTGAGATTCCCGAGGATCGCCCCCAGGATGCCCACGACATCCTGGGCACGTACGAGCTCGTCGCTGATCCGATCGAGATGACCATCGTGCCAGCCACCGCCGAAGAATTGCTCGGCCTGCTTCAGCGTCGACACGCCACGCTGATGGCGGCTCGCCCCGACAAGCGTCCAGGGGAGTTCAAGCACCGAGCGAATCGAGCGGGCGGTACCGACTTCGTTGCGCCCGAGCTGGTGGAAGGAACGCTTCGCGAAGGATTCGCGCGCGCGGACGATCTCGTGGATCCGTTCCAACGCGCCGTCTACATGATGTTCATGGTCGCTGAGGTGCACCCGTTCGTCGACGGCAACGGGCGAGTCGCCCGCATCATGATGAACGCGGAGCTCGTGGCTCGCGGAGAAGCCCGGATCATCGTGCCCACCATCTATCGGTTGAACTACCTCTCAGCATTGCGGGCCGCTAGCCACAACGAGCACTCTCAGGCGTTCTACGCGACGCTGGAGTTCGCTCGTCGCTTCACGGCCCGGGTGGACTTCACGAGTCGCGCGACCGCCGAATCCGACCTCGAACGCGCGAACGCGTTCCGCGATCCTCAGGAAGCGGAACAGGTCGGCGTGAGACTGACCCTTCCGTGACGCCACTGCGGCCGACGACACTCGGCGGGAAGCCCAGTTCGTGCTGTCTCGCAACCCCCGTGGCATCCCTGGAGACGGACGTCTCGCTGAGGAGCTGCCACCGCGGGCGCCACGTGGTTGCACTCAAGCTGCGATCTCTCGCGCCTCGCGCACGTTGCGCGCGATCTCGTCGAGGTGGGCATCCCAGGTGCCGCAGCACCCGCCCCAGATGTCCAAATGGGGATACCGACGCGCGAGTTCGCCCATGTGGCTGCCGAGGTCGACTGGGTCGCCGGACTCGAGGTGTCCGAGCGTGCACAGCGAGATCTTGTCCATCATCGCCGCGTTGGGTCGAAGGCAGCGCACCCGCTGGAACCACTCGCCCGGCTCGACTGCGGGGAGGAACTCGAGCGGGTGGGAGCAGTTGATGCCATAGAAGGCGGGCCGGTCGTCACCGGCCAGGGCATCGACCGACTCGATGGCGGACCTCAGGCTCGGACCGGACTGCAGCCGATGGTTGGCGTCGAGGGTGAATGAGATCGACGCCGAAAGTCCGGCCCGCGTCGCGGCGCGGGCGACGCCGACGGCCTCAGGGACGCTGTTGAACGTCAAGGCCTGGACGAGGTCGACCTCGGCGCGCGCCAGAGCAGCGATCTGTGTGCCGTGGTAGTCCTCGGCCTCCTCGGCGGTGATGGTCTGGTTGAGCGAGTAGGCGTCACCGCGGGGCCCGACGATCCCCACGTACCTCAGTGCCGGCAGGTCGGCCCGGTAGGGCTCGGCCAGCTCGCGGAGGAACTCGATCGCCCGGAGCTGCATCTCCTCGAGGCCGGCCGGCGAGTACCCCAAGAGGGCGGCCCAGTCCGGGCTTGCCCGATAGTCGAGGCCGCCCATGAGCACGCCGAAGCCGTGCTTGGCCGCCGTGTCGAGGTAGCGGGTGTACATGTCCTGGAGCGCTGTCACCGCAGTGGGCTGGTCGAGCAACGGGAACATTGCGAACTCCCGGAGATCGAACCCGTGCTTGTACATGATCTCGGTTTCCTGGCCGCCTTCAGTCAGGTACAGCAAACCCGGCTGCTGCGGCGGGAACGGAGCTGGCATCGACACTCCTCTGCACGCTGGGCTTGAAGTCTGGCGCGAGCGGGTGCGGACGTGCTCGGTATCGGGTGCGGGACCGGCAGCGCCACACTGGTGCTCGCCGTCGAGCGTGGCGCTCGCTCGGTGACCGCTGTCGATGTGTGCTTCGCGCAGCAGTGGGCTGCGGGACTCGACTTCTCTAGGGTCGAGGTGGCGTAACGCCGGGGCTGGCGCCGACACTGATCTTGCATGGACGAAGAGTTCGACGTCATCGTCATCGGCGGGGGCCCCGCGGGGGAGAACGTGGTCGGGCGGTGCGCCGACGGGGGCCTCGAGGTCGTGCTCGTAGAGCACGAGCTGGTCGGCGGGGAATGCTCGTACTGGGGCTGCATCCCGAGCAAGGCGCTCATCCGCCCCGGTGACGCGCTGGCCGCAGCCCGCCGGGTTCCCGGCGCCGCCGAAGCCGTGACGGGATCGCTGGATTCCGCCGCCGCGTTCGCCCGCCGCGATTACATGGTCAACAACTGGAACGATGCGAGCCAGGTCGAGTGGCTCGACGGCAAGGCCGCCACTCTGGTGCGAGGCCGCGGCCGGCTCGTCGGCCCGAGCGTCGTCGAGGTGGAGAACTCCGATGGCTCCACCCGCATCCTCCGCGCGCGGCGAGCCGTCGTGCTGGCGACCGGCACCAGTCCCGCGATTCCACCGATCGACGGGCTGCGCGACATCACGCCCTGGGACAACCGTGACATCACGTCGGCCAAGGAGCTGCCCGCGAGGCTCCTCGTGCTCGGTGGGGGACCGATCGGCGCCGAGATGGCGCAAGCGTTCATGCGCCTCGGCTGTGACCAGGTCACGATCATCGAGGGGCTCGACCGACTGCTGGCCCACGAGGAGTCCTTCGCCGGCGAGGAGGTCCGTGCCGCGTTCGAGGCCGAAGGCATCAGGGTCATCGTGGGCACGCGCGTGACGGCCGCGCGCCGAGACGGCGCAGACGGAGCGGTCGTCGCCACCCTCGAGGACGGTCGCGAGCTCAGCGCCGACGAGATCCTCGTCGCGGTCGGGCGCCGCCCGAACACGAGCGACGTGGGCCTCGACCGGGTCGGTCTTGGTGACAAGGCGGGTCGGTACGTAGATGTCGACGATCAGCTGCGCGTGGAGGGCGGCGACGGCGACTGGCTCTACGCCGTCGGCGACTGCAACGGCCGGGCGCTCCTCACGCACATGGGCAAGTATCACGGCCGACTGTGCGCGGACGTGATCCTCGGTCAGGACGTCGCCGACGTTGCCAGCAAGGACATCGTCCCTCGGGTGACCTTCACCGACCCTCAGGTCTGCGCAGTCGGGCTCACAGAACAGCAGGCGCGCGACCGAGGGCTCGACGTACGCGCCGTGACCTACGGGACCGGCGACGTGCCCGGTGCCTACACGCTCGGCGAGGGCGTGTCGGGAACGAGCCAGCTCGTCATCGACGAGCGACGGCGGGTCCTGGTCGGCGCAACCTTCACCGGGCCCGGCATTCAGGAACTGCTGCACTCGGCGACGATCGCGATCGCCGGGGAGGTCACACTCGACCGGCTGTGGCACGCGGTACCGGCGTTTCCGACCGTCAGCGAAGTGTGGCTGCACCTCCTGGAGGCGTACGGGCTATGAGCGCGCTCGGGGCTGCGCCGCAGCCCGCAACCGCTGGCGACGCTCGGGAACCGACGATGGCGCTCAGCATGGGGAACCGGTCCTGGCTCGGACGCTTCGTGGGATCGCTCGCGGGCCGGTCGTCAGCCGCGCTGTTCGGGATGTTCCTGGCGTGGTTCGCTGTCTGGACGGCAGGGGCCTACCTGCTGCTCGACGCGGTCATCGGGGCCAAAGATCAGGCGGACCTGGGGACCATCGCCGGCTCGCTCATGGGCGCCCTGGGCGCGCTCTTCGCGTTCCTCACCGCGTTCGTCATCACCATCGAGTGGGGTCAGCACCGGGAAGTGGAGCGCATCGTCGGCATGGAAGCCGACGCGTGCGTCCGGCTGGCATGGATCAGCCATTCGCCGGGATGCGATGGGGCCGCGATCCGCCGAGATCTCGCTGCCTACCTGCAATCGGTGCTGAATGACGAGTGGTCGGTGCTCGCTGAAGGCGCCGGCTGCGAGGCAACACACGACCAGATGAGCGAACTGCAGTATCGGGTCCGTGGCATTGCCGCCCAGCCCGATGTGCCGCCGTCGGTTGCCGACGGACTCACGACCGCCGCCGACGCGATCGCGGTCACCCGCTCGGAGCGACTCAACGCGGCTGCGCATGACCTTCCCACGCCGCTGTTCCTGCTCGCCTTTCTCAGCGGCGTTGTGCTCGCACTCAACGCCGTCGCCCTCGCGCTCCACCTCGATCGCGCGTACAGCTTGGCGATCGCCGGGATCGTGGCGCTCATCCCGCTCGATCTCGCGTTGTTGCTGGCGATTGCCCTGCCATTCCGGGGCGACCTGCGCGTCGAGGGCCATCCGCTCGCGCGGGTCCTCGACAACCTGACGAGAGGGCGATATGGGCCGCTCTGATCGGGGCAAGGCGCGACGCGATCCCTCATTGGGCATGGCCCCGTGACGTACCACGACGTCATCACGCACGTGGTCGACGTCGTCGAGGGTGTGGGCGTCGTGATCATGGTCCTCGGCGCACTCGGGGCCTTTGTCCAGTACGCGCGGCGCGTGCGTGGCGGACCGGAGCGCGCCTACGAGCAGCTCCGCAGGAACGTCGGGCGCGTTGTCTTGCTCGGGCTCGAAGTGCTGATCATCGCCGACATCATTCGGACGATCGTGGTCGCGCCGTCCCTCGAGAGCGTCGCGGTGCTCAGCGTCATCGTCGTGATCCGCATCCTCCTGAGCTTCTCGCTCGAGGTCGAGATCGACGGTGCCTGGCCCTGGCGTCGGACGCCCGCGGAGTCGGGAGCAGTTGGGAACGCGAGACGCTGACTCGGTGACCTCTCGTTCATCGATCGAGGATTGGGTAGACGCGTTGTGCCGTCAACGAGTGGCTGACCAAACGCACGCAAGCCTCATAAGCGCCGCACGCGACCCGGAGCGCTTCAGTTCAACAGATGGCGGGCGTCACCGACGAGATAGAGAGACCCCGCGATGACGATCAACGCAGGAGTTGGGTTCGCGGCGCGTGCACGCCGCAGTGCGTGCTGAACGCTGGGAGCGACGTCAACTGCGCCGGTGTTCGGGGCTGCGGCGTGCACGACCTCAGCGAGACTCTCCGCTGACACGGCGCGCGGATGTTGGGCGCTACAGCACAGGACTCGATCTTCGTCGCGCAGCCCCAGCGCGCGGATGAGCGCGGCGACGGGCTTGTCGCGCGAGGCACCGAGGATGAAGGTTCTCGGTCCGGCGGGAAACGACTCCGCGAGTGCGGTGGCGAGGGCACGCATCCCAGCAGGGTTGTGGGCGCCGTCGAGCAGTACGAGGGGTTGAGTGTCGAGGAGTTCCATTCGGCCCGGGCTGCACTGTGAGGCGAGG
>JBBQFJ010000160.1:0-6723 GCA_038321755.1 Acidimicrobiia bacterium | reverse complement strand
CACGCTTGGCGACGCGCGCGACGTCGACGTCCATCCCCGCACCGGTCTTCGCCGCGGTCTCCGACGCTGCGCACGAGAGACCCGCCGCGCCGAGATCCTGCACCCCGATGGCGAGCCGCGCGTCGAGGAGCTCGAGGCACGCCTCGATCAAGCGCTTCTCCTCGAACGGATCGCCGACCTGCACCGACGGCCGCTTCTCGTCGGAGCCCTCCTCGAAGCCGGCCGACGCGAGCACGCTCGCGCCTCCGATGCCGTCGCGCCCCGTCGCCGAGCCGAGGAGCACCGCGAGGTTGTCCTCACCCTCGGCCCGGGCCAACACGAGTCGCTCCTTCGGGAGCAGCCCGAGACACAGCACGTTCACCAACGGGTTGTCGCGGTAGCAGTCGTCGAACACGACCTCGCCACCCACGGTCGGCACCCCGACCGAGTTGCCGTAGCCGCTGATGCCCGAGACCACTCCTTCGAAGAGGTACCTCGTGCGCGCGTCGTCGAGGGAGCCGAACCGCAGCGGGTCCATGAGCGCGATCGGCCGTGCGCCCATCGAGAAGATGTCTCGGATGATGCCGCCGACGCCGGTCGCGGCGCCCTGGTACGGCTCGACCGCGGACGGGTGGTTGTGGCTCTCGATGCGCACCGCGACCGCGAGCCCGTCGCCGACGTCGATCACCCCGGCACCCTCACCGGGCCCGACCAGGACCCAGGGGGCCTCGGTCGGGAAGCGGCCCAGATAGACCTTCGACGACTTGTAGGAGCAGTGCTCCGACCACATCACCGCGTACATCGCCAGCTCGAGCTCCGACGGCTCGCGGCCGAGCAATTCGACGATGGCCTCGAGCTCGTCGTCCGTGAGCCCCAGCTGCTGATGGAGGGGTCGCGCTGCCGGGGCCACCGGCCGAGCCTAGCGATGGGTTGATTTCACTGAATGGATCGGGTCCGATATCCTGAAATACCCGGTCGACGATTTCGTCATATCAAGCCGTTCTCGAGCCCGACACCGTGTCGATATGAAGGCCGAGAACCACCCGCAAAACCGGTCAGGAGCTCCGATGACACCGAAGACGATGAGCGACGAGCACAAGGCAGCCATGCAGGCCGGGCGCGAGCAGGGTCGCGCCGTCAAGGCCTACCTCGACGCGCTCGAACAACACCGACCCCGACGGGGACGGCAGCGCACGCCCGACTCGATCCGCAAGCGCCTCGCGGCGATCGATCAGGCGATGCCGGAGGCGTCGTCGCTGAAGCGCCTGCAGCTCACGCAGGAGCGTCGGGACCTGCAGGACGAGCTCGCGGCCAAGCAGGCGCCCGATGTCGACCTCTCGAAGCTCGAGAGCGACTTCGCGCGCGCAGCGAAGGGCTACGGCGCGAGCAAGGGGATCGAGTACGCGACCTGGCGTGAGCTCGGGGTCCCCGCCGACGTGCTCAAGCGGGCGGGCATCACGCGGGGAGCGTGACGCCCTTCGCCGCGGCGAGCAGCGATTCGAGCAGCACAACGCCGTCGCTCGAACCGAGGATCGCGTCTGATGCCCGCTCGGGATGTGGCATCAGGCCCACCACGTTGCCGGCCTCGTTGCAGATCCCCGCGATGTCGTCGACCGAACCGTTCGGGTTGTCGACGTAGCGCGCCACGATGCAATCCTCCGCCCGGAGGTGCTCGAGCGTCGCGGCGTCGCAGGTGTAGTTCCCCTCGAAGTGGTTGATGGGGATGCGCAACACCGCGTTGCGTGCGGCGGCGTTCGTGAGCACCGAGCGGGTGCTCACCACCGAGATCTCCACCGTGTCACAGAGGAACTTGAGCCCCGCGTTCTTCTGCAGTGCACCGGGGAGCAGCCCCGCCTCGGTGAGGATCTGGAAGCCGTTGCAGATCCCGACGACGGGGCCGCCAGCCTGCGCGTGCGCGCCGACCGACTCCATGATCGGCGAGAAGCGAGCGATCGCGCCGGTGCGGAGGTAGTCGCCGTGCGCGAAGCCACCCGGGATCACCACCGCGTCGGCGCCGTGCAGGTCGGACTCGGTGTGGAACACGACCTCGGCGCGGCCCCCGAGGTGCTCGATCGACCGCACGATGTCGAGCTCGCAGTTCGATCCGGGGAAGACGACGACCGCAACCGTCACTCTGGCTTCGCTCCGCTCGCAACCATCATGTGGTGGTGAGGGTCGAGAGCTCGATCTCGTAGGCCTCGATCACCGGGTTGGCCAGCAGCCGCTGGCACATCTCCTCGACCTGGTCCCGGGCCGCGGCCTCGTCGGGGGCGTCCACGACCAGGCGGATCGACTTCCCGATCCGGATCTGGGACACGTTGCGATACCCCAGTGCCGGCAGCGCACGCTCGACCGTCGCACCTTGAGGGTCGAGCACGCCCGGCAGATGACTGACCTCGACGCGCGCCTCGAACTTCACGAGCCCGATCGTACCGAGGCGACGCCGATCACTCGTCGACCCCGAACCACTCGTCGAAGCTCCGGTCCGTGAGCATCTCGTACGCCTCCACGTACCGAGCGCGCGTACCGGTGATCACCGATTCCGGGAGCGGCGGCGCGGGCGGGACCTTGTCCCACCCGATCCGGAGGTAGTGGTCGCGCACGAACTGCTTGTCGAACGACGGCGGGGAGCCGCCGACGACATACTCGTCGGCGGGCCAGTAGCGCGACGAGTCCGACGTGCACATCTCGTCGATCACAACGACAGCCCCGTCGATCGTCCCGAACTCGAGCTTCGTGTCGGCGAGGATCAGCCCGCACGACGACGCGTGCGACGCGGCATGCCGGTAGATCGCGAGGGTCGCCTCGCAGACCTGGTCGTAGACGTCCGAGCCCACCAACGCCGCGGCCTCGGCGCCGGTCAACGGCTCGTCGTGGCCCGTCCCGGCCTTCGTCGTCGTGGTGAAGATCGGCTCGGGGAGCACCTCCGCTTCGCGGAGTCCCGCCGGCAACGCGTGCCCGCCAACGGCGCCGGTGGTGTCGTACTCCGACCAGGCCGAACCGAAGAGGTAGCCCCGAGCGATGCACTCGAGTCGGATCGGGTGCGCCGCGCGTACGAGCATCGCCCGTCCCGCGACCTCGGGACCCGCGGTCTCGGGGAAGTCGGTGGGGTCCGACGAGACGAGATGGTTCGGCCAGATCGCAGCCGTGGACTCGAACCAAAACGTCGAGAGCGCGGTGAGCGCGCATCCCTTGTCGGGGATCTCGTCGCCGAGCACCACGTCGAAGACGGACACCCGATCGGACGCGACCACGAGCATCCGGTCGTGGTCGACCTCGTAGAGGTCGCGCACCTTCCCGGTCGAGTGGTGCGGGAGCCCGATACGGCTCACGAGATGCTTCTCATGACGCCGCGGGCTCGTCGAGCAGGTCGATTGCGCGTCCGGCGTTCGCGAGCGCGTGATCCAGGTCGAAGCACGCCACGAGCCGGTCGTCGCCCAGGACGCCGACCACTTCCGGGTCCGTACGCAGCACCTCGAGGAACGGGCGGCGCTCCTCCCACGTCCGCATCGCGTTCCGCTGCACCAGGCGGTACGCGTCGTCACGGGTGAGACCCGCCTCGACGAGCGCGAGGAGCACCGGCTGACTGAACACGAGACCGTGCGAGGCATCGAGGTTCTCGAGCATGCGCGCCGGGTACGCGACCATCCCCTCGACCACCGAGGTGAACTTCACCGCGACGTAGTACGCGAGGTTCAGCGAGTCCGGGAAGATGATGCGCTCGACCGACGAGTGCGAGATGTCGCGCTCGTGCCACAGCGCTACGTCTTCGAGCCCGGCCTGGAGGTTCGCGCGCAGCACGCGGGCGAGCCCACAGAGCTGCTCGCACTTCACGGGATTGCGCTTGTGCGGCATCGCGCTCGACCCCTTCTGGGCCCCCGCACGGAACGGCTCCTCGGCTTCGCGCACCTCCGTGCGCTGGAGGTGCCTGATCTCGAGCGCACACGATTCGATGGTCGCACCGAGCGAGGCGCACGCGTAGAGCAGCTCGGCATGGCGGTTGCGCGCGAGCACCTGCGTTGCGGGGACCGGCCGCAAGCCCAGCTGCTCGCAGACGTACGCCTCCACCTCGGGATCGATGTTCGAGAAGGTGCCGACCGCACCGGAGAGCTTCCCGACCGCGATGGCGTCACGCGCGCGCTCGAGTCGAACGTGATCGCGGCGGACGGCAAGGGCCCAGAGCGCGAGCTTCGCGCCGAACGTCGTCGGCTCGGCATGGATGCCGTGCGTGCGGCCGACCATCGGAGTCGAGCGGAACTCGCGCGCCCGTACGACGATCGCGGCCGCGAGCGCCTCGACGACCGGCAGCAGCAGGTCGCAGGCGCGCACCAGCGTCACGGACAGGGCGGTGTCGACGACGTCGCTCGAGGTGAGCCCGTGGTGCACCCAGGCACCGTGCGGCTGACCGACTCGCTCCTGCACGACGTCGACGAACGCGGCGACATCGTGCTCGGTGATCCGCTCGCGCGCCTCGACCTCTGCGACGTCGAAACCGGCTCGTCCCCGGATCGCGGTGGCGGCCTCGGCCGGGATCACCCCGAGCTTCGCCTGTGCCTCCACCGCGAGGATCTCGACCTCGAGCCAGGTGCCGAATCGAGCCTCGTCGGAGAACAGCTCGGCCATTGGTGACAATGCGTATCGGGGGATCAAGCGCGGTTCCCTCCCTGCCGACACTCTACGGGCGTCGAGCGCCGAGAGGTGTCGACGCGGTTCAGAGCAACGAATGCCAGGAAGTCGATCGACCGTCGGTCACGGAGCCGGGGGTCCAGGAGGGCTGGGATCGTGGCCGCCGAGCTGGGTGCCGATGCGGGCGTGTGCGCCAAGCACTTCACCGAGCGCGCCGTCGGCCGTTGCGACGACTGCCGCGAGCTGTACTGCAACGAGTGCCTCGTGCCGCCGCTCCGCAAGCGCATGCCGACGCGGTGCGTGGCGTGCGCACTCGTCGCGGCCGGTGTCCGGGCACCCGGCGCTCGCCGCCAGGGCATCGTCGGCATGAACCGATCCCAGAACCGCCCCACCAGCCGCTGGTAGCCCAAAGGTGTTTTGGCGTCGCTGAGCATCTCTCACGCGGGTGTCTCTGACGCCAAAACACCTTGGATCAGGGTGCGGCGGCGGCTTCGGCGATGTCGTGGCGGTACTGCATCCCGGGCCAGCTGATCTTCGCCGCGGCGTCGTACGCGCGGGTTCGGGCGGCGGCGATCGTCGGACCACGACCGGTCACCGCGAGCACCCGCCCGCCGGCGGTCACGATTGAGCCGTCGGGCGCACGGGCCGTGCCGGCGTGGAACACCACGACGTCGTCATCGCCTTCGAGCGCGTCGAGGCCCTCGATCACATCACCGGTGCGAGCAGACGCCGGGTAGTGCTCGCTCGCCAGCACGACCGTCACCTGCGCGTCGTCGGAGCACGTCACCGCCGGGAGCGGCTCGCCCTCCGCCGACGCGCAGCACAGCGCACCAAGGTCGCTCGTGATGCGCGGGACGACCACCTGGCTCTCGGGGTCGCCGAAGCGGACGTTGTACTCGATGACCTTCGGCCCGTCGGGCGTGAGCATGAGCCCGGCGTACAGCACGCCGCGGTACGAGATCCCCTCGGCCTCGAGCGCGTGCAGCGTCGGGAGCACGGCGGTCGCCATGACCTGGTCGACGAGGTGCGGACCCGCGACCGGCACCGGGGAGTACGCGCCCATCCCGCCCGTGTTCGGACCGACGTCACCATCGAAGATCCGCTTGAAGTCCTGCGCCGGCGCGAGCGGAACGGCCGCGTCGGTGTCGCCGTTGCACACGACGAGCAGTGACAGCTCCGGACCACGCAGCCCTTCCTCGATCACGACCGTCCGGCCCGCGTCACCGAACGCTTCACCGGAGAGGTACGCACGCACCGCGTCGGCGGCTTCGGCGATGGACTCGGTGACGAGCACGCCCTTCCCCGCCGCGAGCCCGTCGGTCTTCACCACGTAGAGCCCGTCGAGCGTCTCCAGGAACGCGACCGCGCTCTCTTCGTCCCCGACATGGAAGCTCGCGTGCGCGGCCGTCGGGATTCCCGCACCAGCCAGGAGCTCCTTCATCCAGCGCTTCGATCCCTCGAGCCGCGCGCCGTCGGCCGTGGGTCCGAAGGCGAGGCGACCCCGTGCCGTCACCGCGTCCACCGCGCCCCGGACGAGCGGCTCCTCGGGTCCGACGACGACGAGGTCGGCATCGACCGCGTCGGCGAGCTCGGCGATCGCGCCGGGATCCTTCACGTCGACCGGGACGCATCGCGCAAGCGCTTCGATCCCTGGGTTACCCGGCGCAGCGACGATCTCGTCGACGGAAGCGCTCCGAGCGAGTCCCCAGACGAGCGCGTGTTCTCGACCGCCACCGCCGACGACGAGCGCTCTCATGCCGCGCGCGGAAGCACGACCGTCTGCTCGCGACCGGGACCGACACCCAGGAAGGTGATCGGGGCGCCGGCGCGCTCCTCGACGAACGTGATGAACGCGCGTGCCTCGGGGGGCAGGTCTTCGAGCCGCTCGACCTGATCGATCTCGCACTCCCATCCGGGGAGCGTCTCGTAGATCGGCCGGACCTTGTGCAGCACCGACTGGTGGTACGGAACGTGCTCGTAGCGCGTGCCGTCCTCCCCTTCGTACGCGACGCACACCTTGATCTCCGGAAGTGGCGCGAGGACGTCCAGCTTGGTCATCGCGATCTCGGTGCACGTGTTGAGGCGAACGGCATGGCGGAGCATGACGGCATCGAGCCA
>JBBQFJ010000159.1:0-6869 GCA_038321755.1 Acidimicrobiia bacterium | reverse complement strand
CACCGAGGCAAGATCATCGGCTGTGCCGACGGCCGCGCCCTCGCGTACGCCGACGACCCTGCCTGGCGCGACGACATGGACGCGTTCGACGGCGCCGACCGTGACGCGCCGCCGGCGATCCTCGACGGTGTCGTCGCGCTGATGACGCGGTGGCGCGGCGTCTGGGCGGCGCGCCCCGTCGCCGTGGTGCCGATGCCGTCGCGCACGCATCCGCGGCGGCTGCATACCGTCGCCGAGCACCTTGCCGCCGTCGGCAAGCTGCCGATCCTCGACGTGCTCGAGGTGTCGGGTCGGCCGGTCGCGTCCGACCTCGCGTCGGGCAAGCGCGCCGAAGGCCTGCTCGAGCAGCTCACGGTGCGGGCCGACGCCGACATCCCCGACGGGCCGATCCTGCTGGTCGACGACACCTACCGCACGGGCTGGACCATGACGGTCGCCGGTGCGCGGCTGCGCGAAGCCGGAGCGTCGGACGTCCTCCCGCTGGTCGTGCACCGGCTCGTCTGATCACCTGGCAGTTCGGGGGGCGCTGCACAGCCCGTACCATCTGCTCTGTGCGCAAGCTGCTGATCCTGCGAGGGATCTTCGTCGTGGTCCTCGGTGGCCTGGCGGTCGTGGCCTTCGCGAACGACGAGGACATCTTCGGTGCACTGCTCGCCGGGTTCGCGATCGCCAACCTGATCCTCGTCACGGTCTTCGCAACCCATCGAGTCCGCACTGCGGACCGGCCCCCACCCGAGCCGGCCCGTCGACCGAACTGACGAGTACGCACGAACGGAGGGGCACCATGAATCTGGACACCGCATTCGAGTGGGCCGCGGCTCGCCGGAACGGCGTGCTCATCACGATCCGAGCCGACGGTCGGCCGCAGTCGTCCGACATCGTCTACCGGGTCGAGGACGGCGCGTTCCTGATCTCGATCACCGATGACCGGGCCAAGACCCGCAACCTGCGTCGCGATCCGCGCGCGGTCATGCACCTCACCGATGTGGCGTCGTGGTCGTACCTCTCCTTCGACGGGACGGTCGAGCTCTCACCCGTCACCACGGAGCCGGGCGACGCGACCAACGACCGCCTCGTCGAGTACTACCGGGCCCTGTCCGGGGAGCACTCCGACTGGGACGAGTACCGCCGTGCGATGGTCGAGCAGCAGCGCCTGGTGGCCCGATTCGTCCCCACGTCGGTGGTCGGCCAGACCCGCTGAGCGGCCGCCTGGAACCCGCGCTGCGTCTCCGTCCGCAGCTCGGTCATCTGACCGACGAGCTTGTACTCGAGCGTCGCCAGCCGGGCTTCGAGCTGTCGTCTCCTCCGATCGGAGACACAAGACACATCACATCACCGGCAGTGATCGATGGGATTCGTCCGCGCGCCGCCCGTACGATGGGGTCCTCTCCAGAACGGAGCACCATGACTGAGAAGACAGCGTTCACCGACGACGAGTGGAAGGCGCTCAGCGAAGCGCCGCTGTGGGTGACGACCGCCGTCGTGGCGGTCGGAGAGCACGGCCCGATCTCCATGGTCAAGGAGGCCGCGGCAAGCGCCCGCGCCATCACCCAGCCGACCGTGCACGGGCCCGCCGATCAGCTCATCGCCGAGCTCGGCAAGGACGCGCAGGGACACGAGGCCCGCCACGACACCAAGGTGCACGGCGCGAAGAGCATGGCGGAGATCGCCGACACCGCGATCGTCGGGCTCGCACCCGCGGCGGCCGCGCTCGCGAAGCTGACGCCCGAGGAGGCGACCGAGGTGCGCGCCTGGCTCAACAGCATCGCCGCAGCTGTGGCCGGCGCGGCCAAGACGGTGAAGCCCGAAGAGCGGGCCGTACTCGACCGCATCAGCAGGGCGCTCGGAACGCCGACCGCCTGAGCTCGACGGAATCCTCGAGTTGCGAGGTTTAGCGCTCCTCCGGCTCGGGAATGGTCGCCCCAACAACTCCTGCGGACACAAAGGTGTCGGCACAACCGAAATGGGGGCGGTCCATGTACATCGGCGTCGGCACGCTGGTCGTGATCCTCTTGATCGTGCTCATCGTCTACTTCTTGCGCCGCGCGTAGCGCGGCACAGGAAGGGTCGATGAGACACCAACCCACAACCAACAAGGGGAAAACGGCATGTTTCTAGCAGTAGGTCTGATGGATCCGACCATTCGAATGGTCTTCTTCGCGGTCGCGGTCGTGCTCTTCGTCCTCGCAGCGCTCGGGTTCGAGCGGGGCAAGGTCGGGTTCATGGCCGCCGGTCTGGCCGCCTTCGCGTTCCCGTTCTTCTGGGACGCGCTCGCCGCGTGCTCGCGGGTCTTCAGGCAGGATCCGACTGGGCGCTGCCCTCGGGCAGCGGCGATGCGCGTCCCGAGCCCTTGCTGCAGTCAGTCCCAGAGCTTCACGACGACGCGACCGACGGTCTCGCGGTTGGCCATCGCGGTGATCGCTTCGGGGACGTCCTCGAACTCGACGACGCGGCCCACCACGGCGCGCACCCGGCCGGTCTTGACCATCTCCACGACGTTCCGGGTGATCTCAGCGCCGAGCTCATTGGACGGCAGGTTCCAGCCGAGCAGGTCCTTCATCATCACCTGACGCTCGGCGTCGGCGTACGAGAGCATCACGCCGCACAGCTTGAAGTTCCCGAGCGCGATGCGGCGGGGCACGATCAGCTTCTCGTCGGCCACCGTCTTGTCGGACGCGAACCCCATCATCAAGTAGCGGCCGTTGTACGCGAGCGCCTTGAACGAGTCCTCCATGACCGCTTCGCCGACGTTGTCGAAGACGACGTCGACGCCCTTGCCGCCGGTCTGCTCGAGCGCGACCTTGGCGAACTCCTCGGTCTGGTAGTTGATGACCGTCTGCGCGCCGAGGTCGCGGCAGAGCTGCACCTTCTCGTCGGAGCCGACGGTGGCGATCACGTTCGCGCCCTGGTCGACCGCGAGCTGGATCGCGGCGGAGCCCGAGCCGCCCGCGGCGGCGTGGATCAGCACCGTCTCCCCGGCTTGGAGCTCGGCACGGTCGAACAAGCCGAGCCAGGCGAGGTGGAACGGGAAGAAGAGCGCGGCGGCGTCGGGCAGCGGGACCTCCTCGGGCATCTCGAACGTCGAGATCGCAGGACAGATCGCATACTCCGCGAACCCGCCGTGTGCCTGCTGTGTGATCGCGACGACTCGTTTGCCTTCGAGCGCTTCGGCTCCGGGACCGCACGCCTGGACGATGCCCATCGTCTCCATGCCCGGCGAGTACGGCAGGTCGGGCCGCACCATCATGTTGCCGCCGGTGATGCGCTCGAGGTCGTTCAAGTTGAACGGGATGCCGAGCGCGCGAATGAGGACCTCGCCGGCTTCGGGGACCGGTACGGGCACTTGGTCGAGCTGGAGTGCCGTACGCGGCTCGCCGTACTCGTGCGTGCGCCAGGCGCGCATCGTGGCCGGTAAGGCGGTCGTCGGGGTCATGCCTCGTCCTCGATCCCCTGGTGGCTCACCCGTTCGCCACGGCCGTCATGACGTGGCTGCGACGCAGCGGTACACCTGCGGTGTGCTCGCCGTGACCGAATCCACCTCACCATCACCCGTCACGACACCGGCGAGCTCCTCACCCGCGGCGCGATAGCGAAGGTTGTACCACTCCGGGGTCGATGCGTCCGCGGACGTCGTGTCGAAGAGGGTCTGCAACTCGGCAAGGGTCGGCAGTCGGCGGTGCTTGTCGAGGCAGAACCGATTCGCATCGCGCCAGGAGAGCGGAGCCGAACGCAGCTTCGTCTCCGTGCAGGCGCCGGCGATCGCCTGAGTGCCCTTCGGACAACCCGTCGCCTTGGCGGCCACCGTCGCGCCGACCGTCGAAACCGAGGCGAGGGTCAGGATCCCGACCACCAACGCCACGTACATCAGATTTCCGAACCGCCGCACTACTCCGCCCTTCGTCGAGTCGTTGACATCGTCGTCGATGGAGTCGAGCGACGACAACTCTCGTCAGGCGGCATCTTCGTCGCCGGACTCGGGTTCGAGACCGAACCGCTCGATGTAGGGGGCGAACTCACGGCGCACGGTGGCCGGGTCGACGCCGTAGTCCTCCGCCTTGTAGCGGTGGATCCCGTCCTTCCCCTTCGGGTGATCCGCGACGTATGCACGCATTCCGTCGGCACCCTCGGCCGACATCGGCAGGTCGAGCGCGTCGTAGATCTTCTCGATCTCGACGAACTGATCGGCGACGAAGTCGGTGAAGTACATGTCGTAGAAGACCGCATCGGGGTAGTCCCGCGCGGCACGCACCGCCATCGTGCGCTCCAGGACCATCTTGAGTCGCGCGGTCCAGTCGGCCGCGATCTCGAACCGGTCGACCTCGTCGCTGCCCTTCGATCGCACGAGCGCGGTCAGGCTGGCGTACGAGATCATCGACTTCACCGGATCGCGGTGGGTGAACACGATGCGCGCGTCGGGATAGGTCTCGAGGAGCTGGGCGAGCCCCCACATGTGGGCGCCCGTCTTGAGCATCCAGCGGTCGCCCGGCTTGTGCCACCACAGGTGCTGGAGCTGCTTGCGGTGGAAGTCGTAGACCGCCAAGTAGTCGGCCTCGTCGTCGACCCAGTCCTGATACGTCGGGACGCGGAACTGGTTGTGGAAGAGGGCGGTGCACATCGCTTCGCCCATCATCACGACGCACTCCTGCGAGAGGGTCGCGCCCATTGGGTGCATCGCCGCGAACATCGTCGACTGGAGATCGCCACTCGGGATCGTCGCCTGACACGCCTCCACCCGCGGATCGTCGTTGCCGATCGACGCGTCGGGTGGCGGTGAGGGGAACATCAGCTCCCAGGTGAGCGGCGCCCGGTTGGCCGGGTCCTGATTGAGGATGTCATGCAGGATCGTCGTGCCCGTGCGCGGCAATCCGACGATGAACACCGGCTTGACGACGTCGACCTGGGCGATCTCCGGGTACAGCTCACGGTCGCGCACGTACTCCAACCGGTTGTTGATGTGCAGGAGGATGCGCTCCTCCGCGATGTACCGGCCGATGTCGTTCAGCCGCGCATCGTGGTTGAGCGAGTCGACGAAGCGATCGAGGCCCTCGAGGAACTGGCCACGGCCGAGCTCAGTGAGGCCACCGGCGCGCGCTTGACCCCGGGCGAGCAGGTCGTCGGTGTCGAAGTCTGTGGGGTTCGTCACGACGCCGCAGGCTAGGCGGGACCGCGCGCACCCGTCCTCCCGTTCCGCTCAGTCCTTTCTCAGCGTCATTTGAGGAAGGTGCACCGAGCACGACCGACTCGAACCCGAGTCGGACGCCGACGAAAGCGGCCGGGATCATGGACGACACGACATCGGACGAGACGGCAGCACCGAACCAGCCGGGCCGGGGAAGCCGCGACATCAGCCGACGGGGCTTCCTCACCGGGGTGGGAACCACCGCCGCGGCGATCGCCGCAAGCCCGGTGCTCGGATCGGGCATCGCCGGCGCGACGACCAACGCCCTGGCGCCCACCCAGACTGGCGACGCGTCGGAGGGCCCAGCCGATCCGAGCCTGGCCCTCGACGACATCCAGGGCAACGTCCTCGCCGGGTTCAACAAGGACCACCAGGCGTTGCTGTTCCTCACGTTCCCGTCGGCCGCCGCAGGAAGGGCCTGGCTCGCGAGCTCGGCCGCGAGCATCGCATCGTCGCAAGAGGTCAATGCGTTCAACGCGTCGTTCAAGTCGAGCGTCGCCCGCGCCGGCTCCGAGATCAGCGCGCCGACCGCGACGTGGACGAACGTGGCGCTGAGCCACGCCGGACTCGCGCATCTCGAACGTCCGGCCGACGAGCTCGACCAGTTCCCCGAGGAGTTCCGCGCGGGGATGCGCGCTCGGGCCGACGTGGTCGGTGACTCGGGCGCGAGCGCGCCGTCGACCTGGCTCGCACCGTTCCAGGGCGAGCTGCACGCCGTCGCGATCGTGGCTGCCGATCGCAGCACTGACCTCGAGGCCGAAGTGACACGCCAGCAACGGGCCGCGCGCGACGCGGGCGTCGAGATCGCGTACATCGAGCGCGGCGATGTGCGCGCCGACGAGCCCGGTCACGAGCACTTCGGGTTCAAGGACGGCGTCTCGCAGCCGGGCGTGCGCGGGTGGACCGAGCCCCAGAACCCCGACGACCCGAACCAGGGCATCCCGGGCCAGGACCTTCTCTGGCCCGGCGAGTTCGTGCTCGGCTACCCGGGGCAGCCCGGTGCCGGTGCCACGGACAAGGAAGGCCCGGGGCCCGTCGTGCAGTCCGGACCGGCATGGACGACGAACGGGTCCTTCCTCGTGTTCCGACGCCTGCGCCAGGACGTCGCCGGCTTCCGCGCCTTCGTCGCCGAGACCGCGCAGGCACAAGGGATGACCGAGGACCTGCTCGGTGCGAAGCTCGTCGGCCGCTACAAGAGCGGCGTACCCCTCGAGGTGTCTGGCGCGTCCGACCACGACCCGGGGATCACCGATCCCGGGTTCCTCGACCAGTCGAAGGTCAACGACTTCGAGTTCGCCGACGACGATGCGCGCGGGATGGTCGTCCCGCTCGCGGCGCACATCCGCAAGGCGTATCCCCGCGACGAGGAGACGCCTGGCGGCGGCGAGGCCGAGACGCAGACGCATCGTGTCCTGCGTCGCGGGATCCCGTACGGCGCGTCGCTCCCCCAGCGTGCGGACGCCACCAGTGCCGCCGCGGCGACCGATCGCGGGCTGCTCTTCCTCTGCTACCAGACGTCGATCGCGGAACAGTTCGAGTTCGTGCAACGTCGGTTCGTGAACGACCCGAACTTCCCGAGCGCGGGCGCGGGACAGGACCCGATCATCACCCAGAGTCCTGAGACCGGTTCGTTCACGCTGCCCGGTGGTCGGCCCGACCACATCGCGCTCATGCAGCGGTTCGTCACCAC
>JBBQFJ010000158.1:0-6890 GCA_038321755.1 Acidimicrobiia bacterium | reverse complement strand
GAACATCCCGGGATCGGCTGCTATTCCTCGGATTCCACCATGTCCGGGTCGGCGTCGCTGTCCGGATAGGCCGTCATGCTCAGGATCCGACCCTCGGCGTCGAAGGTCATCACGTCGGTCGACGCCATCACCAGCTCGTCCTCGCCCAGGGGCACCTCGATCCGGAACTGGAACGCGGCCCGGTTCCCCACGACCGTCACCGGCCCGATCCGGCGCAGCCGGAGCTCCACGTCGGCGTTCTGTGCATAGAACTCCCGCACCATCTCGCGCCCGACCCGAGGCTCGGACCCGACCGGATCCTCGATGCTCGGCTCGTCGGCGAAGAGCTCGAGCACGGCGTCGGGGTCCCCGGACTCGACCGCGGCGATGTAGCGGTCACACACCTCCACGAGGCGGGCGCGTTCGGTCACGGGTGCTCCTGCGGTTCGGCGACGAGCGGAATGAGCACATGCTAGAGAATCCCATGACCAAAGCGGCAGTGAACGGGATCGAGCTGTCCTTCGAACGCAGTGGCGAGGGCCCGCACCTGCTCTTCCTGAACGGCTCGGGGTCGACCGTGGAAGGCAGCCAGCTCCTGATCGAACCGTTCACCCAGCGGTTCGACGTTGCGGCCCACGACCAGCGTGGACTCGGCAAGACCGAGATCCCACCTGGCCCGTACACGATGGCGGAGTATGCGGCCGACGCAGCCGGGCTCCTCGACCACCTCGGCTGGGACCGTGCGTTGGTCGCAGGGATCAGCTTCGGTGGGATGGTCGGCCAGGAGCTCGCGGTCACATGGCCCGACCGCGTCGAGCGGCTCGCGCTCCTGTGCACTTCTCCTGGTGGGGTGGGCGGCTCGTCGTTTCCGCTCCACGAGCTCGAGTCCCTCCCCATCGACGAGCGTCGGGCGAAGGGGTACCAGCTCCTCGACACCCGGTTCACCCCCGAGTACCTGGACGCGCATCCGGACGCAAAGGCGCTCGCCGACCTGCTCGCCGAGCGCGAGCTCGTACCGAAGACCGACGAGGAGCGTCGCGGCGAGACCGAGCAGCTCGGCGCCCGCCGTCACCACGACGTGTGCGACCGACTCGGCGCGGTCACCGCCCCCACGCTCGTGACCGCAGGTCGGTATGACGGCATCGCGCCGGTCACGAACAGTGAGGCCATCGTCGCGAGGATCCCGAACAGCGAGCTGCGTACCTACGAAGGCGGCCATGCGTTCGTCGCCCAGGACCCACAGGCGTTTCCCGACATCCTCACCTTCCTCGGCAGTTAGGACCTCGCAGTGGGCAGATTCACCGACCGGATCGCGATCGTGACAGGCGGCGGCTCCGGGATCGGCGCGGCGACCGCGCGGCTCCTCGCGTCCGAAGGCGCCGCGGTCACCGTTGCCGACATCAACGAGGACGCGGCCGATTCGGTCGCGACGTCGATCCGGTCGAGTGGAGGGGCAGCCCGGGCGCAACGGGTCGACGTGTCCGTCGACACCGACGTCGAGGCCATGGTCGCCACGACCGTCGAAGCGTTCGGCGGACTCGACGTCCTGCACAACAACGCTGCGGCGATCGACAAGAACATGATCGACCAGGACGTGGTCACGATGGACCTCGACACATGGCATCACGTGCTCGCCGTCAACCTGACCGGACCGATGCTCGGCTGTCGTTTCGCGATCCCCGCGATGCTCCAGCGCGGCGGTGGCTCCATCGTGAACACCGCATCAGCCGCCGCGTTCTACGGCAGTCACTCCCTCGCGGCGTACGGCACGTCGAAGGCCGGCGTCGTCGCCCTCACCCGATACGTCGCCACCGCGTACGGCGAGCAGAACATCCGCTGCAACGCCGTTGCTCCCGGCGTGGTCGTCGCTCGTGAGACCCAGGCGGCGCTCGGGGGCCCCATGGGTGCCGCGCTGCGCCGCTACAGCACCAGTCATCTCACCGGCCGCCTCGGCTACCCCGAAGAGATCGCGGCAGCAGTCGCGTTCCTCGCGTCCGATGACGGCGCGTTCATCACCGGCGAGGTGCTCCGTGTCGACGGTGGGTTCACTGCCCATACCCCGACGTACGCAACGGACCGTTCAGCCGACGAGCCAGGCGACGAGAGAGGCGCCGAGAGAGGCGCCGAGTGATCCGCGCCGACGGCGCATGAGCATCTACGTCGCGCTGCTGCGCGGGATCAACGTGTCCGGCCAGCGCAAGGTCCCGATGGCCCGGCTCCGAGCACTCTGTGAAGGCCTCGGCTACACGGAGGTCACCACCTACCTCCAGAGCGGCAACGTCGTCTTCCAGGCTCCACGGCGCCCGACCACCGTTCTCGCGAGCGCCATCGAGGAGCGGATCGCCGCCGAGCTCGGCTTCGATGTGCCAGTGCTCGTGCGCACCAAGGAGGCGCTGCACGCCGTCGCAACAACGAACCCACTGCTCGACGGGGGCGTCGACGCCGCCTCACTGCACGTGGTGTTCTTGGAGGGCCGGCCTTCGCCGACGGCGCTCGCCGCCCTCGACGCCCTCGCCGCCGAGCCCTTCGCGCCGGACCGTTTCGTGGCAAGTGGCTCGGAGATCTACCTGTCGTGTCCGAACGGCTACGGCAGGACGAAGCTCACGAACGCCTTCTTCGAGCGCAGGCTCGACACCCACGCCACCACCCGGAACTGGAAGACCGTCACGAACCTCGTGGGGCTGACGCAGGAGTGACCATGCGCCAGCCCACCGAGGTTCGGACTTCGGGGTCCTAGGACTTCGCCAGCGCCCCGCAGCACGTCTCGATCATGAGACGGGCGACGACGTACGGGTCGATGTTGGCGTTCGGGCGTCGGTCCTCGATCCAGCCCTTCTTCGCCTTGGCGACCGCCCACGGGATGCGGATCGATGCACCGCGGTCGGACTCGCCGTAGCTGAACTGGTCGTGGGGCGCGGTCTCGTGCTCGCCCGTCAACCGGTCCTCGATGCCGGGGCCGTAGTTCTTCACGTGGAGCTCGATGTTCTGCCCGAGCGCCTCACAGGCCGTGATGATCGCGTCCCAGCCCTCCCGCATGGCGTTCGTCGAGAAGTTCGTGTGCGCGCCGGCACCGTTCCAGTCGCCCCGGATCGGCTTCGGGTCGAGTGTCGCACGGGTGTTCCAGTCCTCGGCGACGCGGTAGAGGAGCCACCGGGCCATCCAGAGCTGGTCCCCGATGGCGGGGGCGCCGAGGATCCCGATCTGGAACTCCCACTGCCCCATCATCACCTCGGCGTTCGTGCCCTCGATCGAGAGCCCGGCGTCGATGCACGCCTGCGTGTGGGCTTCGACGATCGGACGACCGACGATCTCCGGCGAACCGACGCCGCAGTAGTACGGACCCTGCGGTGCCGGAAAGCCGGTCTGGGGCCAGCCGAGCGGGTAGTTGTCCTTGAGGAACGTGTACTCCTGCTCGATGCCGAACATCGGCTCCTGGTCCGCGTACTTCTCCGAGGCCGCCACCAGCGCAGAACGCGTGTTGCTCGGGTGGGGCGTGAAGTCGGTCAGCTCGACCTCGCACAGGACGAGGACGTTGTCGCCCTTGCGGATCGGGTCCGGACAGGTGAACACCGGCCGAAGTACGCAGTCGGAGTTGTTGCCGGGCGCCTGGTTCGTGCTGGACCCGTCGAAGCCCCAGATCTCGGGCTCCTTCCCGTCTGCGAGGATGCGCGTCTTGTTGCGCATCAAGGGAGTCGGCTTGGTGCCGTCGATCCAGATGTACTCCGCCTGGTAGCTCATGACCCTCTTCCTGTAGCTGGTTCCGCAAAGCTGCGGAGCGAACAGCAACGAGCGTCCCAGCGCTCCATCACAGTCCCGTTGCACGAATGTTTCGACTACATGAACAGGTCATCCGGGGCTCGCGCCAGTCGGAGACCCGGTACGTTCGCCGGATGAGCCAGCCCAACCCCCACGCCGGCCTGCCCATCGCCGATGACGACGCCCCCATTGCGGCGGCCCTCGAGGACGTGAGCATCCCGACCCTGGTCCTCTCGATGGTCCACATGACCGGCGATGCCGAGCTCATCCGAGGCCTGATCCGCCCGCAGGGCCTGTTCCTCAACGAGGTGCAGGGCTACATGTCCGAAGAGGACAAGGCCGAAGTCCGCCGACGTGCGCTCGGCGTGATCCGCGACTTCCGGGACGGCGGCTGCGTGCTGCCCGACCCGCCGAGCCCGGCCCTCATCAGGGAGATGATGAGCTGGCTGGTCTGCGAGGACGTGCCGGAGGAGTACGTCGCGATGATGCTCGAGGAGATGGAGCTCGACGGCACCGATGCCCGCCGGGTGACCGTCCGAGCCGACGAAGCAGCACGCGACGCGTTCCCGGTGGTGGTGATCGGGTGCGGCCAGTCAGGCCTCCTGGCCGGGATCCGCCTCGAAGAGGCGGGGATCCCGTACACGATCATCGAGAAGAACCCCGGCGTCGGCGGGACCTGGTGGGAGAACTCCTATCCCGGCTGCCGGGTCGACGTCGGCAACCACTTCTACTGCTACTCGTTCGAGCCGAGCGACCACTGGACGGAGTTCTTCGCGCAGCAGCCCGAGCTCCAGGCGTACTTCGAGGCGGTGATGGACCGGCACGGCGTCCGGCCACACGTGCGGTGGGAGACCGAGGTCGTCGACGCCAGGTGGGACGACGATGCCGGCACCTGGAACGTCACGGTGCGGAACCCGGACGAGAGCATCGAGACGTTGTCCGCTCGCGCGGTGATCTCCGCGGTCGGGCTGCTCAACCGCCCGAAGCTCCCCGACATCCCCGGGCTCGACAGCTTCGAAGGACCACTCTTCCACTCGGCCCGGTGGGACCACTCCATCGACTACACCGGCCGGCGCGTCGCGGTCATCGGCGCCGGCGCGAGCGGGTTCCAGCTCGTGCCGACGATCGCACCCGACGTCGCAGCCCTGACGGTGTTCCAACGGACGGCGCAGTGGATGTTCCCCAACCCGAACTACCACGAACGGGTCGGACCCGGCGTCCGGTGGGCGCTACGCCACCTACCGTTCTACGGTCGCTGGTACCGGTTCCTGTTGTTCTGGCCTGGGTGCGACGGTGGCCTCGAGGCTGCACGCATCGACCCGGACTGGCCCCACCAGGATCGCTCCATCAGCGAGGGGAACGACTTCACCCGTCAGATGTTCACCGAGTGGATCACGAGCCAGGTGGGCGACGACGCCGAGCTCCTCGCCAAGGTCGTGCCCGACTACCCGGCCACCGGCAAGCGGACGCTGCAGGACAACGGGAGCTGGCTCCGGGCGCTCAAGCGCGACAACGTCGAGCTCGTCCGAGAAGGCATCGATCACATCGAGCGCGACGCCGTCGTGACCACCTCCGGGGCGCGGTACGAAGTCGACATCATCGTGTGCGCGACCGGGTTCCAGGCCAACCGCTACCTCTGGCCGATGACGATCACCGGACGGGGCGGCGCCGTGCTGGCGGAGCAATGGGGCGACTCCCCCGCCGCCTACCTCGGGATCACCATCCCGAACTTCCCGAACCTGTTCTGCATGTACGGCCCCGGGACCAACCTCGCGCACGGCGGAAGCCTCGTCTTCCACTCCGAGTGCCAGATGCGGTACATCACCGGCTGCCTGGACGCGCTCATCCAGGACGGGCACACGGCGATGGAACCTCGTCAGGCGGTGCACGACGAGTACTACGAGCGGACGCAACGCGAGCTCGAAGGGCTCGTGTGGTCGCACCCGTCGATCGAGCACTCGTGGTTCAAGAACGCCGCGGGCAAGATCCACGTGCTCAGCCCGTGGCGCCTCGTCGACTACTGGTCGTGGACGCGCGAACCCGAGCTCTCGGACTTCGACGTCCGATGAAGGCCGCGGTGTACTACGAGACGGGTCCGCCCGACGTCTTCCGGTATGAAGACGTGCCGGATCCCGTCTGCGGTCCGGGCGATGTCCTCATCGACATCGAGGCTGTCAGCATCGAGGGCGGCGACACCTTGAACCGCAGTGGTGGCGAGATGGCCACGCGGCCACACATCGTCGGCTACCAGTGCGCGGGCACGATTGCCGAGGTCGGGGCCGACGTGGCCGATCGCGTCGTCGACCAACGCGTCGTGTCGTCGTTCCTGTGGGGATCGCACGCCGAACGGATTGCGGTGCCTCCCGCGGTCACGTGGGTGATCCCCGACGGGCTGTCATCGGCCGAGGCCGCATGCGTCCCGATCGCTTTTGGGACCGCGGACGACTGCCTGTTCGAGTTCGGTCACCTCGAGGCGGGGCAGACCGTGCTCGTGCAAGCCGGCGCCGGCGGCGTCGGGCTCGCGGCGATCCAGCTCGCGAAGCGCGCCGGTGCGACTGTGCTGGCCACCGCGTCCACCGACGAGAAGCTCGAGCGCCTGCGCGAGCTCGGCCTCGACCACGGGATCAACTACCGCGCGGTCGACTTCGCCGCCGCCGCACGCGAGATCACCGGCGGCCGGGGGGTCGACCTCGTCGTCGACTCGGTGGGCTCGACCCTGTCCGGGAGCGTCCGTGCGCTCGCATACCGAGGTCGCTGCACGCTGGTCGGGCAGGCCGGACGCGAGCAGCACCCGTTCGACGCCTCCACGCTCATGATGGGGAACCAGACCGTGACGGGCGTCTTCTTCGGCGCCGAGATCACGACCGAGCGCGTCCAGCAGATGGTGGCCCGCCATCTCGTCGACATCGCAGCGGGCGAGCTGCGCGTCGTGCTCGACCGATCGTTCCCGCTCGCAGAGGCCGAATCCGCCCACGCGTTCCTCGAGAGCCGCCAGGCGTTCGGACGGGTCACGCTCGTCCCCGAGCGCGCCTCGGGAGCTAGGACGTGAAGGGCGCGAGGCCGAGGCGGGACCGCACCTCTGGCCTCCGCAACGGCGGCACCGTCTTCGGTGGCTGTCGCCGCGTCAACCCGTCGAGCAGCGCCGCGGTGATCGA
>JBBQFJ010000157.1:0-6966 GCA_038321755.1 Acidimicrobiia bacterium | reverse complement strand
AATGACGAGCTGGAGCGGGCGGTCGAGGAGATCCAACGGATCATCGACGTGCGCCGCGACCGGTCCTGAGGCGGGGCGGTCCTGAGGCTGGACGCCCTGAGGCACATTTCCGACCGTGGACTCGGGTATCCTGGTCTCCCGTCACCGCACGTCTCCGACCAGGAAGCTGCTCCCCATGGCTGAACGCCGCGCCTCGCTCATGGATCCCCGGATGGAGCACCTGCTCGACCGCGTCGACTCGAAGTTCACGCTCGTCACGCTGGCCGCCATGCGCGCCCGTGAGATCAACGACTACTACAACCAGCTCGGTGAAGGTCTCGGCAAGATCGTGCCGCCGCAGGTGACGTCGGTGTCGCGCAAGCCCCTCACGATCTCCCTCGAGGAGATCGAGGTCGGCAAGATCGAGGCCGTCCCGCTGCCCGACGAGCCCGAGCCTGGCGCCGAGGACGGCGAGGCGTTGAGCGCCGAGGACGGCGCCGCCGTCGGCTCCGCCGCGGACCAGCCCGCCGCCGAGTAGCACGCTCGGCGCCCGCGCCCAGATCGCCGAGCCGACGGATCTCATGGAAGCCATCCCCGATCTCGCCTCGCTGCGCGGTCGTCGGATCGTGCTCGGGGTCACCGGCGGGATCGCGGCTTACAAGGCTGTGGAGATCTGCCGCCGCCTCGTCGACGCCGGTGCCCACGTCATCCCGGTGCTCACCGACGACGCATTGCGCTTCGTGGGGGCACTCACGTTCTCGGCCCTGGCGTCCGAGCCGGCTCGGACCTCGTTGTTCACCGGCTCCGACGGTGGTGATCCGATCCCGCACACGCGGCTCGGCCAGACTGCCGACCTGATCGTCGTCGCGCCGGCGACCGCCCGGCTCCTCGGCAAGTACGCGGCGGGGATCTCGGACGATCTGCTGAGCGCGACGTTGCTCGCAACCCGCGCGCCGGTGCTGGTGGCGCCGGCGATGCACACGGAGATGTGGGAGCACCCCGCGGTGCAGGACAACCTCGTGACGCTCCGCCGTCGCGGCGTGCACGTCGTCGAGCCGGCGAGCGGTCGCCTCGCAGGGGGCGACCTCGGTGAGGGTCGCCTCGCTGATCCTGCCGTGGTCGTCGAGGCGGCAGCCGACGTGCTCGCGCGCGGGGGAGACCTCGCCGGCGTCCGGGTGCTCGTCACCGCCGGTGGGACGCGCGAAGCCATCGACCCAGTGCGCTTCATCGGCAACCGATCCTCGGGGAAGATGGGTCACGCGATCGCCGATGCGGCCGCGCGACGCGGTGCCGCGGTCACCCTCGTCACCACGACCGATCGTGCGACCCCTCCTGGCGCGCAGGTCGTGCGCGTCACCACCGCCGACGAGCTCTACGACGCCGTGCTCGGGTGCTTCGCCGAACAGGATGTCGTCGTGATGGCCGCCGCCGTCGCCGACTTCCGTCCGAAGGTGATCGTGTCGGAGAAGATCAAGAAGCGTGACGGCGTGCCCGAGCTGCACCTCGAGCCGACCCCCGACGTGCTCGCTGCGCTCGGCGAGCGCAAGGAGCACCAGGTACTCGTGGGGTTCGCGGCCGAGACGCAGCACGTGCGTGAGCGTGCAGCCGCGAAGCTCGCGGCGAAGCACGTCGACCTCATGGTCGCGAACGATGTCTCCGCACCCGACGCCGGGTTCGAGGTCGACACGAACCGAGCGATCGTGCTCGACTCGGATGGCGGCATCGAGGAGACTCCACTGCTCTCCAAGCTCGCGCTGGCAGACGTGATCCTCGATCGGGTCAGTGCCGCGCTGTCGACCATTCCAGACCAGTCCACTCGAAACCGCTAGGAGCATCGTGAACCGCTTCACCTTCACCTCGGAGTCCGTCACCGAGGGCCACCCCGACAAGATGTGCGACCAGATCAGCGACGCGGTCCTCGACGCGATCCTCGAAGCCGATCCGCAGAGCCGCGTTGCGTGCGAGACCCTCGCCACGACCGGTCTCGTGATGGTCGCGGGCGAGATCAGCACGAGCGGCTACGTCGACATCCCGCGTGTGGTGCGCGACACGGTGCGAGGCATCGGGTACGACAGCGACGCGTTCGGCTTCGACGGGAAGACGTGCGCGGTGATGACCTCGATCGACGAGCAGTCGCCCGACATCGCCATGGGTGTCGACAAGGCTGCGGAGCAGCGCGCCGGGACGGGCGACCTCTTCGATGAGATCGGTGCCGGCGACCAGGGGATGATGTTCGGGTACGCCTGCGACGACACGGACGACCTGATGCCGATGCCGATCTGGCTCGCGCACAGGCTCGCTCATCGTCTCGCCGAGGTCCGCAAGGCCGGGGTGCTCCCGTACGTGCGCCCCGACGGGAAGACCCAAGTCAGCATCGACTACGAGGACGGCGTCCCGAAGCGGCTCAAGACGGTGCTGATCTCCACGCAGACGGGCCCCGACGTCGACGTCGAGACGCTCCTGAAGCCTGACCTCATCGAGCACGTGATCCGACCGTTGCTGCCGGCGCAGTTCGCGGACGACGACTTCGAGGTGCTCTGCAACCCGACCGGCAACTTCGAGCTCGGCGGACCTCACGCGGACTGCGGGCTCACGGGTCGCAAGATCATCGTCGACACCTACGGCGGGATGGCTCGCCACGGCGGCGGTGCGTTCAGCGGCAAGGACCCGACAAAGGTCGATCGCTCGGCTGCCTACGCGGTTCGACACGCAGCGAAGAACATCGTCGCGTCGGGAGTCGCCAAGCGCGCTGAGGTGCAGGTCGCCTACGCGATCGGCGTCGCGCACCCGGTGTCGATCATGGTCGACACGTTCGGCACCGCGGAGATCGATCAGGAGAAGCTGGCCGGTCTCGTGCACGAGCACTTCGACCTCCGTCCCGCCGCGATCATCGAGCGCCTCGACCTGCGTCGCCCCATCTTCCAGAAGACGGCGGCGTACGGCCATTTCGGTCGGCCGGAACCGACGTTCTCCTGGGAGCGGACCGATCACGCGGACGACTTCCGGAAGGCCGCCGAAGCGCTGGCCTGATTCGGGGTCGTCGTGCTCGGGCGCGTCGATCGCGTGCTGCCGGACGTGCCGGCAGTGGACCGCGCGTTCGACTACTCGGTACCCGGAGAGCTCGCGGCGACGATCGACGTCGGGACGCTCGTGCGCGTGCCCCTGCACGGTCGGCGCGTGCGCGGCTGGGTGCTCGAGCGCGGCGTCGCCTCCGAGGCGCCACCGAACCGCCTGTTGCCGGTCCGCGCGGTCGTGTCGGCGGGACCGCCGGCGGATGTCGTCGCGCTGACCGAGTTCGCGGCTTGGCGGTGGGTCGGGCCGCGCGCCGCGTTCCTCCGGGCTGCGTCCGCACCGAACAACGTGAGGGACCTCCACGCCCCGGAACCCGACGTCGCGGTGTTCCCGACTCCACCCTCGCCGATCGAGCTCCCGGAGGCGCCGACCCGCTTGATCGTGTGGCCGCCGGCGCTCTCCCGTGCGGACCTCGTCGCGGCGCTCGTGGACGCCGAAGGCTCGACGCTGGTGCTCGCACCCGACGCCACCGAGGTCGAACAGCTCGCCGAACGGCTCGAGAGGGAAGGGCGTCACGTCGCCCGGTTCCGGGCTGACCGTTCGGCCGCGGAACGCACCGCGGCATGGGAGCTCGCGCGCCGTGGCGCCTGTGTGGTCATCGGCGGTCGTATCGCCGCACTCGCTCCGGTTCCGGATCTGCGAGCCGTGGTGGTCCTCGACGACGCCGACGAGGCGCTCGCCGAGGAGCGGGCGCCCGCGTGGCACGCGCGCGACCTCGCCTTCGAGCGCTCCCGACGCGCCGGGGCCCGGTACGACATCGTGACGGCGGCCCCGACGGTCGAGGCGGTCGAGCTCGCGGGTGCGCCGATTGTGGCGCCCGCGGAGCTCCGGCGACAGGGTTGGCCACGCGTCGAAGTCGTCGACCGACGCGAAGATCCACCGGGGCTGGGCCTGCTGTCGGCTGCGTTGGGGCCGGCACTGCACCGCGCGCTCGCAGAGGGCGGCCGGGCGGTGTGCGTCCTGAACCGACGAGGCCGCGCGCACCTGTTGATCTGTCGCACCTGTGGCGAGCCGGCGCGCTGCGCGCGTTGCGACGCCACCGTTGCGGAGGGCGACGGCGGACTGGTCTGCCGCCGCTGCACGACGGTGCACGAGGTGCGGTGCCGCCACTGTGGCGCGGGGCGCTTCAAGACGTTGAAGCCCGGCGTCGTGCGGCTCCGGGAGGAGCTCGCAGGTCTCGTGCCGCATCACCAGGTGATCTCGGTGGACGCGTCGAGTGCGCCGCTCACACCCTTCGACGTGGCGGTCGGGACCGAAGCAGTTCTGCATCGCGTGAGCACGGGCCCTCGTCGTCCCGTCCGCCTCGTCGCGTTCCTCGACATCGACCAGGAGCTGCTCGCGCCGAGGTTTCGGGCCGCGGAGCAGGCGCTGTGGCTGCTCGTGCGCGCCGCACGGATGGTCGGACCTCGTGTCGACGGCGGCGTGGTCCTCGTGCAGACCCGCGTTCCCGAGCACGAGGTCCTGCGCACGGTCCTCGACGGTGATCCCGAACCGGCGTTGACGGCCGAGAAGGCGCGCCGGCGCGACCTGGCCTTCCCACCGTTCGGTGGTCTCGCCGAGATGCGCGGTGCCGAGGTTGCGGTGGAGGAGGCGTGCGCGCTCCTTCGCGACCACCTGACGGTGCTCGGCCCGGTCGGGGGAGCCGCGCTCCTGCGGGCTCCGTCCACCGCGGCACTCTGTGACGCGCTGGCTGCCGCCGACCTTGCGCCCGCGAGGGCGCTCGGCCGCCTACGCATCGACGTGGATCCGCTGCGCGTCTGAGCGACGTGCGTGGGGTCCGGAACCCGGCCCGGTACGATGGGCCTGTGGGCACGTTTCCCGTTCGGACGTTCGGCGACCCGGTGCTTCGCCAGCGCGCCGGCGAGGTCGAAGAGCTCGACGGTGATCTCGCGCGCCTCACCGACACGATGATCGAGACGATGTACGACGCGATCGGGCTGGGGCTCGCGGCGCCCCAGGTCGGCGTCCTGAAACGGCTCTACACCTACGACATCGGTGACGGACCGGCGGTG
Source organism: Acidimicrobiia bacterium (assembly GCA_038321755.1). Classification (GTDB taxonomy): domain Bacteria; phylum Actinomycetota; class Acidimicrobiia; order IMCC26256; family PALSA-555; genus JALHSW01. Next base: position 1,903 of record JBBQFJ010000157.1, on the reverse strand, counting down.
CTGATCAATCCGCAGATCGTGGATTCGTCGGGCGAGTGGAGCTACGACGAGGGCTGCCTCTCGATCCCCGACCTCCACGTCGAGATCGTCCGGCCGAAGCTCGTCACCGTCCAAGGGATCGACCTCGATGGCAAGGAAGTGATCTTCGAGGGCGACGAGTTGATGGGGCGACTGATCCAGCACGAGATCGACCACCTCGACGGCGTGCTGATGCTCGATCGGCTCGAGCCCGACCGTCGCAAGGCCGCGCTGCGTGAGATGCGCCGAGCGCAGTTCGACGATGCCGGCGCAGCCCGAGTGGGCGCGAGCCCTGACTCGGGCGACCGCGGCCGGCGACTCTGACGAGCGCACTGCACCCACTGCGGGTCGTCTACTGCGGCACCCCACCCGACGCGGTGCCGGCGCTCCGTGCGGTCGTCGCCGCGGGGCACGAGGTCGCGCTCGTCGTCACGCAGCCCGACCGACGCCGCGGGCGTGGCGCCGAGGCCACGCCGAGCCCGGTGAAGGCCGCGGCCCTCGAGCTCGCGCTCCCGGTCCGGACCCCGGAGCGCGCGCGCGAGGTCGAGGATGAGGTCCGCGCCCTCGACGCCGATCTGGGTGTCGTCGTGGCGTTCGGCCAGCTCTTGCCCGTCCCGCTCCTCGAGGCGACTCGGCACGGGTTCGTGAACGTGCACTTCTCGTTGCTGCCGCGCTGGCGCGGTGCCGCACCCGTCGAGCGGGCGATCCTCGCCGGCGACGCCATGACCGGCGTCTGCGTCATGCAGCTCGAAGCGGGCCTCGACACAGGTCCCGTCTACTCGCGGGCCCAGACGCCGATCGCCCCGGACGAGACGGCGGGCGAGCTCCGGGCGCGCCTCATCGAGCTCGGCACCGACCTCCTCCTGGACACGCTGCCGAAAATCGCGTCGTCCACTCCCGAGCCCCAGACCGGAGATGCGACCCATGCGGCGAAGCTCACCGTCGAGGAGTTCCGGATCGATCCGCTCGCCACGACCGAGGAGCTGGTCCTCCTGGTGCGCGCGGGCAGCCCGCGACCGGGGGCGTGGGCGGTCGTGGACGGTCGGCGTCTCAAGGTCTGGCGTGCGCACCGGCGGCCTGCCGATACGGCACCGACGCCGCCGAAGGAACCCGGCGAAACGGATCATGTTGTCGGCGTGGTGGACCGTGACGGTGGGTTGGTGACGGCCGACGGCGTCCTCGACCTCGACGTGGTCCAGCCCGAGGGCAAGGCCGCGATGCCTGCGGCCGCATGGCTCGCAGGCTGGCGGAGTCGAGAAGGTGCACCGCATCCCACGTTCGAGCTCCTGGAAGTGGGCTTGTCGTGACGAGCAGCAGTCGCATGGTCGCGCGAGATGCACTCGTGAAGGTCGAGGCCGGTGCGTATTCGCACGTGGCGGTGCCCGCGATGTTGCGCGGGTCGGGGCTCGCGCCACGCGAGCGCGCGCAGGTGACCGACCTCGTCTACAGCACCCTCCGACAGCAGCGGCGTCTCGACGACCTGATCGCCCGCGCGAGCAACCGCAGGATCGCGAAGCTCGATCCGCCGGTCCGCGCGGTGCTGCGCCTCGGCGCGCAGCAGCTCGTCTCCGGGGTGCCGGTCCACGCCGCGGTCGGGGAGACGGTGAAGGCGGCGCCCACGCGCGCTCGCGGCTACGTGAACGGTGTGCTGCGGTCCCTGACCCGGCTCGGGCCGCCATGGCCGGAGCCGGAGAGCGAAGCCGTCGCGCTGTCGTATCCCGATTGGCTCGTCGAACGGCTCACCGCGGATCTCGGCGCCGCCGACGCGCATGCCGCGCTGGTGGCCGGCAACGAGCGGGGCGCCCTGACGCTGCGGCCGAACCGTCGGAAGACCGATGCCACGACCCTCGAAGCCGAGCTCGTCGCCGGCGGGGCCGAGGTGCAG
>JBBQFJ010000156.1:0-7005 GCA_038321755.1 Acidimicrobiia bacterium | reverse complement strand
CCGGGGCTCGACCTACCCACCGGTGGCCCCGCCTGCACTCGGAACCCTCGCTGAGGTCCCCGCCCCTCCCGGCTCGGCAACCGGCCCCGGTGCTGACCACTGGTACCGCTACGCCACGGGGGACGGCCACAGCGTCGAGCTCGCGGTGTACCTGCCAACCTCCCCGTTCCCGCCGCCGACGGCACCGATCACGGTGCTCGCGCTGCACGGCGGCAACGGTCTCCACCGGTCGCTCGAGACCCTCGCGCGCCGGTACGCGCAGCAGGGCTTCGTCGGCGTCGCGGGCTGCTGGTTCGACGAGCCCGACACGCAGCTCACCGACGACACCGTGTCCTGCAGTGGTGGGCCGGTGTTCAAGGGGACCCAGATCGGGTCGTCGAACGATCTCGATGCCCTCGTGGCTGCCGTCAAGCTGGTACCCGGGGTCGATCCTGCCCGCCTCGCGATCGTGGGCCACTCGTACGGTGCCGGCGCGGCACTCCTACGAGCCGCGGATCGCGGGGCGACCGAGCCGATCGTCTCCGCGAGCGGGGTGCTCGCCGCCGAGCCGAACTGCTGCGGCACCCGTGCGGGTGATCGCTATCCGAACGAGGTCGCGAGCTCGATCCATGGTCCGGTGCTCGTGGTGCACTCGTGGGGTGATCCGATTACGCCCATCGGGCAGGCGAACGCGTTCCTCTTGGCACTCGACGCGAGTCGGACCCCTCAGCCGGCGACCCCGCACCAGTACTACGGCGCGCCGGCGTCCCACGACCTGCCGTTCCAGACGGTCGCCTACGGGCTCAGCACCGTCTCGATCCAGTTCGTGGCTGACACCACCGCCTGGATCGTCCTGCAGTTCCCGTAGCCGGCTCCGGCGCGACGATGGTTCCGGCACCACAATGGCGATGGTTCCGGCACCACAATGGGGATGATGAGCACGCGAGGTCGCGCAAGGTCTGTGCTCGTCGCGCTCCTCGTGCTCGTCGCGTCGTCGGTGCTCGTGACCGCGTGCGCCGGCACCGAGTCGACCACGCCGACGCGCGGCTCGACGTTTCCGGAGGTCGCGCCTCTGGTGACGTTCACCGAGGTCCCGACGCCTCCGGGCGCGTACCGCGATGGGGGTGCCGACCACTGGTATCGATCGCCGGCACCCGAGGGGCGGGCGGTCGAGCTCGGCGTGTACCTGCCGAAGCAGCCGGTGAGCTCTCCGACGCCGTCGGTCCTGGTGCTCCACGGTGGAGACGGGCTGCGTCGCGTGCACGAGGACCTCGCCCGTGCGTACGCGGAGGCCGGCTTCATCGGGATCGTGGGTTGCTGGTTCGATCAGCCGGATGCACCGATGATCGATGGCGCGGTGTCGTGCACCGGTGGCCCGACGTTCAAGGGCACCGAGGTGGCGGGCGTCGACGACCTGAGTGCGCTCGTGTCGGCGGTCGGACACCTGCCCGAGGTCGATACGTCACGCCTCGCGATCGTCGGTCACTCGTACGGGGGAGCGGTCGCACTGATGCGGGCGAGCGACACGGATGCCACCGAGCCGATCGTCGCTGCGAGCTCGCCGCTCGCCTCGAAGCCGGCTTGCTGCCCGCTGCGGAAGGGTGATCGCTATCCGCTCGATCACACCGCGTCGATCAAAGGGCCGGTGCTCGTCATCCACGGCAAGGCCGATCCGATCGCGTTGGTGAAGCAAGCCCGGGAGTTCGTCGCGGCGCGCCCGGCGACCTCGGTCCAGTACTACCCGCCCCCGGCGACACACACCTTCCCGTGGCAGACGGATGCGTTCCCGGGCGCACCCGCCGGGACGACCTTCGCATCGCAGTTCCTCGCGGACAGCGTGGCTTGGCTGAAGCTGCAGTTCCCGTCGACCTAGGGCGCGGGAGGTTGCTGTGGGGGAGTCCTCGCGATCATCTCGAAACCCGCGAACAGCATGACGGCGAAGCATCCGATCGCCACGAAGTTCCACGTCTCGGTGCCGTTGTTGGCGACGGCGACCACGTTTGCGAACAAGCCGACCAACGCCGTGACGACGATGATGTACGCACGAGTACGTTGCTGCATGCTCGAACGCTAACCGCAATCGGGGGGAACACGAAGATGGAGACGAGCTGATGGCGACGATCTTTCACGACGACGATGCTGACCTCGCCGTGCTGGAAGGCGCGAAGCTGGCAGTCGTCGGCTACGGGAACCAGGGCCGGTCCTGGGCGCTGAACCTGCGCGACTCCGGCTTCGATGTGCAGGTCTGCGTGCGGGCCGACGCGTCACGCGAGCAGGCGGCGGCCGACGGGTTCACACCGGGCACGCTCGAGGACGCGAACGACGCCGATGTCGTCTGCGTGCTCGTGCCCGATGACATCATCCCGTCGCTCCCGCTCACGGGGCGCGCCGACACGCTCATCATCGTCGCGAGTGGCTACACGCTGGCGTTCGACCGGATCGCTCCCGACGGCGACATCGGGATGGTCGCGCCGCGCATGCTCGGGCCCGAGGTGCGGAGCTGCTACGAGGAAGGCATCGGCTTCATCACCGCGGTCGGCGTCCATCGGGACGTCACGGGCACCGCGCAAGCGCGCACGCTCGCGGTCGCGAAGGCGATCGGTGGGCTGCGCCAGGGTGCGATCGAGCTGTCGCCCCGCCAGGAGGCGATCCTCGACCTCGCCGAGGAGCAGGTGCGCGCGCCGATCATGACGCAGCTCACGAGCACGTACATCCAGTGCCTGCTCGAGTACGACATCCCGCTCGAGGCGATCATCGTCGAGACGTTGCTCTCGGGGGAGATGGAGCGGACGATGCGCCTCGTGCGTGAGCACGGCTACGCGTATCAGTTCAGGTTCCACTCACCGACGAGCCAGTACGGCCAGCTCTCGCGTCGGGAGGCCTTCGCCGAGGTCGACATGGCGACGCGGATGCGCGAGCTGCTCGATGACATCGCATCGGGCCGCTTCGCCGACGAGTGGGATGCCGAGCGCGACGCCGGGTACCCGGTCCTCGAGGAGCTGCGGGAACGGCACGCGGGTCCGGCGGTCGCCGAGTTCGAGCGGCAGCTGCGCATGCAGCTCGGTCAGGGAGCGATCCCGGCGTCCTGACCGCCGTTCCGCCCGGCTGGCGGACCGGGCTTCTCGACACGGGTTGCTAATCGACAATCAATGTTGATAACTTGATTCCCGTGACCCCCGTCGACGAGCTCACCGCCCGGTTCCGGGATCGCGGGTTGCGGGTGACCCCGCAGCGCCAGGCGATCTTCCGGCTGCTCGACGGCAACGATTCGCACCCGACGGTGGAGTCCCTCTACGACGCGGCCCGTCGTGAGATGCCGATGATCTCGCGCAAGACCGTCTACCAGACGGTGCACGATCTCGAATCGATGGGCGAGGTCGCGCTGCTCGACCTCGGGACCGGCAGCGTGCGCGTCGACCCCAACGTCGAGGACCCGCACCATCACCTCATCTGCGTGCGTTGCGGCAAGGTGCGAGACGTCCTGGTCGACGTCGGTTCCATCACGTTGCCGGCGCGCTCGCGCAGTGGGTTCACGGTCGACGACGTCGAGGTGCAGTTCCGTGGCACCTGCGACGCATGCGCCGCCGAGACCCGTTCACCAGTCTGAACCGCCCGACGAACAAGAAGGAGCAACGAATGCCCGACCTCAAGGGAAGCAAGACCGAGGACAACCTCAAGGAAGCGTTCGCAGGCGAGAGCCAGGCGAACCGTCGCTACCTGTACTTCGCGCAGAAGGCCGACGTCGAGGGCTACCCCGACGTTGCGGCGCTGTTCCGTTCCGTCGCCGAGGGTGAGACCGGCCACGCGTTCGGCCACTTCGACTTCCTCGCCGAGGTCGGCGACCCGGTGACCGGCGTTGCGGTCGGCCCGACGAGCGACAACCTCAACTCGGCCATCACCGGCGAGACCTATGAGTACACCGAGATGTACCCCGGGTTCGCCAAGACGGCGCGCGACGAGAGCTTCGACGAGATCGCCGAATGGCTCGAGACGCTCGCCCGCGCCGAGAAGAGCCACGCAGGCCGCTTCACCCAGGGCCTCGAGTCGCTCTCGTAAGCGACCGCCACCGCGGTTCTCGAACGGCCCCGGGAATCGTCCCGGGGCCGTTCTTCGCTCCACCGGATCTCGTTCCAGGGAGAAGTCGATGCGCAAGCTCACGAACGCCGACATCAAGGACCTGCGCGAGTACGAGCGCGAGCGCGATGTGTTCCTCGCCGAGATCATCGCGTTGAAGAAGAAGCGTCGCCTTCCGCTCGGCGACATGATGACGATCGTCTTCGAGAACGCCGCAACGATGCGCTTTCAGATCCAGGAGATGGCCCGGGCCGAGCGGATGTTGCGCGACGAGCAGATCGCGCACGAGATCGAGGTCTACAACGACCTGATCCCCGGCGACGGCCAGCTGGCGTCGACGCTGTTCATCGAGATCAACGAGTCGGCAGCACTCGAGTACTGGTTGCCGCGTCTCGTCGGGGTCCAGGACAACGTGAAGTTCGTGTTGGGCGACGAGATGATCCCGGCGGAGGAGATCAACGCCGAACGGTTGACGCGCGAGGACATCACCTCCACGGTCCACTACCTGCGGTTCCAGTTCACCGAGGCGCAGGTGCGCTCGTTCGGGGAGGGACCGGTCCGACTGATCGTTGACCACCCGGAGTACCCGGTGGACGTCACGCTCTCCGAGGAGCAGCGCGCCGAGATCGTCGGCGACTTCGCGGCCTGAGCTCGATCTCTGATGCGCATCCCACTCCGTCGTCTCGATCCGAACCTCGAGCTCCCCGCCCAGCAGCACGCGCACGACGCCGGGTACGACCTGGTCGCGCGTGAGGACGCGAGCCTCGCCGCGGGTGGGGGACGCGCGCTCGTTGCGACGGGAATCGCGATCGCGATTCCGCCCGGGTGCGCGGGCCTGGTGCTCCCGCGCTCGGGTCTCGCGCTCAAGCACGGCGTGACGTGCCTGAACACGCCGGGGCTCATCGACCCGCAGTACCGCGGGGAGCTGAAGGTGCTGCTCGTGAACACCGACCCGTCCGTGGCGTACACGGTCCGACGCGGGGATCGGATCGCGCAGCTGGTGGTCACCGCGGTCGAGTCGGGTGTGGAATGGGAGCTCGTCGAGGAGCTCGACGAGACGGCGAGAGATCAGTTCGGCTTCGGCTCCACCGGCACCTAGAACCTGGATGCGTCTCTCACTGTCCCATTCGACGCTCAGGGACGCAGGACCGTCACCACTAGGGTTCGCCGCCATGGCACACGACAGGAAGTTCCGCTTCGGGGTGATGGCTCCGAAGGCCGACAGCGCAAGCGAGTACCGCGAGGTCGCGAAGAAGGCCGAAGCGCTCGGCTACTCCACGCTGTACGTCCCCGACCACTTCGTGGACCATCCCTTCGGGCCCTTCCCGGCGATGGCGATGGCGGCCGAAGCGACCAGCACGTTGCGAGTGGGTTCGCTCGTCCTCGGCAACGACTACCGCCATCCGGTTGTCCTCGCTCGTGACGCCGCGACCCTCGACCTGCTCTCGGACTGGCGTCTCGAGCTCGGCGTCGGCGCCGGCTGGATGACCGTCGACTACGAGAAGGCGGGGATCCCATTGGACCCGCCGGGCGTTCGCATCGCCCGCCTCGCCGAGGCGCTCACAGTCCTCAAGGGTCTGATGGGCGACGGCCCCTTCTCGTTCTCGGGCGAGCACTACACGATCACCGAGCTCGACGGGATGCCGAAGCCCGTGCAGCGACCGATCCCGATCGTGATCGGTGGTGGTGGAAAGAAGGTGCTCTCGCTCGCGGGCCGCGAGGCCGACATCGTTGGCATCAACGCGAACCTCAAGGGCGGACGTCCCGACCATCCGGACAACGCGCCGTCGATGAATCCGACGAAGACCGACGAGAAGATGCAGTGGGTGCGCGACGCGGCAGGCGATCGCTACCCCGACATCGAGATCCAGTCGTTCGCGGGGTTCGTGATGTTCACCGACGACTCCAAGGGTCTTGCGGACGCGATGGCGCCCGCGTTCGACACGTCGGCCGAGGACGTGCTCGACAGCCCGGTCGGGTTCGTCGGCACGGTCGACGAGATGATCGAGACGGCCCGACGTCGCCGGGACCGGTGGGACATGAGCTACCACGTGATCGGTGACGACGTGATGGAGCAGTTCGCGCCCGTCGTGGCTGCGCTCGCCGGGACGTGAGGAGCACCGATGGCGCATGACCGTAAGTTCCGCTTCGCCGTCCAGGCGTCAGGTGCGAGCAGCGGGGCGGAGTGGCGAGAGTTCGCTCGCAAGGTCGAGGCCCTCGGGTACTCGACCCTTTTCATGCCCGACCACTTCGTCGACACGCAGCTCGCGCCAATGGTCGGGATCGCGTTCGCGGCCGAGGCGACGACGACGTTGCGCGTCGGACATCTCGTGCTCGGCAACGACTACAAGCATCCAGCCGTCGTCGCGAAGGAAGCCGCGACGATCGACGTGCTCTCCGACGGTCGCGTGGAGCTCGGCATCGGTGCCGGGTGGATGAAGGTCGACTACGACGCGCTCGGGTGGGACTATGACCGCCCAGGAGTTCGGATCGCCCGCCTCGAGGAGGCGCTCGCGGTCATCAACGGCGCGTGGGCCGACGGCACGTACGACTTCGCCGGGGAGCACTACACCATCCAGCAGTACGACGGGATCCCGAAGCCGGTTCAGCAACCCCGTCCGCCGATCGTGATCGGTGGTGGCGGAGAGAAGCTGCTGAAGCTTGCGGGTCGCGAAGCCGACATCGTCGGCATCAACCCGAACCTCCGAGCCGGTGCGGTCGGGCCGGACGCGATCAAGAGCGCGCTTGCCGCGGAGACGACGCAGAAGATCGAATGGGTGCGACAGGGTGCGGGGGATCGGTTCGACGACCTCGAGCTGCAGATCCGGTACTTCGTCGCGTCGATCACTGATGACCCACACGCCCTCGCCGACGCGATGGCACCAGGGTTCGGGATCACGGGCGACGAGGCGTTGGCGTCAGGGCTGGCGCTCGTCGGCACGGTCGACTCGT
>JBBQFJ010000155.1:0-7034 GCA_038321755.1 Acidimicrobiia bacterium | reverse complement strand
CGCGCCCTTGCGGAGGTTGTCGCCGGTCACCCAGAGGTTGAGCGTGTTGGCCTGCGACGGGTCCTCGCGCACCCGGCCGACGAGCACCGGGTCGATCCCCGCGCCCTCGAGCGCGGTCGGTGCGCCGGAGCCACCGTCGACCAGGACGACACCGGGCGCCGCCTCGAGCAGCGCGGCGGCCTCCTCGAGCGGGAGGGGGCCCTGGAACTCGATGTTCGCCGTCATCGCGTGGCCCACGTAGACCGGCACGCGCACGCACGTACCGCTGACCCGGAGCTCGGGTGCGTGCAGGATCTTGCGGCTCTCGTCGACGAGCTTCAACTCCTCGGACGTGTAGCCCTGCTCGCGCACGGAGCCGGCGAGCGGGATGACGTTGCCGGCGATCGGGCGGTCCCAGACCTCGCCCGGCTCGAGCGCGCCGGGCGTGATTGCGGCCCGACGGAGCATCTCTTCCTCGCCGGCCCACTTCGTCCACTGCCCGGCCAGCTCGTCCATCCCCGCCTGCCCGGCACCGGAGACCGACTGGTAGGTCGACACGACGAGTCGCTCGATGCCGACCGCGCGGTGCAGCGGCGCGAGCGCAGTGACGAGGACCATCGTCGTGCAGTTGGGGCACGAGATGATCCCCTTCGGGGCCTGGTGCACGTCGTCGGGGTTCACCTCGGCCACGACGAGTGGGACATCGGGATCGGTGCGGAAGGCAGCCGAGTTGTCGACGACCTGCGCGCCGGCGGCCGCGGCCTTCGGCGCCCACTCGAGCGCGAGGTCGTCCTCGACGTCGATCACCACGAGGTCGAGTCCGTCGAAGCACCCGTCGCGCAAGACCTCGCACGCGACCTCACGATCGCCGAACGCGAGCTTGCGCCCTTCGGAGCGCGGGGACGCGTACACCCGCAGCTCGTCGACCGGGAACGATCGCTCGTCGAGGATCCGCAGCATCTCCCCGCCGACGAGCCCCGTCGCCCCGACGATGCCGACGTTCACGAGGGTTCCTCACCGAGCTCGAACGCGTCGTGCAGGAGGCGCACGGCACGCTCGACGTCGTCGGACGCGACCACACACGAGATCCGGATCGACGACGTCGAGATCATCTCGATGTTCACGCTCTCGTTGGCGAGCGTCTCGAACATCGTCGCCGCGACCCCGGGATGCGTCTTCATGCCTGCGCCGACGACCGACACCCGACCGATGTTCTCGTCGGCCGTGTATCCGCTCGCCTCCAGGTCGTCGACGACCTGCTCGACGACCTTCTGCGTGCGTGAGACGTCGTCCTTCGGCACCGTGAACGAGATGTCGGTGTGACCCTCGGTCGAGACGTTCTGCACGATCATGTCGACGTTCACCGAATCATCGGCCAGCGCCCGGAACAGGCGCGCGGCGATGCCGGGACGGTCCGAGACCCGGGTGATCGTGATCTTCGCCTCACCCAGATCGTGGGTGACACCCGAGATGATCGCCTGTTCCATGACCTCGTCCTCCTCGACGACCCACGTGCCGGGCTCCCACGAGAAGCTCGACCGGACGTGGACCGGGACTCCGTGATTGCGTGCGAACTCGACCGAGCGGAGTGCCAGCACCCGGCCGCCGGTCGCAGCCATGTCGAGCATCTCCTCGTACGACACGCGCTCGAGCTTGCGGGCATTGGGCACGATCCGGGGATCGGCCGTGAAGACGCCGGCGACGTCCGTGTAGATCTCGCAGACCTCGGCGTCGAGCGCGGCGGCGAGCGCGACCGCAGTCGTGTCCGAGCCGCCCCGCCCGAGCGTCGTGATGTCCGACGTGGTCGACACGCCCTGGAAGCCCGCCACCACCGCGATCGATCCCTCGGCCACCGAGTCGCGGAGGCGATCAGCCTTCACCTCGAGGATCTTCGCCTTGCGGTGCACGGTGTCAGTGAGGATCCCGGCCTGCGAGCCGGTGAAGCTGACCGCGTGCTCACCACGGTCGATGATCGCCATGCAGAGCAGCGCGATCGAGATCCGCTCCCCTGCGGTGAGCAGCATGTCCATCTCGCGTCCGCTGGGGACCGTCGAGACCTCGTGGGCCAGCCGCTCGAGGTCGTCGGTGGTCTTGCCCATCGCGGAGACGACGACCACGACGTCCTGACCGGCCCGGCGGGTCGCCACGATGTGGTCGGCGACCGCCTTGATCCGATCGGGATCGGCCACGGAGGTGCCGCCGTACTTCTGCACGACGAGGCTCACGCCCATCGATGGTACCGGTGGGCCCTGCGCCGACTGCGATCGTTTGTCGAACTGTGCTCCGGGGCGGTCGGGCCATAGACTCACCGGCCGTGTCCAAGGCCAACAAGCGAGAGCGTCAGCGACAGAACCGCGAGCAGCGTCGCGAGTACGAAGAGAAGCTCGCGAAGCGTCGCCGGATGTGGAAGACGGCGCGCACCTTCGCGATCATCGCCGTCCCGATCATCATCATCGGCGTGGTGCTGAGCATCAGCAACGGTGGTGACAGCGGGAGCAGCTCGCCCACCAAGCTGCCGGCGCCGAAGCAGACGATCGACCCGAACCAGGCATATTCGGCAACGATCGACACCACCAAGGGGACGATCGAGCTCGCGATCGACGCGCAGCAGTACCCGATCTCCGCGAACAACTTCGTGTACCTCGCGAACAAGAAGTTCTACGACGGCCTCGACTTCGTCCGGGCGGTCAAGGACTTCGTGATCCAGACGGGCAGCCCCGACAACACGAACGTGGGCGGCCCCGGGTACAAGGTGCAGGCCGAGGTCCCGACGGCTTCGCCCGCCTACCCCGTCGGCACCGTTGCCTGGGCGAAGAGCGGTTCGGATCCCGCGGACTCGGCCGGCTCGCAGTTCTTCATCGTCACGGGAGCCAACGGGCAAACGCTCCCGAGCGACTACGCGGTGATCGGGCGCGTGACGAGCGGCCAGGACGTGGCCAACGCCATCGAACAGCTCGCGCCGCCGAGTGGTGACGGCCCCCTCACGAAGAAGGTCACGATGAAGAAGATCACGATCGCCACCAAGGGGATCGTCCCCCCGTCGACGTCGACCACCACCCCGTAGCGCGCACCACTTCTTCCTTACGGGAGCCCGTCTTCTTCCTTACGGGAGCCCGTCGATCGTCGCACCGGCGCGATGCTCGGTCGATGCCGTGCCGTCGTAGACGGTGACGCTCCCGGCGCCCGTGACCCGCCACGAGCCGGCCGGGTCTCGGATGAGCGCGGTCTCCTCGTCGACCCCAACGAGCTTCGCGCTCGACGGCAACAGGTCGATCGACCGCTCGCGGAGGTGCGGGGCCGCGGTGCCGTGGTACGGGAACACCGCGAGGTCGCTCACCACACCGAGCCCGACGGTGTATGCGCCGCCCCGCGGGTCAACCATCGGATCGCACACGAGCGTGGCGCCCGCGCCGGAGGCGGCGAGCACGCCACCAGCGTGGTACGACGCGAGGATCGCCTCCCAGAGCAGCGACGCCTTCAGCACCGATCGCAGGTGCAGCGGTGACCCGTCGGCGAGGTAGATGACGCGCGCGCGGCGGACGGGCTCGACCAGCTTGGCGTCCTCGGCCTCGGCGCGGTGCAGCGCCATGACCACTTTCGCCTTCACGCCCAGGCCCTCGAAGTAGGTCGCGGCTCGCTCGACCACGCGGTCGGGGTTCTCGTAGGCAGCCGCGGTCGGCAGCACCACCACTTCGTTCGCGCCCGCTGCGGCGAGGAGCTCGGCATCGAACGCCTTGCACCCCTCACGCCACTCGCCCCCGCCGACCAGCGCGAGCGTTCCCACGGCACTCTGACGAGCGCTCATCCAGCGACTCCATTCGACAACGTCTGCGGAAGAGCCTACCGACCCTGCCCCTCGGACCTACTGAGCGGTAACCTGCAGCGCTCGGTGGGCCCGCGAGCGCGCGTCCCACATCTCGTCCCACATGGCGTCCCACATCTCGTCCCACATGGAGGCAGCACGTCGATGACGATCAAGCGGGTAGGAGTGGTCGGGTCCGGCATCATGGGCGCCGGCGTGGCCGAGGTTGCCGCCAAGGCCGGGTTCGAGGTGGTCCTGCGCAGTCGGGCGCAGGCGTCGGCGGACGCCATGGTCGCCGGCCTCGAGAAGTCGCTGGCCAAGCAGGTCGAACGGGGCAAGCTCGAGGACACCGAGCGGACTGCCGTCCTCGGCCGCGTCCGTGCCGTGAGCGACCTCGGTGAGCTCGCGGACGTCGACCTCGTGCTCGAGTCGATCGTCGAAGACCTCCCCGCCAAGCAGCACCTGTTCACCGAGCTGGACCGGATCTGCGGCGACAGCACGATCCTCGCGACGAACACCTCGACCCTGCCGGTGGTCGAGATGGCGATGCAGACCGGGCGGCCCGAGAAGGTCTGCGGCATCCACTTCTTCAATCCGGCGCCCGCGATGGCGCTGGTCGAAGTGGTGCGAGCCATCACGTCGTCGGACGAGACGATCGCCGAAGCACGCTCCTTCGCCGAGACCTGTGGCAAGACCGTGGTCGACGTGCGCGACCAGGCCGGCTTCATCGTGAACGCGCTGCTGTTCCCGTACCTCAACAACGCGGTGCGTCTGCTCGACGCGGGCGTCGCGACCCGCGACGGCATCGACGCCGCGATGAAGGGCGGCTGCAACTTCCCGATGGGTCCGCTCGAGCTGCTCGACCTCGTGGGGCTCGACACGAGCCTGGCGATCCTCGACGCGCTCTACGACGAGTTCAAGGACCCGAACTACGCGCCGGCGCCGCTGCTCAAGCGCATGGTCAGCTCGGAGCGCCTCGGCCGGAAGTCGGGCGCGGGCTTCTACCACTACGCCAAGAAGTAGGAGACTGGTGCCCGTGACCGAGCGGGATCGCCCATGGCTCATGCGGACGTACTCCGGCCACTCCTCCGCGCGCGCGTCCAACGAGCTCTACCGCACGAACCTCGCAAAGGGACAGACCGGCCTGTCGGTCGCGTTCGATCTCCCGACCCAGACCGGGTACGACCCGGACCACCCCCTTGCGCGGGGCGAGGTCGGCAAGGTCGGCGTCCCGGTGCCACACCTGGGTGAGATGCGCATCCTCTTCGAGGGAATCCCCCTCGACGAGATGAACACGTCGATGACCATCAACGCCACGGCGGTGTGGCTGTTCGGCATGTACGCCGCGCTCGCGGAGGAGCAGGGCGTCGACCCGGCGAAGCTCTCCGGCACCACGCAGAACGACATCGTGAAGGAGTTCCTCTCGCGGGGGACCTACATCTTCGGCCCCGAGGCGTCGCGACGGCTCACGGTCGACCTCGTCTGCCACACGTGGCGCAACGCTCCGGCGTGGAACCCGATCAACGTGTGCCCGTACCACTACCAGGAGGCGGGCGCGACCCCTGTCCAGGAGATCGCCTACGGCTTGGCCACGGCCGTGGGCGTCCTCGACGCCGTCCGAGCATCGGGGCAGGTGAGCGAGGACGAGTTCCCGCAGGTCGTCGGGCGCATCTCGTTCTTCGTCGACGCGGGCATCCGCTTCGTCGAGGAGATGTGCAAGATGCGTGCGTTCACGCACCTGTGGGACCGCATCTGCCTCGACCGGTACGGCGTGACCGACCCGAAGCTGCGTCGGTTCCGCTACGGGATGCAGGTGAACTCGCTCGGCCTGACCGAAGCCCAGCCGGAGAACAACGTGCAGCGCGTGGTCCTCGAGATGCTCGGCGTCACGCTGTCGAAGGATTCCCGCGCCCGGGCGATCCAGCTCCCGTGCTGGAACGAGGCGATCGGGCTCCCGACCCCCTGGGATCAGCAGTGGTCCTTGCGCATGCAGCAGGTCCTCGCTTACGAGACGGATCTGCTCGAGTACGGCGACCTCTTCGAGGGTTCGGTCGTCGTCGAGGCCAAGACCGCGGAGCTCGTCGCGGCGGCTGATGCGGAGCTCGAGTGGGTCCTCGACGGTGGCGGCGCGTTCGAGATGATCGACGCGATGAAGGCACGGCTCGTGCAGAGCAACGCCGAGCGCGTCCGCCGCATCGAGTCGGGCGATCTCGTGGTCGTCGGCGTGAACTCCTTCACCGAGACGGAGCCTTCGGCGCTGGCCGCGATGGACACCGAGCACTCGATCGTGACCGTCGACCCGGCAGCAGAGCGTGCGCAGGTGGAGCACCTCGAGGAGTGGCGTGACGCCCGCGACAGTGCGGCCGTCGCCACCGCGCTCGACGCGCTCCGCTCGGTCGCCGCCACCGACGACAACCTCGTGCCCGCGACGATCGAGCTGGCGCGCGCCGGCGGGACGGTCGGCGAGTGGGCCGGGGCGCTCCGCGACGTCTTCGGTGAGTACCGGGCTCCGACCGGCGTGGGCGCGGTGGCGGCGCCGATCGGCGATCTCGCGCCCGTGCGGGACCGGATCCGGGCCGCCACCGAGGAGCTGGGCGGTCAGCTCCGGCTGCTCGTCGGGAAGCCCGGCCTCGACGGACACTCGAATGGCGCCGAGCAGATCGCGGTCGCCGCCCGAGACGCCGGGTTCGAGGTCGTCTACCAGGGCATCCGCCTCACACCGGCCCAGATCGCCGCCGCGGCGCGCGATGAAGACGTCGATGTCGTCGGGCTGTCGATCCTCTCGGGCTCGCACCTCGAGCTGGTCCCCGAGACGCTCGCGGCGCTTCGTGACGCCGGCGTCGACGCCCCGGTGATCGTCGGCGGCATCATCCCCGACCTCGACAAGGCGACGCTCGAGGCCGAAGGCGTCGCCCGCGTGTACACACCGAAGGACTACAAGGTCGCGACCATCATCTCCGACCTCGCCGATCTCGCGATCGAGCGACGTCGCCGCCTCACGGCCTCGCGGTAGCTCGGCTCCCGAAGTTCGCGCTCGAGCGGTCAGCGGGCGTACATGCCCTCGATCTGCTCGCTGTACTTCGCGTTCACGCCACGACGCTTCAGCTTCATGGTCGGCGTGAGCTCCTCGGAGTCGGCCAGCCACTCCTCGCCCAGGAGCACGAACTTCTTCACCTGCTCGACTCGTGCAAGTCGCTCGTTGGCCGACGCGACGTTGCGCCCGACCTCGGCGAGGACCTCAGGGTCGGCTGCG
>JBBQFJ010000154.1:0-7035 GCA_038321755.1 Acidimicrobiia bacterium | reverse complement strand
GGTTATCTCTGGGGGTAAATTTTGGGCCCCGGTGCGGGCCGGCGCTGTCGCGCCCCCGGGCCCGGGCCCCAACGGCCCCTGAACGTATCCTCGACAGCCATGGAGCACCTCGGCCTGCTGGGCCTCGCGGATTCCGGTCATGCGTCGCTGTTCGCCGCGCTGACCGGTCAGGACGTTTCCGCCGCGGCCGAGCGGATCCTCGGCCAGGTCGCGATCCCCGACGAGCGCCTCGAGGCGTTGGCCGCGATGTCGGAGTCCGAGAACGTCGTCCCGGCCACGCTCCAGCTCGCGTTCCTCCCCGGGCTCTCGACCGAGGCCGGCAAGGGGCTCGGGAGCCGTCTGCTCGGGAGCGTGCGTGACTCCGACGCCGTGATGCTCGTCGTGCGCGCCGACGACGGGCACGACGCGGCGCGCGAGCTCGCGGCGCTGGAGGAGGAGCTGATCCTCGCCGACCTCGAGTCCGTCGAGTCGCGCGTCTACAAGCAACGACGTGCCGCGAAGGGCGACAAGTCGCTCGCGCCGGAGATCGCTGCGCTCGAGCGCGCCGAAGCGGTGCTGTCCGACGGGATGCCGATCTACCGGGGCGACATGGCCGACGCCGAGCGAGCGCTGCTTGCGCCCGCGTTCCTGCTCACCAACAAGCCCGCGCTCGTCGTCGTCAACATCGGGACCGACCAGCTCGCCGACGCCGACGCGCTCGCGAAGCCGTTCGGCGACGACGCGTTCGCCGTGTGCATCGAGCTCGAGGGCGATCCCGATGTCGTCGCGGCGCAGGGCGCGGAGCGCGCCGAGCTCCTCGCCGACTTGGGTGTGCCCGAGAGCGTCGTCCCGCGCCTGGCTCGGGCCGCGCTGAGCCTGCTCGGGCGCCGCACGTTCCTCACGACCGGCGACAAGGAGTCGCGCGCCTGGACGTTCCGTGCGGGTGCCGCGGCGCCCGAGTGCGCGGGCGTGATCCACTCCGACCTCCAGCGTGGCTTCATCCGGGCCGAGGTGATCGACTGGCGCGCGCTCCTAGAGATCGGCTCGTGGCCCAAGGCGAAGGACGCGGGCAAGCTGCGCGTCGAAGGAAAGGACTACGTCGTCGCCGACGGCGACGTGTTGGAGATCCGGTTCAACGTGTGAGACAGCCGGAGGCGAGATGTCCTGGCTCGTGCGTCGCGTGGCAAGTGCAGTGCCCGGTGTGGACGACGAGGTCCTGGCCGCGGTCGAAATCGTGCAGACGCGAGCGGAGCGTCGACGTGGCCTCCTCGGGAGGGACGGGATCGACGGCGCCCTGGTGCTGCGACCCTGTCGGCAGGTCCACACGTTCCGGATGCGATTCCCGATCGACGTCGTGTGGTGCAGCGCAGACGGTCGGGTCCTGCGCATCGCGACGCTGCAGCCCGGGCGCGTCTCGCGGCCGGTGCTCCGGGCCCGGTTCGTGATCGAGGCCGCGGCCGGCGCCGCCGACCGCTGGCGGTTGGAGGTCGGCAACACCGTCGTCCTGGTCGAACCGGACGATCCCCCTGCTGAGGCCTCCCATGTCTGAGGCCCCCCATGCCTGAAGGAAGACTCGTCCTCGTCGCGACGCCGATCGGGAACCTGGGCGACCTGTCGCCGCGAGCGGTCGAGGCGCTGCGCGACGCCGACGTGATCGCGGCCGAGGACACCCGGCGCACGCGCACGCTGCTCACCCACGCGGGCATCTCCGCGAGCGGGCGACTCCTCGCGGTGCACGAGCACAACGAACGCCAGCGGGCGGTCGAGCTGGTCGACGAGATCCGGCGCGGCAGCACAGTCGCGCTGGTCACCGACGCGGGGATGCCCGGGATCTCGGACCCCGGCACCCGAGTCGCGCGCGTCTGCGCCGACGCGGGGCTGCGCGTCGACGTGGTGCCGGGCCCGAGTGCGGCGCTGGCGGCGCTCGTGGTGTCGGGGATGGCGACGGACCGGTTCGTGTTCGAGGGGTTCCTGCCGCGCAAGGGGAGCGAACGGCGGACGCGCCTGCGGGAGGTCGCGAGCGACCCGCGCACCGTGGTCCTGTTCGAGGCCCCGCCGCGGGTCGCGGCGACGCTCGCCGACCTGGCGGCGGCGTGCGGGCCCGAGCGACCGGTTGCCGTGGCGCGGGAGCTGACCAAGATCCACGAGGAGACGTTCCGCGGCACGCTCGCCGAGGCGATCGCCCATGTCGCCGAGCAGGTGCCGCGGGGGGAGCACGTGCTCGTCCTCGGGGGCGCGCCCCCGGCCGCCGATGCGACCGACGACGACGTCGCCGAGGCGGCGCGCACCGAGCTCGAGGGCGGTGCGTCGACGCGGGAGGCGGCCGATCGCGTCGCGGAGCGCCTCGGCGTGGGCCGCCGTCGCGCCTACGACGCGGTGCTCGCCCAACGCCGCACCTAGGCCCGATCATGATGCGTCTCTCAGCGTCCAATAGGAAGGTGGGAGACGCATCCAGGGCCGTATCGTGGGAGTGATGGGCACGCCGTTCTACGTCACCACGCCGATCTACTACGTGAACGACGCGCCGCACATCGGGCACGCGTACCCGACGGTCGCGGCCGACGTGCTCGCTCGCTGGCGTCGTCTGTGGGGTGACGACGTGCAGTTCCTCACCGGGACCGACGAGCACGGCCTCAAGGTGCAGCGCGCGGCGGAGGAGCACGGGGTCACGCCCCAGGAGTGGGCCGACCGCACGAGCGAGCGGTACCGGGAGACGTGGAAGCTGCTCGAGATCACCAACACCGACTTCATCCGCACCACCGAGCCGCGCCACCACGTCGCGGTGCAGGAGTTCATGCAGCGCGTCTACGACAACGGCTACATCGAGCGCGGCACGTACGAAGGCCTGTACTGCGTGTCGTGCGAGGCGTATTACACCGAGGACGAGCTGGTCGACGGGCTGTGCCCGATCCACAAGCGCCCGGTCGAGCGCGTCACCGAGGAGAACTACTTCTTCAAGCTCTCCGCGTTCGAGGACCGACTGCTCGAGTACTACGGCGCGAACCCCGAGGCGGTACAGCCCGAGTCGCGTCGCAACGAGGTGCTCGGCTTCATCAAGCAGGGCCTGCGCGACTTCTCGATGAGCCGCACGTCGATCACCTGGGGTGTCCCGCTGCCGTGGGATCCCGCGCACGTCGCGTACGTGTGGTTCGACGCGCTGTTCAACTACTGCACCGCGGTGGGCTACGGCACCGATCGCGAGCGCTTCGACCGGTACTGGCCCGCCGAGTATCACATCGTCGGCAAGGACATCGTCCGCTTCCACGCGGTGTACTGGCCCGCGATGCTCATGGCTGCAGGTGAGGCGCCACCGAAGTGCGTGTTCGCGCACGGGTTCCTGCTGGTGGGCGGCGAGAAGATGAGCAAGACCGGGCTGAACCAGATCGCGCCGGCCGACCTCGTCGAGACGTTCGGCTCCGATGGCTTCCGGTACCACTTCCTCGCCGACCAGCGCTTCGGACCCGACGGCGACTTCAGCTTCGAGGCCATGGTTGCCCGCTACAACGCGGATCTCGCGAACAACTTCGGCAACCTGGCCAACCGCGTGCTGAACATGGCCGTGAACTACTGCGACGGCGTCGCGCCCGACGCGCGCGCCGACGGCCCACTGCACGCCGCGGTCGATCGCGCCTTCACCGAGCACACGGCGGGCCTGGAACGGGTCGACTTCGCCGGCGCGTTCGGCGCGGTCTGGGACCTCATCGGCGCGGCGAACTCGTTCATCGAGGACTCCGAGCCGTGGAAGCTGCACAAGGCGGGTGACGCGGCGGCGGTCGCCGGCGTGTTGGGCGACTGCCTCGAGGCGTTGCGGGTCGTCGCACTGCTCGCGGCGCCGGTCATCCCCGATGCGTCGCGCGAGCTCTGGCGGCGCCTCGGCCTCGAGGGCACCCCGGAGGACCAGCGGCTCCCCGACGCCGCGGCATGGGGCCTCGGCCCGGTCGGGACGACCCTGGAGAAGGGCGACCCCCTCTTTCCCCGCATCGACACCGACTGACTGTTCGTGCACGTTCCGGCGCTAGGCGAGTGGAGCTGACTGTGCCCGACCTGGCCTGGACGGACTCGCACTGCCACGTGCAGTGGTGCGAGGGGGGCGCGGACGCGACGCTCGAACGGGCGCGCGCGGCCGGTGTGATCGGGATGGTGGTCGTGGGCACTGACGCCGAGAGCTCCCGAGCGGCGGTCGAGCTCGCCGCACGCCACGACGACGTGCGTGCCACCGTCGGGCTCCATCCGCACGACGCCTCGAAGCTCGACGACGAGTGGCCCGAGCTGCTCGAGCTCGCACGCACGCCGGGCGTCGTCGCGATCGGCGAGGCGGGCTTCGACCTCCACTACCGCCACTCCGAGCCCGACGCCCAGGAGGCCGCCTTCCGCGCGCAGATCCAGCTCGCGAAGGAGCTCGATCGGGCGCTGGTGATCCACTCTCGGGAGGCCTGGGACGACACGCTGCGTGTTCTCGCCGACGAAGGCCCGCCGCCCCGGACCGTGTTCCACTGCTTCACCGGCGGCCCGGCCGAGGCGGCGAGGTGTCTTGACCTCGGCACCCACCTCTCCTTCAGCGGGATCGTGACGTTCAAGACCGCCGAGGAGGTGCGTGCCGCTGCGGCGATCTGCCCGGTGGATCGGATGCTCGTCGAGACGGATGCGCCCTACCTCGCCCCGACGCCCCACCGTGGCCGGGAGAACGAGCCGGCGCTGGTGAGCCTGGTGGGCGCGGCCGTGGCCGGCGCCAAGGAGATCGAGGTGCAAGCGGTCGCCGAAGCCACCGTTGCCAATGCCGCCAGGGTGTTGGAAACGCCGCCGAATCCGGGGCTACCGTGATGAGCTACCCCTGGGCACGGAACCGCATCTCTCGATGCGGCGTTGTCGCGGGGAGATCACCTGGGTGGAGCGCACCCGGTCGGGCGTAGCGGAGGCGTTGGGTCATCAGCGAGCACGACGGGCGACGGGGGCGATTGCACCACCACCGGCTGCGCCGGCGGTCGGCCGCGCACGTCGCCGAGTCGGTCCAGCCCTCGCCGGCCCGCGCCGAGCCGCACGATGCGGCGACCTGGCTCCCCGTCCCGATCCCGGAGTCGCTCCCCACGGTCGATGAGCTCCTCGCCCCGGACGCGCTCGTCGTCGACCACGACGAGGCGCCTGTCGAGCCCGGCGTCGGCGTCCCCGTGGCCGACGGTCCCGGTCGCGCCGAGCCCCACGACGCGACGGCCTGGCTGCCGCTGCCGGAGTCCGAGCACCTCCCGACGCTCCACGAGATGCTGCACCCCGAGGCGCTGGTCGAGCCGCCCGCCGCCCGCGACATCACTGCGGTCCCGTCGCCCGCGCGTGCCGAGCCCCATGACGCGACGGCCTGGCTGCCGCTGCCGGAGTCCGAGGATCTCCCCGAGCTCCACGAGCTGCTCGACGGCGGGGGTGCCGGTTCCGCCCCCGATGCGAAGAGCACGAAGCCGGCGAAGGCGAAGCGGGCCAAGCACCACCGCCGCCCGAGCCGTGGCCTCGTCCGCCGCTCGTTGGCGCTCGCCCTCGTCCTCGCCACCCTCGGGGCGCTCTTCTACGCCGGCACGATCGTCACCGACCAGGGGGCCGACGTCACCGTGGCCGTCGACGGTCGCCGCATCTCCACGGAGACGGGCGTCTCGACTGTCGGGTCGCTGCTCCGGGAGCAGCAGGTGAAGCTCGGCGAGTTCGACCGCGTCAGCCCCGCGGCCACGACCCCCGTCGAGAACGGCATGTCGGTGCGGGTCCTGCGGGCGTTCCCGGTGATCGTCGACTTCGACGGCGACCCGGGCAAGACGGTCTTCACGACCCACCGCGAGCCCGCGGCCTTCGTCGCCGATGCCGAGAAGCAGCTCGGGGCCACCGGCGAGCTCGCGTTGCGCGACGCGCCCAAGGCGATCGAGAAGAACGCCTCGGTCCAGCTCCGCACGAAGAAGGCGGGCACGCTGCTCGTCGACGGGTCGTCGGTCGTCTACGACGCGCCGGCCGCCACCGTGGGGGAGCTGCTCGCGACCTACCAGATCGTGCTCGGACCCCAGGACTACACCGACCCGATCGCCGTCGACGCGAAGCTCCCGACGAGCACGCCCACCGAGAACATCTCGATCGCGGTGCGGCGTGTCGCGACGCAGACCGAGACGGCCGTCGAGCCGTACGTGCTGCCCGACGAGCGGCAGCCCGACAACACGATGAACGTCGGTGAGCAGCGCGAGCAGGCCGGCGTGGCCGGGACACAGAAGGTCACGTACAGCGTCGTCCAACGCGACGGGAGCGAGATCGAGCGCACGGTGATCTCCGCGGTGCCGGTCGTCGCAGCGACGGCGCACATCGTCTTCTACGGGACGAAGTACGACCCGCGCTGGGACAAGATCGCGCAGTGCGAGACCGCGGGGAACTGGCGCGCGCAGGGCCCGACCTACCAGGGAGGGCTCGGCATCTTCGCCCAGACGTGGAAGGGCTTCGGCGGCTACGAGTTCGCGACGAACGCCGGCAACGCCACCAAGGAAGAGCAGATCATCGTGGCGGAGCGCATCCGCGCGAAGCACGGGTTCCGGGCTTGGGGCTGCGGGAAGAAGCTCGGCTATCCGTAGTCGGGAAGTCGGCACCGCCCACCTCGTTTCCCTTCCGGGAACCTGTCGGCACTACGTTGCCTCGCCGTGCCAGTGCTGAGCCCCGTCGACGTCAGAGCGCTGCTCGCCGAGCACGACCTCCATCCGAGCCGTGCGCTCGGGCAGAACTTCCTCGTCGACCCGAACACCGCGCGGCGGATCGCGCGACTCGCCGAGGTCGGCGCGGGTGATCACGTGCTCGAGATCGGTCCCGGTCTCGGTTCGCTCACGCTCGCGCTCGCCGAGACGGGCGCGGAGGTGCGTGCGCTCGAGCTCGACCGGCGCCTCGTGCCGGTGCTCGAGTCCGTAGTCGCCGACGCACCCGGCGTCACCGTCGTCCAGGGCGACGCCCTCGAGGTCGACCTCCCGAGCATCCTCACCCCTGAAGGCGCGACTCCCGAAAGCGCAGGAGCGCCCTGGGTCTGCGTCTCGAACCTGCCGTACAACGTCG
>JBBQFJ010000153.1:0-7260 GCA_038321755.1 Acidimicrobiia bacterium | reverse complement strand
TCATGTGCGGTCAGGTTCCGCGTGCGCAGCACCGGGCGGTGCGAGTCCCAGTAGTCGACGACCGCGTCGACGAGCTCGCGCGCGCACTCGTGCCCCGCCGGGCCGGACCAGTCGCGCGCGAGCAGCTCCCCCAACGGCGCCAGGTCCTCCCCCACTTCTTCAGCGAGCGCGAGCACGGCCTCTTCCACGTCCCGGAAGTACTGGTAGAAGGTCGCCGGCGAGCTGCCGACCTCACGAGCGATGTCGACGACGCGCAGATCGCGCACGCCGCGATCTTCGAGCAGCCGAGCGGTCGCGTCGAGCAACCGCCGCCGCGTGGCTGCGCCGCGCTTGCCGAGTGAACGACCGTCGAGCGCGACGACCTCCGCAGCCGCAGGCTCGGTACGCTCCGATTCAGTCTGCACGGGCTCCACTAGAGCGTGTCGCCCGCGGACATCAGCGTGCCGGGGTACGGCGTCATCAGCTCTTCGCGCCACTCGGTGAGGAAGTCGCGTGCGCGCGTGCGCCATCGGGCGATCCGGTCGTCGGTCCCCTCCGTCGCGGCCAGCATCAGATCGCAGTGCGACTGCGGGTCGGTCGCCCAGATGGTCATCACCTCGGTGTCGGTGAGCAGCACCTCGTAGCGACCCACCGCCGTGTGGCCGTAGTCGGCGGCGACCGGCGCCCACTCGTCCTGGATGGCGCCCAAGTAGTCGAGCGCCGCGCCGGGCTTGCACCGCGACAGCTCGTGGACGAAGACCCCGCCCCTGACTCCGCTCTCGCGCAGGCTCGCCAACGATGGCGAGCCGGGCGCGCCGGCCACCAGCCGGTCGAAGCCGCCGGTCCGCACCTCGTACGCCTCGCGCCACCACTGCTCGAGCTCGGGCGTCGAGGTGCGGCGCAAGTTCGTGCGCTCCATCAGCGCCCGCCAGCCGTTCCACCCGTCGACGCACTCCCAGAGGTTGACCACCTGGGGCCAGCGACCGGTCGAGCCCATCGTGTACCAGGTGCCCACGAGCGCGAGCGTTCCGCCGGACGCGTCGCCCGCCCCACGCGCGGCCGTCAGCTCCATGTAGCGCATGGCGCCCTCACCGACGATGTCGATGATCTCGTGGAGGTACACGGGACGGGGGTCGGGCACGGGCGGATCGTAGACGGCGTGGCACGATGACCGCGTGGACGCGGTTCGAGCATTCGCGGGGCTGTCGCGCAGTCGCTTGGTGGTGCTCGCGGGTCCGGGAGTGCTCGATCGGGGAGCGCTGGATGGGTTGCGCACCTTCGCCGCCGTGCAAGGCCTCGGGGTCGCGAACACGTGGGGCGCCAAGGGCGTCTTCAGCTGGGACAGCCCGCATCACCTCGGAACGTGCGGACTCCAGGCCCGCGACTTCGCGCTCCTCGGATGGGCTGACGCTGACGCAATCATCGCCACCGGCATCGACGAGGCGGAATCCCCTCGCGAGCACTTCGCGCTCGCCGAGGTGATCGACATCGAGCCCGGAGACCTCGCCGCACTCGCATCCATCGCGCCTGAGACCGTTGACCGGCGTCCGCCCGTCGACAACCATCTCTACGCACGACTCGCGGCGGTGGCCCGGCCCGGCTACGTCGACGAGAAGGTCCCACTGCACCCTGCGCGCGCGGTCGCCGACCTCGGTGCGGTGCTGCCGCCCGGTGGACTCGTCGCGGCCGACCCCGGGGTCGCGGGCCTCTGGGTCGCACGCACGTTCCCGACGCCCGCGCTCGCGCCCGGCGAACCGCGGCGGGTCATCGTGCCGGCCCGACGCGAGGCCGGCGTTGCGGTTCGACTCGCGGCGGCTGCGGCGCGCGCCGGCCGACCGGCGATCGCAGTGACGACCGGGCCCCTGGACGACGCGACGAACACCATGATCGACGAGGCCGCGGCGGCGGCACTCGACCTCGTGATCGTCGTCTGGGGCGAGATCGGCGACCACCCCGGCCCTCGCGCTGACGCGAACGCAACGGCGCACCGAGGCCTCGTCGCCGACGCGCTCGCGACGCCGGGCCCGTCGATCGTCCAGATCCCGATCGCGTTCGAGGACACCGCGCTCCTGGTGCAGGCGGCAGGCGAGGTCGTCGCGTGGGGCGGCCTCACGTGACCTCGTACGCTCTCCAACGATCCCGACGCGACAGGAGCACCACGACGTGAGCGAGCAAAAGACGGCACTGGTCACCGGCGCGTCGTCGGGCATCGGCGTGGCGATCGCCGTCGAGCTCGGCCGCCTCGGTTGGAACGTCGGCATCGGTGCCCGCCGCGCCGATCGCCTGGAAGAGACCGCGACGGCCGTCCGCGCTACGGGTGGCGCCGCATGCCCTGCCGTGCTCGACGTCACCGACCCGGCGTCGATCGAACGCTGCTTCGCCGAGGTGGAGGACGCGCTCGGACCGATCGACGCGCTCGTCAACAACGCCGGGATGGCCGTCCCGGGATGGTTGCACCGCACCACACCCGAAGCCGTCCAGCAGGAGGTAGCGACGAACCTGATCGGACCGATCCTCACGAGTCGCATCGCGATCGGGTCCTGGCGCGAGCGGGGCACCCGTGGCGACATCGTGTTCATCACGTCGGACGCGACTCGGCACGCCCGACCGCGCATGGCCACCTACACCGCGACCAAGGCCGGGCTCGAGGCGCTCGCGCACTCCGTCGCGCTCGAGTGCGAAGGCAGCGGCATCCGCTCGACCGTCGTGCGCGTCGGCCCGACCATCAGCGAGTTCGGGTTCGGCTGGCCGATGGACGAGCTCGAGGACCTCATGACGTACTGGTCGCGCTACGGGCTGCAGCGCCACGCCGGCTACCTCGAGCCGGAGGCGATCGCGCAGGCAGTCGCGATGGTGCTCACCGCGCCGGCAGGTGTCCTGCTCGACACCGTCGAGGTCCAGCCCGAGGCGCCGATGGACGACCGGAGTCCCGCGCCGATCATCGAGCGGCCCGGCCCATGACTCGGCGCATCGCGCGCGTTGCCGCGTTCGGGATCGCAGGGATGTTCCTGTTCACCGCGTGCTCCGGGAACGACGTCGAGACCGGCAAGATCAAGGGCCGCGCCGGCGGGAACCCCGAGGCAGGTGCGAAACCGATCCAGGTCCAAGCGAGCAACTTCCAGTTCTCCCCGAGCTCCCTGCACGTGAGGGCGGGCCAGGAGATCGCGCTGCGGCTGCAGTCCGAGGACTCCTCGCACGACTTCGCGATCGACGGTCTCGGGGCCGTCGCCGACGTGAGCGGCGGCGAGACGACGACCGCGCGCCTGCGGATCGACGAGCCCGGGAAGTACACGTACTTCTGCACGATCCCCGGCCACCGCGACGGCGGGATGGAAGGCACGATCACCGTCACCAAGTGATCCGCAACCCCAAGATCTGGATGCGTCTCTCACCTTCCGATTCGACGCTCAGAAGCGCACGTCCGTGATCACTCGCTCCCGGGCGACTCCTTCATGTAGCGCCGGACCAGCCGACGGCTGCGGTGGCCGGTGTGCGCCATGATCCCGCCCTCGCTCGCGCCCTGCTCGGTCGCCGCGAGGACCATGCCGCGCCGCAGCGACCGCCCCGAGTAGCGCGCGTGATCGAGCCCGGCACGCGCGGCTGACCGCTGCACGACACGCGTCACGGCCTTAGTGCCGAGCGCCGCGTCGCCGAGCCGTCCATGACGGTCGATCGGACGGAATGCGGGACCACTTCGGGCACCGGACGCCTTCGACCAGGCACGCCACGCGCGCACCGCGCACAGCAGGTCATCGGATCCGTGCGGGACGAACACGTCGCCACGCGCAACGCTCACCGCGAGGCCCGTCGGCACGACGAGCACGTCGAGAACGTCGAGGGACACGAGCTCTCCCGGCCGCAAGCCCGCGCCATACCCGAGCAGCAACAACGAACGGTCGCGCGTCCCCGCCAACCCGTCGGACAGCGCGCCGGACAGTGCGCGCAGCTCGGCGACCCCGAGCGGCGCGGTCGGCCGATGGTCGGCGCGCCGGCGCCACTCGGCGCGCGCGACGGCGGCGCGCACCACGGCCGCGTCGGTGGGCGTGCGGCGAGCATGGTCGACGTGCCGGGCTCGGATCGCGGCGAGGCGTCGCCGCACCGTCGTGACTCGGTGCCGCGTGACGACATCGTCGACGTACGCTGCCACCGTCGCACCCGTCGCCGGCAGCGCTCGCGCCCCTCGGCCCCGGCACCACGCGGCGAACTCGTCCCAGTCGCGGGCATAGGCGTGCTCGGTGGCGGCGGCTCGGAGTCGACCTTCGTGCAGCACGGGACGTCACCGTAGTCCTGGGGTCCGATAACTGGCTCGTCGTTGACCGCGGCGCTTCCTGCCCTGATCCTGACGGCATGACTTCTGCAGCCAGCGACTCCGGCGCCACGACCAGGGTGAGCGACGACTACATCGTCGACGCGGACGGCCACGTCTGTGAGCCCGCCGACCTCTGGGAGCAGAACCTCCCCGAGCGCTTCCGGGACCGCGGCATCCGCCTCCGGTGGAACGAGTCGACCGGGTACGACGAGTGCTGGGTCGAGGACGGCATGGCCACCGACCGCGGCCTCGTCGGCCTCGGCAACGCGGGCGAGTCCTACGTCGACTTCGGGAAGGGTCGCCACTACGAGAGCCTGAACCCCGCCGGGTTCGACGCCGACGAGCGCGTGAAGGTGCTCGACTCCGAGGGCATCGACCTGACCGTCGTGTACCCCGGCCTCGGGCTCAAGCTCGGCGGGATCAAGGACCCTGAGCTCGCGGTCCACTCGTGCTCCGTCTACAGCGACTGGATCGCCGACTGGTGCAGCGCGGCACCCGATCGCCTGAAGGCCGCCGGCGCCCTGCCGATGCAGGACATCGCCGAGTGCGCGCGCGAGGTCCACCGGATCAAGGAGCGCGGGCTCGTCGCCGGCTTCTGCCGCCCGAACCCGTACAACGACCTGCCGTTCCACCACCCGGCGTACGACCCGGTGTGGGACGCGCTCGAGGAGACCGAGCTCGTGCTCGGTCTGCACATCGCCGGGATGCCCGACATGCCCGGCGCGTCGCGCCAGATGATGCACCTCATGGCGCCCGGCACGCATCACGCGCTCATCCCGGTCATCGACCAGATGGTGACGCTCTCCAACCTCGTCTACGGCGGCGTCCTCGAGAAGCATCCCGGTCTCAAAGTCGCCGTGCTCGAGAGCGGCGGCGGTTGGATCGCGCACTGGATGGACCGGCTCAACGAGTTCGAGGAGAGCTACTCGTGGGCGGCCGCGCCGATGACCATGAACGCGCAGGGCTACTTCCAGCGGCAGTGCTGGATCAGCTTCGACCCGGGCGAGCGCACCGCAGGACCGCTCGGACCGATCGCTGGTGCCGACCGCTTCTTCTGGGCATCGGACTTCCCCCACAGCGACGCGAAGTACCCGGGCGTCGTCGAGGAGCTCGTCGAGGAGAACCGCGCGCTGCCCGACGACGCACGCAGGGGCCTGTTCGGGCTGAACGCGCTCGACATGTACGGGCTTCCCCACCCCGCATGAGCAGTCCCGATCTCGACTTGATCGTCCGCGGCGGCACCGTCGTCGACGGCACTGGCGCGCCCGCGCGCACCGCCGACGTCGGCGTGCTCGGCGGCAGGGTGGTGACCGTCGGCCAGATCGAGGACGGCAAGGTCGATGGATCCGCCGCCCGCGAGCTCGATGCCGACGGGCTGCTCGTCACGCCGGGGTTCGTCGACATCCACACGCACTACGACGCCCAGCTTCACTGGGACCCGACGGCGTCGCCCGCCTCATGGCACGGCGTCACGACGCTCCTCACCGGGAACTGCGGGTTCACCATCGCGCCCTCGAAGCCCGAGGACGTCCCGTGGCTGCTGCAGATGCTCTCCCGCGTCGAGGGCATGTCGTCGGACGCGCTCGCGACCGGCGTGTCGTTCACCGGCGGCGGCATCGGAGACTTCCTCGACGGGCTCGACGGCCGCGTCGGCGTGAACGTCGGGGCGAATGTCGGGCACTGCGCGGTCCGGCGGTACGCGATGGGTGACGATGCATCAGAGCGCGTCGCGACCGACGACGAGATCGCGATGATGGTCGAGCTGGTGCGCGGTGCGATGCGCGACGGCGCCATCGGGTTCACGTCGTCACAGCTCGAGCTGCACGTCGCGCATGATGGCCGTGGTGTCCCGTCGAACCACGCGGCGCCCGAGGAGTTGCTCGCGCTCGCCGGCGTGCTCAAGGAGTTCGGGCGCGGCTCGATCGAGTTCATCCCCCGCACGTTCCTCGAGGGCTACTCCGAGGATGACCGCGCGCTCATCCGCGGGATGGCCGAGGCCTCGGGCCGCCCCGTGCACCTCAACACGCTCACGATGATGCCGCACGCCCCCGACGGGTGGGCCCGCAGCCTCGAGTTCGCCGAGGATGCGGCCGACGCCGGCATCGAGCTGCACCCGATGTTCGCGAGCAACCGCCAGGGCGCGCACTTCTCACTCGATAACACGTTCCTGTTCGACGAGATGCCGAGCTTCCGCGAGACGCTCACGTTGCCCGCCGCAGAGCGGAACGAGCGCCTGCGCGACCCGGCGCTGCGCGAGCAGATGCGCAAGGAGATCGCCGACCCTTCGGGCCGGTCGTTCGTCTTCGTGTGGCAGGTGCTGCGCGTCGAGACCGTGGTGCACGAGCGCAACCGCACCTGGCTCGACAAGAGCGTCACCGAGGTTGCCGCGGCCATGGGAGCCGACCCACTCGACGCGTTCCTCGACCTCTCCCTCGACGAGGACCTGCAGACGCAGTTCGTGCTCGCCGCCCCGCCCGACGAGCGTCGCCGCGACGCGACCCGCCGGATGATCAACTCACCGGTCGTCATGGCCGGGAGCTCCGACGGTGGCGCGCACCTGCTCTCGTTCTGCGGCGCCGACTACACGACACGCCTGCTCACCGAATGGGTGCCGGACACGTTGACGCTCGAGCAGGCCGTCGCCCGGCTCACGTCCATCCCTGCCCGAGCCAGCGGAATTGCGAACCGAGGCGTCCTCGCCGAGGGTGCGGCCGCCGACATCCTCCTCATCGAGCAGGACCGGCTCTCCACGCCCGACTCGCCCCGCTATGTGCGCGACTTCCCCGCCGACTCGGGCCGGTATGTAGTGGATGCCGAGGGCTATCGCGCGGTCATCGTGAATGGCGAGACGCTGCTCGAGGACGGGAAGTGGACGGGCGCGACGCCGGGCGAGCTGCTCCGAGGCTGACCCGGCCTAGCGGCGCGACTCGATCGAGCTGAGACCTTCGACGCTCGCATCTGCGTCGAGCTTC
>JBBQFJ010000152.1:0-7364 GCA_038321755.1 Acidimicrobiia bacterium | reverse complement strand
GGTGTAGATCACAGGAACCTTGGTCACGCGGCGGGTAGCCGCGTGACCAACGTTCCTGGGATCGACACCTAGGTCCGGGCCGACGACCCATCCGGATACCATCGGGCCGGGATCGCGGCGACAGCTGACCGGCCGGGTCCGTGGCGAACGCCTCGGGGGGAGGCCGGATGTCCACCGCCGTCCGTCCCAACCGAGAGGACGCGAGCCGCGACGCGACGCCGCCCGACGTCCCGCGTCCGTTCACGCACCTGCGCCCCCTCGACGGACTTCGTGGGATCGCCGTGCTTGCGGTGGTGCTGTACCACTTCACTCCCGAGGTCCTGCCGGGTGGGTTCCTCGGCGTGGATGTGTTCTTCGTGCTCAGCGGGTTCCTGATCACGAGCCTCCTGGTGCGGGAGTTCGAGAGCACCGGCGGCATCGCCCTCCGGGAGTTCTGGGGCCGACGTGCGCGACGGTTGCTCCCTGCGTTGCTCCTGATCCTGCTGGTCGTCGCGGGGTATGTCGTCTTCTTCGCGGGACCCGCCGAGGCCCAGCACGTGTCCGAGGACGGGCTCGCCGCGCTGTTCTACGTCGGCAACTGGCGCTTCCTGGCGTCGGGACAGCCGTACATCCAGCAGTACGCCGCCCAAGCGGCGAGCCCGCTTCGCCACATGTGGTCGTTGGCGATCGAGGAGCAGTTCTATCTGATCTGGCCGCTGGTGGTCGGCGGCCTCGGCGCCGTGGTCGGCCGCGGTACCGGACGAGCGGGAAGGCGGCGCCGAAAGTTCCGCCGCGTGGTGCTGTGCGTGTGTGTCGTCGTCGCCGCGGCGTCGCTGCTCCGGATGTCGATGCTCTACCAGCCCGTCGATCCGAACCGGGTGTACTACGGAACGGACACGCGGATCTTCGCGATGCTCTTCGGAGCGGCGCTCGGTGCACTGACGGTCGGGACACCGACGATCGTGAACCGCTGGTGGCGAGGGTCGGTCGTCGCCGCTGGGTGCGTGGCCTCGGCGGCGCTCGTCGCGGTGATGGCGACCATCACCATCACGAGCTCGTCGCTCTACACCGGCGGCTACGGACTCGTCGCGGCTGCGATGCTCCTCGTCCTCGCGGCGGCTGCGCAACCGGGGGCGAACCCACTCGGATGGATCCTCGGGTGGCGGCCGTTGGTCGGGCTCGGGCTCATCTCCTACGGCGTATACCTGTGGCAGTGGCCGGCAACCGTCTGGATCACGACGGGCAGCACCGGCGCTTCAGGCGTGGCCCTGTTCGCGCTTCGCTGGGCCGCGACCCTCGCCGCCGCGCTCGTGAGCTACTTCCTCGTCGAGCAACCAGTTCGGCAGCGTCGCCTTCCCCGACTGAACCTTCGGAACCCGGTCCTCGTGCCGCTCGCCGGGGTCACCGTCATCTCGGTGATCTTCCTGGTCCCCGCGATCACCCTCCCCACCGTCGAGCTCGCGTCGGCGGTGCCGACCTCGAAGACCGCGACGCTGGTCACTACGAGCTACGCCGCGGCGCCCCATTGCGACCCACCGCACACCGCGGAGCCCCTGCTGCCGGGGCGCAAGCTTCGAGTGCAGTTCCTCGGCAACTCGTTGGCGGTCGAGAGCCTCCCCTGTCTGTCGCGCGCGCTCGCAGCTCGCAATGCGACTGTCGCCGGTGTCGTCAAGGTCGGCTATCCGATCTGCGACCTCCTTCCGTTCCTTCGAGCGTCCCTGAAGGATCCGGCCACTCGACCGGACGTCGGCCTGGTCTTCGCGGCCGCGGTCGTCGACCCGACCTGTGGCGACGCGGGGCAATGGGAGCACGAGATGCAGGATGTGATCTCGTTGTGGAAGCACGCCGGTGTACACACGTTCCTCATCTCCGATCTCCCGTCCGCCGGCACCGCGACGTGGAGCGACGAACGGGCGATCAACCGGAAGCTTGCTCGTCGCGATCCCGAACATGTCACGGTGCTCGACGGAGGCGCATACCTCCAGGACGATCACGGGATCTTTCAGGCGCAGATGCCGTGCATCCCCGGCGGTGAGCCGGGGTGCGCGGCCGGGCTCGTGAACGTCCGCAGCCCCGTCGACCATTTTCACTTCTGCGCGCTGACGGACTGGCCAACCGATGAGTGCCCGAAGGCAGGGGAGGCCGGGATCCGTCGACTCGTCGCGTCGATCGTCGTCTCCTTGAACGATGCACTGCAGCGCGACCCCACCCGCTTCCAGCCCGGACACGACTAGGTTTTGCACCCTGTGCACCACCACCTGCGCCATGTTGTCGCCGCCGTCGTGATCGGCATCGCGGTCGCTCCCGTGACTGCGGGGGCGACCGTCCCGGCTGGGAAGGACCAGTGCACGTACGTCTCGGCCGCTGAGGTCTCGACGGCCCTCGGCGCACCGGTCTCGAAGGGCCCGAACCCTGCCGGCGCGGCGAGCTGCACGTTCATCCCGACGGACCACGCGTTGCCGGCATTCGTCGAGGTGCACGTGGAGCGCGGGAGCGATTCGAAGATCCTGTACACCGTGTCGAAGCAGGCGTTCGGGTCCACGATCGAGAAGGCTCCGGGGCTCGGCAAGAAGTCCTTCTACGCGGGCGGTGGGATCGGCACGGTGTACGCCCTGAAGGGGAAGACGGTCGTCGTCGTGAAGTACGTCAACGCGAACGTCGACCCGGCAACGATCAAGCCCGCAGCCTTGAAGGTGGCCAAGCTCGTCTACGGGCGTGCGTAGCGCACTCGTCGCGAGCGCGATCGTCCTGGTTGGGTCCGTCGGGATGGGGGTGAGCGGAGCCGGGTTGCTCGTCGCCCCGGCTGCTGCGGCCGAGGCCGGGCCCCAACCAGAGGCCGGGCGCGTGTACGCAGGTCGCGCCGGCAGCACGCCGGACCTCGCCAAGGTCGGCCTGGTCGCCATCGGCGCCGTGTCGGGGAGCGGGACGCGCGTCCGCATCGACCTGGCGCTCGACTGCAAGCTGACGAGATCGGAGTCCCTGGTCGACACGGTGACGTCCACGATCGGTGCCGATGGAACCTTTCGGATCCGGAAGCGGATCGGGACGATCCTCGGCGGCGGTGGGTACTCGGGCGAGGTCCGTCTGCGCGGATCGTTCGTCGACGCCACCACCGCGCGGGCGACGATCGCGTACGACATCTCCGAGGACGACGACGACGGCACCGTCGTCGGCCACTGCAGTGTCGACGGGATGCCGATCGCGCTGCACGGCGGCCCGGTGGAGGCCGGCCTCGGTCGGATCGTGGCGAGCGTGCCGATCCGTGCCGGCGCCGCGCCGTCGGAGCGTTCCCATGGTGTCGTCGCGACCAGTGCGGACGCGGTCTACGTCGCGCTGCGGAGTGACCTCACCGCGGTTCGTCCCGAGGGATCCACGCTCGTCCGAGTCGATCCCACCACGAACCAGGAAGACCGCCGATCGCGTCTCGACCAGCGCATCGACGCGATGGTCGTCATCGGCGACTCGTTGTGGGGCGTCGACTCGTCGCAAGGTCTGGTCGTCCGCATCGACCCGGAGACGCTGCGGGTGCGCGCGGTGGTCCAGGTCACCGAGCCACCGTCCAACCGGTTCGATGACCTCGCGCTGTGGCCGCAGATCGCGGTGCAGGGGGATTCACTCTGGCTGTCGGCCACGCTGAACCAGGAGCTCGTGCGCTTCGACACCACAACGGGCGCAGTGGGAGCGCGCTATCCGATCGGCACGTCGCCGAAGTCGATCGCGGCCGGTGCCGGCAGCAGTCTCTACGTGGCGACCGAGGCTGACGATCGCTCGATGCGCGTCCTGCGCGTCGATTCGACGACGGGGGAGCAGCAAGCCGAG
The DNA here is from genome assembly GCA_038321755.1 of Acidimicrobiia bacterium. Taxonomy (GTDB): domain Bacteria; phylum Actinomycetota; class Acidimicrobiia; order IMCC26256; family PALSA-555; genus JALHSW01. Next base: position 3,566 of record JBBQFJ010000152.1, on the reverse strand, counting down.
ACCGTTCCGATCCTGAACCTCCGAACTGTCTTCGCGACGGCGACCGACGTGTTCCTCTATGACGCCAGCGTGTCGACGCCGCTGTCACGACTCGATCCGGTGAGCCTGGCGGTCGTCGCGACCGCCACCAAGTCCGAGTCGGCCTTCCCACTCGTCACCGCGCCGCCGGGGTTCTGGGGTGAGCGCGACGGGACGCTCGTCGCGTTCGACCCCGCGAGCATGACCATCGCTTCGAAGGTCCGTGGGCTCCAGGTTCCGTCCCAGGACCTGGGTGACCCGACGGTGCAGTTCGCCGCCGCCGGGTTCAACGGCATCTGGGTCTGGGACGAGGGACAGACCTTGCTCTTCCGGGTCGGCACCTGATCAGAGCTTGCCGACTTCACGAGCACCTGACGTCACAGGTACCCGACCCACCCGCGGCTCGACCCCTCCCACGCGGTGAGCAGCTGGGTGCCGACGAGGACGACGACGACGATGGTCGCCACGATGTGCCACCGCCGAGCTGGGAGCGCGTCGACGCGCATCGAGATCAGTGACACCGCCGGTACCGCGAGCAACCCACCGAAGCGGACCGCGCTCCACACGAGGTGCTGGTTCATGACGAGCGCCAACCCGAGGATCTCGAGCGCGAACACGCTGGCGATCGAGGGAAACGGCTCGCGCCAGCGCCGGTAGTACGGGAGCAACACGATGAGGGCCAATGCGAACATCGGGATGACGACGGCGACACGTGCGCGTCCGATCGCGTTGCCGTAGACCATGCTGCCGAACAGTCCGTCGAAGACGGGCAGCGAGTGGTGCGGGAGCGGTGTGATGCCGTCGTCGGCGCTGCTCGCCGCCAGCCACGTCACGGTCTGACCGCTGGCGATGCCGGCGATCCAGAGCGCGACGAGGGGTCCTGCCGCGAAGGCGGCAAGCGTTGCTCCGAAGCGCCGTCCACGACCGATCCAGAAGAACGAGGCCACGACGAGCAACGCGATCGCCGGCCAGAGGCTCTTGTGGGTCACCGCAGCGAGGCCGAGCAGGAGTCCGGCCGGAATCGCGCGGCCGCGCAGGGCCCAGACGGCGCCCCAGACCGTCAAGGCCAGGACGACGGGGTCGGCGACCGGGAACCCGGCGAAGACCGCGCCGACGAACGGCCAGATCCCGTAGGCGGTGGCTGCTGCGACCGAGCACCGCGGGGAAAGCCCGGTCGTCGTTGCGAGTCGGTAGGTGCCGTTCACCCCGAGCAGGAGCGCCACGGTCGTCACCAGGGTCATGAGGGTCGTGGGCGGGATGACATCGAACGTCGCGCCCCGGACCGAGGCGAGCAGGAGGGGAAACCCCGCGACGTGGTACGGGTTGAACGGCTCGAACCAGCGCACGCTGTCGGTCCAGTAGTTCGCAGGGTCCGACGTGAACGTCGAGAAGCGGATGGCATGCCAGTACACGATGAGGATGCCGACCGCACTCCCCGTGATGACGAGTGCCGGAAGGCTCCCCGGCCATCTTCGGACGGTGGGCACCAGCGCCGAGCGTACGACCAGATCGAGGGAGCCGCCCCGTCCCCAGGTTCAGGACGCGCGACCGGTCTGCTCGAGCACGCCTGCGAGCTCGTCGACCACTCCGATGACGTCGCGGAAGCGCTTCGGCGAGAGGTCGAGCGATCGTTCCCACTCGTGCAGATCGGTGTTGACGGTGAGTGCGAGGTCGCGCCCGGACTCGGTGAGCTCGAGCGACACCCTGCGGCGATCGGTCGGGTCGGGGGAGCGGACGAGCCAGCCCGCAGCCTCCAACCGATCGAGGGTGAGGGTCATGCCACCGGAGGTCCGGTGGAGCACCTCGGAGATGGCGCCGGGCGACGTACGCCCGTCGGGGGAGCGCCGGATGACACCGAGCACGAGGTAGTCGGCGAGTGCGATCCCGCGCGCCAGGGTCACGGCGTCGAGCTGGGCGCTCACGAGGAGCTGGAGCCGCATCACCCCGGCCATCAGGCCCGGCTCTGCATGCGCGTCGGAGTCGATCGGGATCGACGTCGCGCTCATTCGGTGATGCCGAAGCGCTGGAGGCCGTACACGTTGATCGCGTTGCCGCGCAGCAGCTTGTAGACCTCACCGGCGTCGAGACCGGCCGCGTTCGAGAGCTCCCACGCGCGGCGTCGCGAGTGAGGGAAGGAACCGTTCGGGTGTGGGAAGTCGCACTCGAAGATGATCTGGTCCATACCGACCTCGTCGCGACTTCGGAGACCGTGCAGGTCGTCGAAGATGCAGCCGAACACGCGGCCCTCGAGGTAGGACGATGGCGGGTTCGGGAGGTCCACTCCACCGACGTCCTCGTGCCACACGGCGTCCATGCGCTCGTACTGGAACGGCATCCATCCGACCTGGCTCTCGGCGTACGCGAGCTTCAGCTTCGGGAACCGTTCGAGGCTTCGGCTGTACACCCAGTCGCAGACCGAGCCCTGTGCGTTGTGCGCGTTGAGCGACATCGATACGGCCAGCGGCGCCTCGTCGCACGTGGTCGGCATCGACGACGACGAACCGATGTGCATCGACACGGTCGTGTCGGTCTCCTCGCACGCGTCCCAGAGCACGTCCCACTTCCCGGAGTAGAGCGAGTCGAAGCCGAGCTTCGCGGGGTTCTCACTGAACGCGATCGAGTAGCTCCCCTTCGACGCGCAGCGTCGAACTTCCGCGGCGGCTGCGACCGGATCCCAGAGGGGGATGAGCGTCAGGGGAACGAGCCGACCGGTGGCCGCACCGCCGCACCACTCGTCGATCATCCAGTCGTTGTAGATGCGCAGGCAGGTGAGCGCGAGGCCCTTGTCTTCGCGCTCGGCGAATCCCTGGCCGGCGAAGCGTGGAAAGGTGTTCGGGTAGTTGATGCCGACCTCGACGTGGTTGGCGTCCATGTCGGCCAGGCGTGCAACCTGGTCGTAGGCGCCGGGGCGGAAGTCCTCGTAGATCGCCGGCACGTTCTCCTGCTCTTCCGGGGGCATCCCGCCGGCGGCGTGCAGGAGTCCCGTCCCGAGGACGAGGTCGTCGTACAGCCAGACGTCGCACCACTTGCCATCCGGCACGTCTCGCTCGAAGCCGAGCTTTCCGCCACGGAAGTCGAGCCGCGCCTTCTCGCGGACGACGCGCGGCCCGCGCTCGCGGACCGACGCCGGCAGCTCGCGTTGCCAGAGGTCGCGCGGCTCGAGGATGTGGTCGTCGACCGAGATGATGAGCGGGAACTCCGTCTCGGCAGGTGTGACGCTCCCCGGTGCGGTCGAGGTCGACGCGGCGGGCGCGGTGATCGTCATGGACGAAGCTCCTATGTGTCAAGTAACTATGCGCAGCGTAGTATTCGAGGATGATCGACGACGCAATGCCCAGCCCCCCGCCCAGCCCCCCGCCCAGCCCGAGGATCGAGGGTCTCGAGCCGACGTTCCGGCACCTGGATGACGTCGACGTGCCGTGGCAGGCGGTCAAGGAGCAGCGCAACGCCGACGGGACGGTCGCGCAGGTGCGCGAGAAGTGGCTCGCGTTCTCACCCGACCCGCAGTACCTCTCCATCTACGCTCGGTACGACCCGGGGATGGTGGT
>JBBQFJ010000151.1:0-7397 GCA_038321755.1 Acidimicrobiia bacterium | reverse complement strand
CGCCGGGTGGCGCGGGTACCGCACCGCGAGGAGGGCCACGATCGCGAAGAGGTACGTCGCGGCGTTGATGACGAAGACGGGTGCGGCGCCGGCCCCTGCGTAGATCACCGCGCCGATCGCCGGCCCGATGACCCGCGAGAGGTTCATCTGGACCGACTGCAGCGCAACGGCTCCTGCGAGGTCCTCCTTGGGCACGAGCGTCGGCAGGATCGAGTTGAGCGCGGGTGCCCCCAGCGCGTTGCCGACGCCGATCACGAGGACGCACAGCACGATGAGCGTCTCGTTCGGATGCGACGACGTTGCGATGACCGCGAGCACGATCGAGAAGAGCAGCTGCTGGAACTGACAGACGAGGAGGAGACGTCGCCGATCAAAGATGTCGGCGAGCACCCCACCGACGTTGGACAGGATCAGGAGGGGTCCGAGCTGGGCAAAGAAGAGGATGGCGACGTACGTCTCGGAATGCGTCAGGGTGAAGCCGTACGCGCCGAGCAGCACGTTCTGCATCCACGTCCCGATGTTCGACGCGAACATCCCTGACCACACGATACGGAAGCTGCGGTCGCGCAGCGCGGCCTGGGCCGTGCCCCGAACGAAGGTCCGGTCGCCGTCGACGAACGCGTCGGTCGCGTCCTCGGCGCCTGGTTCGTGCGTGGACATGGGTCGACCCTACGCGGAAACCTCTCCGGCCTCGACGGAGATCGTGCGCGTGACGTGCATCGCCTCGAGCAGCCGTCGATCGTGGGTGACCAGCAGGATCGTGCCGGGGAACGAGTCGAGGGCCTGCTCGAGCTGTTCGATCGCCGGCAGGTCGAGGTGGTTCGTCGGCTCGTCGAGCACCAGGCAGTTGACGCCCTGCGCGGCGAACTGCGCCAGCACCGCACGCGTCCGCTCGCCCGGCGACAGCGCCGACGCGGGACGCGCGACCTCCTCGGCGCCGAGGCCGAGCTTCGCGAGCCGCGACTGCGCGTCGGAGCGGGTCATCCCCGTGTCACCGACGAACGCCTCGAGCAGGGTTACCGCGCCTCCCTCGCCGCCCTCGAAGCTGCGGCGGGCCTGGTCGAGCTCCCCGATGACCACGCCCGGGCCGACCCAACGCTGCCCCGCCTCGAGGGCGAGCCGACCGAGGAGGGCGAGCAGGAGCGTGCTCTTGCCCGAGCCGTTGGGGCCGACGATCGCGACCCGCTCTCCCCAACCGATCTCGAGGTCGACCGGGCCGAGCACGAACGTGCCGCGCACCACCTCCGCACCGGCGAGTCGAGCCACCACCGCGCCACTCCGGGGCGCGGCAGCGAACTCGAGACGGAGGTCCCATCCTTCCCACGGCTTCTCCACCTCCTCGAGCCGCTCGAGCGCGCGCTCGGTGATCCGCGCCTTGGCCGCCTGCTGCTCCGACCGTGCGATCTTCAAGTTCCGTCCGACCTTGTCGGGATCGGTGGCGCCCTGCTTCGCCCGACGAACGCCCTGCACCGCCCACTCGCGCTGCGTGCGCGACCGGTCCTCCAGTCGGATCCGCGCGCCCCGGTAGGTCGCGTACCGCTCCTCGGCGTGGCGCCGTTCGGTCGCGCGCGCATCGAGGTACGCCTGCCAGCCTCCGGCGAACTCGGTCGAGCGCCGACTGTGCTCGTCGATCTCCACCACGGTCGTGACGACGCGATCGAGGAACTCACGGTCGTGACTCACGACGACGAAGCCGCCGGCGACCTCGTCGAGGAAGCGTTCGATCCGATCGAGTCCGGCGAAGTCGAGGTCGTTGGTCGGCTCGTCGAGCAGGAAGACGTCGAAGCGGCTCAGCAGCACCGCCGCCAGGGAGGCGCGCGCCGCCTGCCCGCCGGAGAGGGCGTCCGTGGGGAGATCGAGGAGGCGAACGGGCAGTCCGAGGTCGTCGCACACCGCGCCCACCCGCGCGTCGAGATCGGGCGCGCCGGACGCGAGGTAGTCCTCGAGCGCTCGGGCATACGAATCCTCCGCGCCGGGCGCCGAGGCTGCGAGCTCCTCGGCGGCAGTCGCCAGCGTCGTCTCGGCCGCCGTCACTCCGGTCCGGCGGGCGAGGAAGTCATGCAAGGTCTCGAGGGCGCTCCGCTCCGGTTCCTGCGGGAGGAACCCCACGCGGAGGCTCGGCGGCGTGCGCACGATGGTGCCGCGGTCCGGCGTGTCCACACCCGCGAGCAGCCGGAGCAGGGTCGTCTTGCCGACGCCGTTCGGTCCGACCACCCCGAGCCGCGTGCCGGGGCCGACGTCGACGTCGACGCCGTCGAGCACGACCTGCGCACCACGCGACCGGGCGAGACCCCGGGCGACCAACGAGAAGGACGACTGCATCGGGTCGTATCCTCTCTCGTGATGAGTGGCCCCGTGGCCGATCCAGCCCTGCGCGCCGAGCTGTTGGCCCTGTCCGTGACGCCGGCAGACCCCGCAGCCGGCGAACGACTCTGGGCGATCCTCGACGACTTCGAGACGTGGCCCGGCCGTCGACTGGTCGGCGACGACGGAGCCCAGGCAGCCTGGCTCATCGCGCAGCTCGGAGACCTCGGGCTGCAACAGCGAGCGCTCGGGCACCTCGAGCTCGCGGTCGACGCCGACGATGCGCCCGCGGCGCACTACGCGTGTCTTGACGATCGGGTCCGGATGGCCGCAGGGAGGCCGCAGGTGTACGGCTCGCAGATGGTGACCGCCGACGACGGAACCCTGCGGCCGTGGCCGATCGAGGACGTCGCGAACGTCGACGCGCGGCGGAGCCGGGTGGGCCTGCCGCCACTCGCGGAGCACACCTCGACGATCGCAGCCGAGCTCGACCGCCGCGTCTGATCCACCCTCTTTCGACGCCGCGTCGAGAGGGGGGCATCGGCACCAGTAGATTTCGTACATGCCCCGACGCTTCCTGCGCCTCGCTGCCACCGCGGCCGCCATCGCCATCGTGCTCGCCGGATGTGGGGGCAGCGAGGGGCCGTCACTCGGTGCGAAGGTCGACCCCAAGGGTGCGACGAGCACCACGGCGCTCCCGGCTTCCTCGAGCCTCATCGCGCAGCCCTTCGGGAACGAGGTCACCGTCTACCAGCAGCCCGACACGAAGAGCGCGTCCGAGAAGTACCCGAATCCGTGGCAGCTCGACGACAACCCCGAGCACGTCGTCCCCCAGGTCTTCCTCGTCGAGTCGGAGCACGACTCCTGGACCCAGGTCCTCCTCCCGGTGCGTCCGAACGGCACCACGGGCTGGGTCCGCACCCAGGACGTCCGCTTGACCCCGAACCCGTACAGCATCTCCGTCTCGTTGGCCGACCACCAGATCACCGTGCACGACGGCGAGCAGGTGCTCCTCCAGGAGCCGGTCGCGATCGGTGCGGACGTGACACCGACACCACCGGGCAAGTACTTCCTGCGGGTGTTGCTGAAGGCACCGGACCCGAACACGGTCTACGGCCCCTACGCGTACGGCCTGTCCGCGCACTCCGACGTGCTCGACACGTTCAACGGCGGCGACGGAGAGATCGGCATCCACGGCAACAACGACGCCTCGGTGCTCGGTCAGAGCGTGACCCACGGGTGCATCCGGATCAGCAACGAGAGCATCACGCGGCTCGCGAGCATCCTGCCGCTCGGCACCCCGGTCGACATCGTCGCCTGACCCGACCATCTCGGCCTGGCGCCCCGGTCGCCCGCCGCGAGTACCGTCGCCCGGTTCCGGGATGGCGGAGCACGAACACTCGAGAGAGGGACGCGATGCGCATCGAAGGCTCGAAGATCCTCGTCACGGGAGCATCGTCGGGGATCGGCGCGGCGCTCGCTCCGATGCTCGCCGCGAAGGGTGCGACCGTCGGGATCGTGGCTCGGCGCAAGGAACGTCTCGAGGAGGTGCTCGCCCTGTGCGTCGCGCACGCGCCCGACTCGCGCCTCTGGAGCGCGGATCTCGGTGACCTCGACGCAGCCGAGCGCGTCGCACTCGAGGCGTGGGATGCGTTCGGCTCGGTGGACACCCTCGTCAACAACGCGGCGATCCCGAAGCGGATGCCCGTGCCCCGACTCACGACCGACGAGATCGACACAGTGATGCGCGTGAACTTCACGTCGCCGATCCGGATGACGATGGCACTCCTGCCCCGGTGGCTCGAGCGCGACGCCGGGTGCGTCGTGAACGTCTCCTCGATGGGCGGCCGGATCGGGATCGCGCACGAGGCCGCGTACTGCGCCTCCAAGTTCGCGTTGTGCGGCTGGAGCGAGGGGATGGCCATCGACCTGCGCGGCACCGGCGTCGAGGTGAAGCTGGCGCTCCCGGGACCGATCGAGACCGAGATCTGGGACCTCCCCGAGAACGACCCCGCGCTGTATGCCGGTCCGTTCGTCCCCGCCGCCGAGTGCGCGCAGAGCATCGTCGACGCGATCGAGGGCGACGGCTTCGAGTACTACGCGCCGCCCGAGTTCCCCGGTGGCCTCGGCAAGCAGGCCGACATGGTGATCGGCAAGACGACGAATCCCGACGCGTTCATCGACGCGATGGGCCAGATGGCCCGCGGCTGAGCCAACCGGAGCACCGACACCCGGAGCCCTGCTACGCGGGAGAGACCTCGACCGGGATCCCGTTGAGGATCGCGTTCCCGGAGAGCGGGTCGAGCGTCGCGCCATCCGTGAGGACGTTGCTGTTGACGCCGGGGTGCTTCGCGGCGACCGCCAGATCGGTGCCGGCGACGTCGTGCCCCCAGCCGTGCGGAAGGCTCACAACGCCCTGCATCACCGCATCGGTGATCTCGACCGGCGCGTCGACTGCCCCCACCCGAGACGTCACGCGCGCGCACGCCCCGTCGACGAGCCCGAGTCGCGCCGCGTCGTCGGGATGCACGTGGAGCGTGCACCGCTCCTTGCCCTTCACCAGGACCTCGAGGTTGTGCATCCACGAGTTGTTCGACCGGAGGTCGCGCCGTCCGACCAGCACGATGCCGGGTTGCTCGCTCCCGCCGGTCCGGGCGAGGGACGCTCGCAGCCGCTCGACGTCGGCCACGATCTCTGGTGGCGCGAGCTCGATCTTGCCGCTCGCGGTCCGCAGCACCTCGGGCACCCTCGGCTGCAACGGTCCGAGGTCAATGCCGTGTGGGTTCGCTTCCAGCGTCGCGAGCGAGAGGCCTGCACCGTCGCCGTCAGCCGGGAACCCGTCGCCGTAGGGACCGGTCCGCAGCATCAGGTCCAGGATGCGCTCGGGTCCGCGGCGCGGTGCGAGCGCGGCGTGGAGCTCGGCCGGATCGCGTCCTTCCACGTTGGCACCGGACCGACCGACGGCTGTGTCGACGAGACCGGCCGCGACGAAGTCGTCGAGCGCGTGCGGATCCGCATTCGCGCCCTGACCCGCGACGATGTTCGCGAGCCGCAACATGATCTCCCACTCGTGCATCTCCCCCGGCTCGAGCTCGACGAGCGGCGGTGAGTAGTTCGCGATGTTGCGCACCGAGAGCTGGTAGAACGCGAGGTCGTAGTGCCCCCGCGTGAGCAGGGACGGCGCGGGGAGGATCACGTCCGCACAGCGCGTCGTCTCGTTGCGGTAGATGTCGACGCTGACCATGAAGTCGAGCGACTCGAGTGCACGACCGAGTCGCGCGCTCTCTGGCGTCGAGGCCACCGGATTGCCGGCGATCGTCATGAGCGCCCGGACCTGACCCTCGCCCGGCGTCTCGATCTCTTCGGCCAGACAGGCGACCGGGTACTCGCCGAAGTACTCGGGCTGACCTCGGACTCGGCTGTGGCGGCGACCGAACCGCACACCACGGCCGCCTCCGGCACGCTTCGCCGAGCCGGTGTTCGAGCTGCCCGCCGCCGGGTTGGCGAACATCGCGCCACCCTCACGGTCGAGGTTGCCCGTCAGCACGTTCAGCACGTCGACGAGCCAGGAGGCGAGGGTCCCGAACTCCTGCGTACAGGTGCCGATCCGCCCGTAGACGGCAGCACGCGGTGCTGCGGCGAGCTCGCGGGCGGTACGGCGGATGGTGTCGGCATCGATCCTGCAGATCGGTGCGACAGCCTCCGGAGTGAAGTCGGCCGCGAGGTCGAGCACCTCGTCGACGCCCACGACGTGCTCCGCGAGCCCGCCGAGCGCGACGAGGTCCTCGGCGACGAGCACGTTCACCAGCGCGAAGAGGAAGTGTGCGTCCGTGGCGGGTCGGATGAAGAGGTGCTCGTCGGCTTCCTCCGCGGTCTTCGTGCGACGCGGATCGACGACCACGAGCTTCCCGCCTCGCTCGCGCAGTGCCCGCAGGCGTCCGGGCAGATCCGGCGCCGTCCACAGGCTGCCGTTCGACGCGAACGGGTTGGCGCCCAGCATGAGGAGGTAGTCGGTACGGTCGACGTCGGCCAACGGCACCGACAGCGCGGTGCCGAACATCAGCCCGGCCGAGACCTGCTTCGGCATCTGGTCGACCGTGCTGGCCGAGTACACGTTCGCGCTGCCCAGAGCCTGGAGCAGCACCCGGTTGTAGATGAGCCCCGAGAGGTTGTGCGCGCTCGGGTTTCCCATGTAGATCGCCACGGCATCTCGCCCGTGGCGCTCGATGATGGGTGCGATCCCTGCCTCGATCGTGCGGAACGCCTCGTCCCAGGCGACCTCCTCCCACGTGTCCGTACCGTCGACGGCGGCACCTCGACGACGGACGAGCGGGGTGCGCAGGCGGTCGGGGTCGGCTTCGAGCGCCTTGATCGCCGTGCCCTTGGGGCACAGGTAGCCCGAGCTGAACACGTCGTCCCGGTCCCCCCGGACCAGCGTGATCTCGCGGCCGTCGAGATGGAGCTCGAGACCGCAGGTCGCCTCACAGAACGGGCACGTCCGGTACTCGACCCTCTCCGGCATGCCGTGAGGCTACGCCCCGCACGGCGGGCCGCGTATGGTGTGCGGCCACGACATCCGCGTCATTCGGGGGAACACCATGAAGCGCTTCGCGGTGCTGCTCGCGGTCACGATGACGGCGGCCTCGCTGGCCGGTCTCGAGCCGGCGGGCGCCAAGGCTCCCGCGACCATCCAGGGGGCGGTCGCCGACTGCTCCGCGGGCACCTCGTGCACGATCGCGTGGACGACCTCGGCCGTTCCGGTGAAGATCTTCGGCGGCACCGACGTCGACGCGATCGACACGACGACGCCCGTCGCGACAGTCACCGACGCCAGCCAGCACACGGCGACCGTCGAGGGCCTCGACCCGAACCTGCGCTCCTACTTCGAGCTGCAGGTGGGCAACGCGAAGGGCACCACGGTCGTCGCCGATCGAAGCCTCCACCTCGCGTCGGCACCGAACGCTCGCGACATCGGCGGCTACGCCACGAAGGACGGCCACCACGTCAAGTGGGGCCAGGTGTTCCGATCCGACGCGATCAGCAAGGCTGACGGCGCGGACCTCGCGAAGCTCGACGCGCTCGGCATCAAGCTG
>JBBQFJ010000150.1:0-7471 GCA_038321755.1 Acidimicrobiia bacterium | reverse complement strand
GTTTCGGCTCCGGCCAGTCGTCGGGCACTCGGGGCCGGTGCGGGCTCTCCCCACTGAACTTCGAGCTCGAGTCAGTCATCGTCAGTCAGTCAGTCATCGTCGGGACCCCTCGCGGGCCGCGCACGGCGCCGAGCGAATGGTTCTGCTCAGCCGTTTCCCGGGACTGCGCCGGCATAGCTGCCCTGCTCCGCGCCCATCGAACCGTCGATCAGACCGTGGCTCCTGAGGCCGGAGAGCACCCGGCTGGTGACCTCGTCGATCGGCCGGGCGGCGTCGACGATGGCGACCGGGAACGTGCGGGCGAACTCGTCGAGCATGGGGCGCGTTGCGTCCTCGTACTCCGCGAGGCGGACCCGCACTGCCGACGCATGGTCGTCGTCTCGGCCCCGGCGGCGCAGGCGCTCGCGGACCACGCTCGTCGGGACGACCAGGCGAATGACGGCGTCGACCGATCGGTAGGGATCGAGGTAGCGGAGCAACCGTGCCTGGCGGCGGTTCCGGGGAAACCCATCCAGGACGTAACCCTGCTCGACGGCGTCGGGTGCGGAGAAGCGCTGCTGGAGCAGCGAGAGAACGAGCTCATCAGGCACCAGCTGACCCCGGTCGATCCATGCCCGCACGCTCTCCCCCACACGGGAGTCGGTCCCCATCGCGTCGCGGAGCACCTCGCCGCTCGAGATGTGGGGCACGCCCAGGAGCGCGCTGATCCTCGTGGACTGTGTGCCCTTGCCGGCACCGGGTGGTCCGGCGATCAGAAGACGCATGAAGGCTCCGAGCAGTGAGGGGACAGAATGCGAACGAGTCCGATCGTCGCAGACCGGTGCGGCAGTTCTCGCGCGACGACTTTGCGATCTCGTGACGGAATGGGAGCCGAGTCAGGAATCCCGTGTCGGGTCATCGACGAGCCTGTCAGTCGGCCCGTAATCGGCCCGGTTGACAGGTCGGTCGGTCAGCTCACCGCCGCCGGTCGGTACCTCGATCCGCCGACCTTCCAGCTCGAACTGAAGCTCGGCGATCGGGCTGATCTGGGTGAGTGAGAAGACGATCTGTGCGATCGCGCGCACACGGTCCGGAACGGTCGCGCGCGCAAACCCGGGCCCGAGATCGACCGTCGCACGTCGTCCCTTGACGCGGATCCCCTGTAGCGTGGTCCCGGTCGGGATCGCAGTGCTCAATCCCAGGCGGGTCTCGTCGTCAGTCGGGCCGTTCAGCAGCATGCGCAGCACGCGCCGGGGCCCCGCTGCGCTATCGGTCCGACGAGTCACCGGCACCAATCCGTCGGGACCGAAGAGGTAGATGACCGAGTCCACTCCGAGCGCGGGTGTCGGGTCGCCTCCACGTGGTGCGGTGTCGTCGGTCAGGCCGAACGGGACGTCGCGGCGATCGATCGACTCGGGATCCGACTGAGTCCGGACGGAACACCCCGCACCCGCCACTCCCACGGCGAGCGTCAGGAGCAGAACAACCCTGACGCATCTCATGCAGGCTCCCACGGGAGCTCGACGACGAAGCGAGCCCCGCCCGTGTCTGGGGAATCCTCGACCCAGACCTTCCCTCGGAGGATCCGCACGTGCTCGAGCACCAGCGCGAGTCCGAGGCCGGTACCGGAACCGGGGTCGCGTCGGCCCGCTGCGGCACCCCGATAGAAGCGTTCGAAGACCTGCTCTCGCTCTTCCGGTGCGACGCCGGTCCCGTGATCGTCGACCGTGATGCGCACATGGTCACCGCGTCGTTCGAGCCCCACTCTCGCGACACCATCACCATGGGCGCGCGCGTTGTCGAGCAAGTTCGCCAAGACACGCTCGAGTCGCCGCTTGTCGGTGAGCATCGGTTCGGCTGCGACGTCTGGATCGATGTCGACTGCGAACGCCGGTCCCACGACCGTGCCAGTGCTGTGGAGCACGAGCTCACCGAGCCGCACGGGCTCAGCGACGACCTCGTCGACGTCCGCCTCGGCGCGGCTCAGCTCGAGCAGGTTCTCGACGAGACTCTGAAACCGCGCGACGTCGGTCCGAAGGACGTGGAACGCCGCACGAGCGCGCTCGGGGAGTGCTGTCTCATCGGCCGCGATCAACTCGGCACCCGCCGCCAAGGTGGTCAGCGGTGAGCGAAGTTCATGACTGACGCTCGACGCGAAGCGTGCGTCTCGCTCGATGCGCAACTGCAGAGCGTCGACCATCCGGTTGAACGACTCGGTGAGTTCATGGAGATCCGGGTCGCCACGATCCTCGAGGCGCCGGGTCAGGTCACCCTCGGCGATCTCGGCCGCTGCCCCACCTACGGCAGTCAGCGGTTGGAGCACTCGCCGGCTCGCCCAGAAGCCGAGCAGCGCAGCCAGCAGCATCGTCGCGGCGGCGGCACCTACCAACGCGTTGCGGACGACTCCCAGTGTCTTGTCGAGCTCGTTCAGCGAGAACACCTCGAAGTACTCACCGTCAACGGCAGGGATCGGGAGGCCGATCACGAGGTGCGGGTCGCCGGCGAGGTTGATCCGCTGCTTGGCCGGGACGCCCTGCTCGACCATTCTTCGGAGCCCAGACGGCACGCTGGCACGTCCGATCGCGATGGACGAGGCGAACCACTCCCCACCGCGCTCGACGACCACGCTCGAGCTGGACGGGACCTCGAGTCTGTTCAACGCCTCGGCAGTGTCACGGCCGGCGACGAGAATCTCGTCACGAAACGCGCGCGCGTTCAGGTACGTCTGACGCGAAGCGGACCTTTCCCGCTGGCCGAGGAGGTAGCGATCTGCGAGCGTGTAGGTGATCACCGAAAGGGCCAGCGACAACGCCAATCCACCCAGCGCGAACAGCATGATGATCCGGGCGCGCAGCCCGATTCGCCGACGAGCAACTTCCTCGGACCGGCGGCCCGAGGGGCTCACGGCTTCTCGAGCCGATATCCGAGACCTCGGACCGTCACGATCAACTCGGGACTCGAAGGATCGGACTCGATCTTGGTCCGCAAGCGCCGAACATGGGCGTCCACGAGACGCCCATCGCCCAGGTAGTCGTAACCCCACACGCGCTCGAGGAGCTGCTCGCGGCTGAGCACCATGCCGGGGTGGAAGGCCAGCTCACACAGGAGCCTGAACTCCGTCTTGGTCACATCGACCGGTGCTCCATCTCGGGTGACGGTCCCTGCTTCGGGGACCACCTCGACCGCACCAAACACGTAGCGCTCGGGCACTTGCCCGCTCGATCGGACTCGACGAAGGAGCGCTCGGAGACGAGCCGTGAGCTCCTTTGGGACGAACGGCTTGGTCAGGTAGTCATCCGCGCCCGCCTCGAGACCGGCGACCACGTCGTGGGTGTCGGCGCGGGCCGTCACAATGACAATGGGCACGTCGCTCGTCTTCCGCATCGCACGGCACAGATCGAAGCCGCTCATCCCCGGCAGCATCAGGTCGACAAGCGCGATGTCGATGGGCTGGACCTGGAAGAGCACGAGCGCACGCTCGGCGTCCTCGGCCTCAATGACCTCGTACCCTTCTTCCTCGAGCGCCATTCGCATGAGGGCTCGGATCCCGGCGTCATCCTCTACCACGAGTGTTCGCACGGCCATTCCCCCAGTCTGCCCCCGCGGCCGCGCTCGCCGCGGGCAGAACCACGGGATCAGCGTCGAAGGCCAGCGGCCTGTTCGATGGGCGCGTCGAGCGGCAAACGGTCGGTTCCGCCCGCTACGACGGTGCAATCCTGCGCAAGCCTCGCGCCATGATCAAGGAGGCGGGCGACCAATTCGAGCGCGGCAGCGCTGCAGTCGCGTGCACGACGGAGATCGAGTCCCACATCACTCAGGTCCGCATGGCTGCCGAGCACTCGTTCGAGCGCGGCAGTCACGATCGACACGTGTTCGTCCCCGAAGCGACCGTGAATCGCGATCCAGAGACCCCCGTCGTGGGTCTCACTCACCACGACAGCGGGTCTCGACACGACCGGCGTTGAACTCGTTCGACTTCGGCGGCTTCCCACGACCACCATTCTCGGCTAGCAAGATTGCGGCTGGGTGACGATCGTTCGACGTTCACACCACGATCTCGAACGGCCCGCTGGCCACGAAACCACAACACGCCACGAGACCTCAACACGGTCGTCAAGGAACCGCAACACGCGTCGACGACGATGACGATCATGAGGAGAGACGCATCGCCGGGCTGTGCACGGCCGACACTTGGGGCCGAGCAAGCCGACGACGCCGTTCGCCACGCCGGCCGGTGCCTGCCCAGTGGGCTCACGGAGATTCTGACGGGCCAGTCACGATGGCTCTTCGACCTGATGAGGCGGCGGTTCCTTCGCTGCGGCCTCACCGACACTGTCGAGGCTGCGGTCCAGTTCGGGTCGTGGCGTCGGTTCGAACATGTGGACGTGCTCGACGCTCGATGCCTGGAGATCAGAGAGGCAGACCGACCCGCGCTCCGCATCGAGATCACTCGCGAGACGCGCTGCTCGTCGACGCGCGCTGATGTCTTAGAGGCGACTTCCGATGCAAGTTGACGATCGTTCCGGCACCGATGACCCGAAGGACGCGAGCGATGGGGGCTTGGTCGAGTTCTTCCCGTTCGTGCTCATGACACTGGTCATGGTGGCGACCATCATCACGATCGCACTGGGCTGACGTCGTGGATGACCAGATCGGCGGGACAGTAAACTGCAAACGAGCACTTCTGCGCGGAGGTTGTGCGTGAGCCCGACGTTGCTGCAATCGGTACCGGTATCCGTACGCAAGGCGCGCACAGCGCTGTGGGTGAGCACGGCAGCAATCGTGGGTGCCGCGGCCCTGATTGGAATGACTGCGCTCGTGCGTGGTCCTGATTTTGTGGACCACGTGACGATCGACAACCGTTCGGCCTACGACCTCCATGTTGCAGTGACCGACGCCCAGCGGACTGGGCTTCTCGGGCTCACGACCATCGGACCCCACAAAGGCGACCGGGTCGAAGAGGTCATCGATCAGGGCGACACCTGGGTCTTCGTGATCACGCTCGCCAGCGACCAGATTGCCCGCATCCGCATCTCGCGGCACGACCTCGCGGCCAATGGTTGGCGGGTCACCCTTCCGGCATCGCTTGAGGAGACCCTTCGCGCCAAAGGTCAGCTTCCACTCACGCAACGAAACGCTTCAAGAAGCCCATAGCGCTCGTCGGGTTCTTCCTGCAGTCCACGCGCAGAGCCCTCATCGATCGCGTCGAGGGCGGGCGGCGGTTCACTGCTGCGTGTGGGGCGCCCACGGTGGCGGGACGCTGAACCAGCGTTCTAGGGCTTGGCGCCTTCGCGCGGGGTGTCGGGCTCGTCGACGGTGCCTTCTGCGAGACCCTTTCGGAACTCCCTGGAGGCTTCGCCCACAGAGCGCGCCAACTTCGGCAACTTCGAACTTCCGAACATGAGCAGCGCAATCGCCAACACGATGATGAGTTCTACGGGTCCGACATCCATTCCCAACCTCCCGGATGACCTCCGACCGTCAGGTTACCCGCATCGAGATCCACCCCCATCTGAGGGCACTCGCGGCAGTCGCGAAGCGAAACGCTTCCACCACGTGCGTCGGTGTTCGCCGCAGCCGCCCTTGGGGAATAGGACCGCCCCTCTGGAGGCGGCCCTGCTCTGTTCTCGCGTTGTCAGATTCCCATTGGGTTCCGGGAATGACGAGTTCATGCCTGCGCAACGACGCCGACCAACGGCGTCTCTACGTTGCCCAACAGGTGAGCCGGGAAGTCTGGTCGGCACGTCGCCAATAGCGACGGACAGGAATCGTTCCCTTCGGGGGAGGAGCCGACCAGATGTCGCATCGGGTGGAGACCACGACCTCAGTCGGGGTCTGGGTTGCGTACCGGCGTAGCGGCTTACTAGGTGCCCGTATCTCGGGTCCCGATGCGCGCGTACCCGTCGCCTCCGCGGCGGGGTACCCGCGCGTCGTTTCGCGGAGCCCGGTGCTATCCGGGGGATCGGAAGGAGCGACATGAAACGACGGGCCGTGCTCGTCGCCGCGTGCAGCGGTGGCGCGCTCTTCGTCGCAGCGAATCCTGCGGGCGCGCAGGCACTCACTCCAGAGACCGTCCAGGGGAACTTGGATAACACGTTCGTACTCCTCGCAGCAGTGCTCGTGATCTTTATGCAGGCAGGGTTCGCGCTTGTCGAGGCGGGCTTCACTCGGGCGAAGAACGTCGCCAACATCATGATGAAGAACCTCATGGACTTCATGGTTGGTTTGATCGCGTTCTTCGTCGTGGGATTCGCTATCGCGTTCGGCCCTGCATCGGAGACGGGCATCAAACAGTTCATCGGAACCAAGGGGTTCTTCCTCGGTGCCGGTGCTGACACCTACACGAGCGGGACCACGTTGAACGTGTTCGTGTTCTTTGTCTTTCAGCTCGCGTTCGCGGCAACAGCGGCCACGATCGTGTCGGGAGCGATGGCGGAGCGCACGAAGTTCAAGTCGTACTTCCTGTACAGCATCGTGATCACCGCGTTCATCTACCCGGTGGTCGTGCACTGGCTGTGGGGTGGCGGCTGGCTCGCGCAGCTCGACACGGTTCCCATCGACTTTGCAGGGTCGACGATCGTGCACGTCACGGGCGGCGTCGCCGCGCTGATGGGAGCGCTCGCGCTCGGGCCGCGCATCGGGAAGTTCGACGCCGACGGTAAAGCGCGCGCCATTCGAGGGCATTCGATCCCGTACGCGGTGCTCGGTACGTTCATCTTGTTGGTCGGTTGGTACGGCTTCAACCCCGGCTCGTACCTGGCTGCTGACGGACTCGCGATCGGTCAGATCGCGACGATGACCACGCTCGCCGCGGGCACGGGTGCGGTCATGGCGATGCTCGTCGCTTGGTGGACCACGCACGGCAAGGCCGATGTCGGGATGGCCGCAAACGGTGCCCTGGCCGGACTCGTGGGCATCACCGCGGGCTGCTACGCCGTGAGCACGACCGGCGCACTCATCATCGGGGCGATCTGCGGAGCCGCGGTCGTGGGCAGCATCTGGTTCTTCGATCGCGCGAAGGTCGACGACCCCGTGGGCGCGGTCTCAGTGCACGGCACCTGCGGCATCCTCGGCACGTTGCTCGTCGGGTTCTTCGCCGCGGGCAACGCCGGAGACGCCGGGATCCTCTACGGCGGCAACGCCGACCAGCTGATCTCGCAACTGGTCCTCGTCGTCAGTGTCGTCGCCTGGGTTGCTGTCACGTCCGGCGCCCTCTTCTTCATCCTGAAGACGAGCGTCGGGCTTCGGGTGACCCCGGAGGAAGAGGCCGAGGGACTCGACCTGGTCGAGCACGGATACGCCGGCTACGACGCCGAGGTGTTCACACTCCAGGAGGAGGAGGTCAGCATCAGTTGAGCCTCATCCGAAGCACGAGCCCCTGATCCTTGGGCATCTGCATCGCGTGGTGTGGCCCGGCGCCCCACCCCCCACCGGCGGGGGGGCCCACCCCCCAACCGCGGGTGCGCGTTTCGCGGCGGTGGGGGGCAGGTGG
>JBBQFJ010000149.1:0-7574 GCA_038321755.1 Acidimicrobiia bacterium | reverse complement strand
GGAACGCCGCCACCTTCTTCGTAGGTGCGGCGCACGAGGTGGCCGGGACCCTTGGGCGCGATCATCCACACGTCGACGCCCGCGGGCGGCGCAATCTGGTCGAAGTGGATGTTGAAGCCGTGCGCGAACGCGAGGGAGTTGCCGTCGACGAGGTTCGGCGCGATCTCGGCCTCGTAGACCTTCTTCTGCTCGGTGTCAGGGAGCAGCACCATGACGATGTCGGCCTCGCGCACCGCGTCGGCGGTCGCCAGTACGCGCAACCCGGCCGCTTCCGCCTTCGCCTGCGACTTGGAACCGGGCCGGAGACCGACCACAACGTCGATGCCGGAGTCCTTCAGGTTCAACGCGTGCGCGTGACCCTGGGATCCGTAGCCGAGGATCGCGACCAGCTTGTCGGCGATCAGACCGAGGTCGGCGTCGTTCTCGTAATACACGGTTGCGGGCATCGCAGGAAGTCTCCTCGTCGTACGTGCATGCGGTGACGACTCATAGTGTCGTCAATGAACAATGAAAACGGAAATCAGCCCCGAGCGGTCTTGACCGACCGCAAGCGGGTCGACTCCCGGGACAGTTTCGGCAGCGCGATGCGGCCGGTGCGCTGCAACTCGAGAATGCCGAACGGCTTCACGAGGTCGCTGAACGCGTCGAGCTTCTCGGGTTCGCCGCCGACCATGATCATCATCGCCTCGTAGCCGACGTCGACGATCTTGGCCTCGAAGATCGCGGTGAGCTCGGTGACCTGACCGCGGGTCTCGGCCGCGGCCTTGACGATCACGAGCATGAGCTCGCGCTCGACGCCGGCCGCGGGCGGCACCTCGGTGATCTTGATGACCGGGATCAGCTTGTTGAGCTGCTTCACGACCTGTTCGAGCGGCGCCGACTCCGCGTCGACGACGATCGTCATGCGGGAGAAGCGCTCGTCGTCGGTCGGGCTGACCGCGAGCGACACGATGTTGAACGCCCGCCTCGAGAACAGCCCGGCGACGCGTGAGAGCACGCCGGGCTTGTTCTCGACGGTGACGGTGAGGATGTGATGCGGTCGCGCCCCGAGCGTCATCGTCCACCCTTTCCGAACTCCGGGCCGAGGATGATGTCGTCGTTCGACGAACCCGCGGCAACCATCGGGTACACCTTCTCGCGCCAGTCGGTGCGAAAGTCGATGACGACGGGCCGGTCGTCGACCGAGTTCGCCTTCTCGATCGTGGTCACGACGTCGTCGGCGCTGTCGACACGCATGCCAACGCACCCCATCGCCTCAGCCCACTTCACATAGTCGGGCAGGTCGGGCGACAGGTAGACCTCGCTGTACCGCTCCTCGTAGAAGAGCTCCTGCCACTGGCGCACCATTCCCAGGTACGCGTTGTTCAGGATCGCGATCTTCACCGGGATGCGCTCCGACGCCGCGGTCACGAGCTCCTGCGCGGTCATCTGGAAGCAACCGTCGCCGTCGATGGCCCACACCATGCGGTCGGGGCGACCGACCTTGGCGCCGACCGCGGCGGGAACCGCGTAGCCCATCGTGCCGAGGCCACCGGAGTTGACCCACGTGTTGGGCAGTTTGAACTTCCACAGCTGGCTCGCCCACATCTGGTGCTGGCCCACGCCCGACACGAGGATGCAGTCGTCGGGAGTGTTGTCGCGCAGGGCCTCGATCACGAACTGCGGCTTCAGCGGCCCGCCCTCTTCTTGGTGGTACTTGAGCGGGTAGGTCTCCTGCCACCCGTGGATCGTGTCGAGCCACGGCGCGAGGTCCGGCGGATCGTGCTTGGCCCGCTCCGTCTTCAGCGCCTTGATCATCTCGTCGATCACGGTGCGCAGGTCGCCGACGATCGGCACGTCGGCATGGCGGACCTTGCCCAGCTCGGCGGGATCGATGTCGACGTGGATGACCTTGGCGTCGGGTGCGAACGCGGAGACCTTGCCGGTGACGCGATCGTCGAAGCGCGCACCGAGCGTGATCAGCAGGTCGGCCTTCTGCATCGCGGTGACGGCGGTGTAGTTGCCGTGCATGCCGGGCATGCCCAGGCACAGCGGGTGCTCGTCGGGCAACGCGCCCCGGCCCATCAGCGTCGTGACCGCGGGAATACCCGTGAGCTCGGCCAGCGCGCGCAACTCGTTCGACGCATTGGCGAGCATGATGCCGCCGCCCGCGTAGATGACCGGCCGGGTCGCCTCGTTGATGAGCGTCGCCGCGTCCTTGATCTGGCGGGGGGGGCCCTTCACGTTGGGCTTGTAGCCCGGCATGTCGATCTTCTCGGGCCAGTACCACTCCATCGGCGCGTTGGCGACGTCCTTGGGGAGGTCGATCAGCACCGGGCCCGGGCGGCCGGTGGTGGCGACGTGGAACGCCTCCCGCACGACGCGCGGGATGTCCTGGGCGTCGCTGATCAACCAGTTGTGCTTAGTGACCGGCATCGTGATGCCGACCGTGTCGCACTCCTGGAACGCGTCGGTGCCGATCACCGAGTACGGCACCTGCCCCGTGATCATCACCAGGGGGATCGAGTCCATGTAGGCGTCGCACAGCGGAGTGACGACATTGGTCGCAGCCGGACCACTCGTCACCATGGCCACCCCGGGACGGCCGGTCGCGTGCGCGTAGCCCTCGGCCATGTGGCCGGCGCCCTGCTCGTGGCGGACGAGGATGTGGCGGATCGACGAGTCGATCAGCGGGTCGTAGACCGGGAGGATCGCCCCGCCGGGGAGCCCGAACATGACGTCGGTCCCCTCCATCTCGAGGCTCTTGATCAGGGCTTGTGCTCCGGTGAGCTTCATCGTGTGCTCGCTTCGTGATCGGTTCGGGCAGGAGGAAGGGCGATCCGGATGCCCTGACCTCGTGGGGGAGGGATCCGGGATGCAAAACGCCCCTCGCTCGAGCGAGGGGCGGAGGCGCACGCGCGCGTGATGCAGCGGGCGTGCGCTAGGTAACTACTACGAGCGTGAGGTGGCGGGTGCTCATCAGGTCGCCATTCTGCCAGAACGGACGGGTGCTCGCAACCCACGCAACCCACGCAACCTGCTCAACCCACTCAGGCGGCCGCGGCCGCGGCCGGGGCGGGCGCCGTGGTCCCGGTGCGACTTCGCAGCCACGACACCAGCCAGCCGCTCAGGGCCACGAGCGCGACGATCTCGGCGGTCACCGCGATCACGGCTTCGGTGCTGGTCTGGTCGTCCTCGAAGCCGAGGAGTCCCGTCGTGCGGCTGAGGAAGTAGGCGATGAGCGTCGAGACCGCGAACCCGGCACCGATGAGCGCAGCCGACACCGCCAGCTTCGTGAACCGCAGCGAGAGCACGAGGAGCTCGGCGATCACGACCGCGGCGATCGCATTGACTGCGAACGACCGACTGATCGTGATGCCGAGGAACTCCTCGGGGGCGATGCCGCGGTACCCACCCTGGAAGTACAGGTAGTAGTGGATGTAGCCGCTCACGAGGACGCCGGCGGCGCCGAAGACCAACAACCAGCTGCGCCGCATCACCTCACCCGATCTTGTCGCTCGGGGGACGTGCGTCCGAGGTCGGCGTGAACGCGTCCGGGACCGGGTACTGGCCGAGGATGTAGTTCAGGATCGCCGCGTGCTGCAGCTCGACGGGCTCGATCGTCGCGGCCGTCTTGATCCCAGCCGGGCTCTTCACCACGTCGATCGCCCCGAGGTACGTCTGGGCTGCCACGTTCTCGAGGGTGAGTGCGAGCTTGGCCAGACCAGCCACGTCGGTCACCTTCGCGAACTCGGCGTCGACGCCGGTCTTGACCGTGAGGTCGACACCCGTCACGGCCTTCTTGCCGGCACCGGTGAGCACGCCGTTCCACGCTGCCGCGTGATCCTTGTGCTGCGCCTGCGCGGTCGTCGCGAACTCCACGACCGCCGGAGGCACCGCGCCGAGCTTGCCTGCGGTCGCGGCGTCGATTCCCGCCTGGTACGTGCCGACCGCGAGGTTCTCGAGCGCAGCCGCGAGGGCCACCACCGCGAGGTCACCAGTCAGCTTCTGCTGACGTGGCGCCGACGCGGAGCCGGATCCCATCGCGCTGCGACCGGTGAGTGCACCAGCCGTCTTGGTCGTCTTGAGCAGCACCGCGCCACCGAGCAGTGCACCGGCGCCGGCGAGGAACATCCGCCGGCTCGGCGCCGCAGCCTGGAGTCGAGCGACGCCGTCGGAGAAGTCGTACGACTCCGCGTCGTCGTCGAGCACCCAGCCCTGCATCGACTGCTGCATCGCAGGGAGGCTCTCGTGGTGGACATCGGTGAGGTCGGTGGTCATGGAGCGCAGCTCGCGCTCGCTGATGGGCATCGGGTCGTTGGCGCTCACTTGACTGCACCCTCCTTGGCGGGACGAGCATCGGTGATCGGGTAGAACGCGTTCGGGAAGCCGACGCTGCCGGCGGCTGCGGGCAGGCGAGCCGCATCCGGCGGGAGCGCGATGAGGTCGGTCGCTCCGCCGGCGATCAGCGCCTGGACGGCGAGCAGCACGGCGACGTGCTGGGCCTCGACACCCATGATGCTGGCGGTCACCGACCGCGACTTCTTGTCCTTCATCGCGCCGACGTTGGCGACGTAGGTCTCGGCTGCGGTGTTCTCGAGCTCGATCGCGAGCTTGACCACCTCGGCCGGACCGGTGAGCCCGGGCTTCGCGTCGTTGACGACCTTGAGCAGTACCGGGTCGGGCTTCTTCTGCTGCTTGCCGCCGAGCTTCTTCACCGCAGCGTTGAACGCCTTCACGTGGTCCTCGTGCTGGGCCTTCGTCTTCTCGACGAACGCCTTCACGACGGGGATCGCTTCGGCGCCGCCGATGAACGGCAGGGTCAGCGCGACACCGTAGGTGGCGATGGCGAGGTTCTCGATCGACGCGGCGGTCTGCAGCATCTGGACGTCGGTGCTGCTCGCCGCGAATGCAGACGTCGACGAGAGCGCGACGAACGCGGCGCCGAGGCCGGCGCCGGCGAGCATCCCCGACTTCGGGATCCCCGAGACGAGGCCACCGCGGCCTGTCTGGACCGCGAGCGGCTCGGCAGCATCGGCACGCTGTTCGTGCCCGAGATCGACGAGCTCGTCGAGCGCGTGGTTGGTGACTCGCATCGAGTCAGCGTGCAGGTCTTCGGACTCCGCGAGGAGCTCGCGAAGTGCGTGGTCGTCGACCGACATGGGCATCCCTTCCCTCTCGACGCCGCTCACGACGCCTTCAGACTTCCGGTCATGTACTGGTGGATCTCGCAGAAGTACTTGTACGTACCTGGCTTCTTGACAGTGATCGATGTGGTCGTGCCCGCAGTGATGTCACCGGTGTCGAATGACTTGTCGGCCGCGGTCAACGTGTGCGTGGTGCCGTCGGCGTTGACGACCGTGACCGTGGTTCCGGCCTTCACCTGGATCGGATCCGGCGAGAACGCGAAGTCCTTGATCGTCACCGTGCCGGGCTTGGTCGACGTGGCGGCGGCGCCGCTCCCGTCACCGTCGGTTGCGATCACGGTGACCAGCACGGCGAGGCCGGCGATCACGGGGACGATCAACGCGAGGACCCACGTCGGGATCCGTTCGATCCCGGTGGTAGCGGGTGGTGTGCTCTCCATCACCCGTACTTCGCTACCGAGCGATCAGCGGATGTTCGAAGGGAGAGAAATCTGCGGGCGCAGGCGGAGGGCCTGGATCAGTGCTGGTGCAGGGGGCAGGAGTACGTGGTTCGCCCACCCACGGTTCGCCGCAGCAACGGCGCGCCGTCCTTCGGGCACATCCCGCCCGGTACGCGGGCGATCATCAGGTCGCCGGTGTGCGATCCACCGCGGCGGCCGAGCTGCCCCAGGGTCGAGCGGATCGACCGTGCGAGCCGTGCCTGCTCCCCCGCGTCGAGCGTGTCGGCTGGTCGCGCCGGATCGAGGTCGACGCGCCACAGGATCTCGTCGGTGAGCAGGTTGCCCAGCCCCGCGATGCGTGCCTGGTCCATGAGCACCGCCTTCAGCGGTGCTCTCGAACGGGACACGACCGCGCGAAGCTGCGCCAGGTTCACCACCATGGCGTCCACGCCCAGCCGGTCCTCGTCGGGATCGAGCTCGACCGCACCCAGGCGTCGCGGGTCTCGCAGCGACAGCCGGCCGCCGTCCGCGAACCGAACGGCGAAGCGGTGCCACTCAGGGACGTCCCGGTTGCTCGCGTACAGCAGCGGATCGCCGGCGGCGTCGCCGTCGATGACGACCCGCCCGCTCATGCCGAGGTGCAGCCCGAGCACCGGACCCCCGACGTCGGCAGCCGCGCCGGTGTCGAGGAAGAGCTGCTTGCCGCGGCGACGTGCGGCGACGAAGCGGCGACCCGGCAGCACAGCGCGCACCGCACGTGGCGTGAGCCCCCGCTTGAGATACCAGGTGTCGGGGGCGTCGACGGCCGCGATCTCGCGATCCAGTGCCCGCGCCTCGATCAGCGCGCGCGCCTCCTCGGCTTCCAGGATCTCGGGCACGAGGTGCTCCTCCGGTCAGACCGGAGGTCAGGCGTTGGTGATCGCGCCGCGGTCCGCACCTTGCGCGAGCTTGGCGTACTTGGCGAGGAACCCACTCGTGTAGCGGGGCTCGGGCAACTTCCAGTCCGCCTGCCGCGCGGCGAGCGTCGCCTCGTCGACCACGAGGTCGATCGTGTGGGCCTCGGCGTCGATCACGATCCGGTCGCCCTCGGCGACGAACGCGATCGGCCCTCCGTCGACGGCCTCGGGCGCGACGTGGCCCACGCAGAACCCGTGCGTGCCGCCGGAGAAGCGACCATCCGTGATGAGCGCGGCGTCGGCTCCACGGCCGGCACCCTTCATCGCACCGGTGACCGCGAGCATCTCTTTCATGCCCGGCCCGCCCTTGGGGCCCTCGTACCGGATGACGACGATGTCGCCAGCGTTGATCTTGCCCGCGAGGATCGCGTCCATCGCGAACTCCTCGCCGTCGAACACGCGCGCGGTGCCGTCGAAGCGGAGCTGGTCGAGCCCCGCGACCTTCACCACACTGCCGTTCGGTGCGAGCGACCCGGTGAGGATCGCGAGGCCTCCCTGGGTGTGGATGGGATCGGACAGGGGGTGCACGACCGTTCCGTCGGGTCCGGGCGGCGCGAGCTCGGCCAGGTTCTCCGCCATCGTCTTGCCGGTCACTGTGAGCGCGTCACCGTGGAGCAGCCCAGCATCGAGCAGGAGCTGCAGCACCACCGGGACGCCGCCCACGCCGTCGAGGTCGGTCATGTGGAAGCGACCGTGCGGCTTCATGTCAGCGATGTGCGGAACCTTGGCTCCGATGCGGTTGAAGTCGTCGAGCGCGAGCTCGACGTCCGCTTCGAACGCGATCGCGAGGAGGTGCAGCACGGCGTTCGTCGAACCACCGAGTGCCATCGTGACCGCGATCGCGTTCTCGAAGGCATCTTTCGTCATGATCTGGCGGGGGCGGATCCCGGCTTCGAGCAGCCCCATGACCGCGCGTCCGCTCTCGTAGGCATAGTCGTCGCGACGCCGGTCGACGGCAGGCGCCGACGCGCTCCCGGGGAGCGACATCCCGAGCGCCTCACCGATCGCCGCCATCGTGTTCGCGGTGAACATCCCGGCGCAGGACCCTTCGG
>JBBQFJ010000148.1:0-7584 GCA_038321755.1 Acidimicrobiia bacterium | reverse complement strand
TCGCATCTCGCCTGGCTCGCTGCCGCTCGCATCTCGCCTGGCTCGCTGCCGCTCGCATCTCGCCTGGCTCGCTGCCGCTCGCATCTCGCCTGGCTCGCTGCCGCTCGCATCTCGCCTGGCTCGCTCGGCCTCAGCTGGAGGCGATGAGGACGACGGCCAGGGCCGCGAGCCCCAGTCCGACCACCTGATGGCGGGCCAGGCGCTCACCCAGGAAGATCTGCGCGAGGGCGATCGTGCTCGCCGGGTACAGCGAGGTGACGACCGCGACGAGGGCGAGGAGGCCGGTGCGGTTCGCGATCAGGAACAGCGCGTTGGCCGACATGTCGAACACGCCCGTCCCGACCGCCGCGAGCCGAGCCCCGCGAACCGGGAGGAGGGAACGACTCGCCACCAGCCCGATGCCCACGACGAGCACGAACGTCACCGACCGCGACGCGACGAGCGGCCACAGCCCCGCGTCCTTCCCCGTTCGGTCGAGCAGCACGAAGAACCCACCGAAGCCGAGTCCCGCACCCAGCGCGAGCAGGAACGCACGACGACGGTCGCCGGTGATGTGCTCGTTCGCGCCCGCCTTCTCGCGCGAGAGCAGGGCGACGGCCACGATCGCCAGGGCGACGCCGACGAGCGCCATAGCGGTGGGTCGTTCACCCAGGAGCAGACCCGCCGCGACGGGCACCAACGCGCCAGTGACCGCAGCGACGGGAGCAACGACACTCATCACACCGGTCGCGAGGGCAACGTAGAAGAGCGTCACACCGGCCCCACCGGCCAGGCCACCCGCGGCGCCCCACGCGAAGTCGCTCACCGTCGGGTCGGCGGGCACCAGCCACACGAGCCCGACGACGAGGAGCGCGAGGCCGACGAGCGACGAGAGTGCCACGACCCCGATCGAGCTTCCTGACCGCTTGGTGGCGATCCCGCCCAGGAAGTCGCCCGCGCCGTACGTCACGGCCGCGATGAGCGCAACGAAGAAGACCACGACGCATCCTCCCTCGCGTTGCTTGCGCCTCGCAGCATCCGCGCCTCGCGGTACCCACGCCTCGCAGTACCCACGCCTCGCAGCAGCCAGCGCCGCACGACTGGGTGCGAGCAGTTGGGTCACAAGTCCTGGGTCGGGCCGGGCGATGCGCGGGTACGCTTCCCCGGTGGCCGACGAACAGCACTTCTCGCGCGACGCGCACGAACGCCTGGCGCAGGAGTACGAATGGCGCTCCGGCGAGCGCCGGAGCGAGATCTCGCAGTGGATCGAGCGCGCTCGCGAGCACGGCGACATCCGTGAGAACGCCGACTTCGACGCCGCGAAGAACGAACAAGGCCTGAACGAGGGGCGCATCCGCCACCTCGACCAGATGCTGAAGGCTGCGGTCGTGGTTGACGACAACGCTGACACCAGCGTCGTCGGCCCCGGCACCGTCGTCGAGATCCGCATGGACAACGACGACGACACGACGCTCTACCTCGTCGGATCCATCGAGGAGCGCCACGACACCTACGACGTGCTCTCCTCCTCATCGCCGCTCGGCAAGATCCTGGTGGGCGCAAAGCCCGGCGACACGGTCGAGTTCGAGGGTCCGCGCAAGAAGTTCCTGGTCGAGGTCGTGAGCGTCCGATCGGTCGACGCATAGAGGTGCGCGTCCTGGGCGTCGACGGCTGCAAGGGTGGCTGGGTCGTCGTCGAGCTCACCGATGGCAGGATGACCGACTGCGCGTTCGCCGCGTCGTTCGGTGAGGTCGCCGAGCGGGACGCCGAGGCGATCGGCGTCGACATCCCCCTCGGGGAACCTCACACCGGGGTGCGAGCTTCCGACGCGGCGGCGCGCGCCTTCATCGGCGGTCGACTCTCGAGCTCGGTCTTCACGACTCCTCCGCTCTCGGCGGTCCGGGCTCCGGACTACGCCGCCGCGTGTCGCATCTCGCACGACCTGACGGGCAAGAAGCTCTCGAAGCAGTCCTGGGCCCTCCGCACCAGGATCCTCGACGCCGAGCCCCACTGGCGGGCGGCGCCCGAACGGATCCGTGAGGTCCATCCCGAGACGTGCTTCCGCCACCTCGCGGGCGTGCCGCTCACCACGAGCAAGAAGACGTGGGCCGGGATCCGCCGGCGCACGGCGCTGCTCCGCGACGTCGGCATCGAGCTCGCCGACGACCTCGGTGCCGTCGGCGCCCTCGCGGCACCCGACGACGTCCTCGATGCCTCGGTCGTTGCACTCACGGCCGTTCGCATCGCCCGCAACGAAGCGGTCAGCCTGCCGGATCCGCCCGAGCGCGACGTCGACGGGCGTCCCGTCGCGATCTGGTACTGAGCGCCCGATGCCTGGTGCCCGATGACCGGTGCCCGATGACCGGCGAGCGCGTCGCCGCGACCGACTCCGCACGCGACCAACGTCGCGCTGCGGCCGCGCTCCGAGCTCGCGGGATCGGTCGCGGTGATCGCGTCGCGATCGTCGCCGGGTCGTCTCGCTCGTTCCTCGGGGTCGTGCTGGGTGCGCTCCGGGTCGGCATCGTCCCGGTGTTGCTGAACCCCGCGTTCACCGAGAGCGAACGCAGCAAGCTCCTCGCGGATGCCGACCCGAGCACAACGCTGTTCGAGGAAGACATCGCCGCGCTCGTCACCGGCGAGGCCGAAGCCGACCTCGCCGACGCGCCGCTCGCCCGCCCGATGCTCTACACGTCCGGCACGACAGGCTCGCCGAAGGGCGTCTGGTCCGGCGTGCTCGACGAGCAGGACGCGGCCGCTGCGCTCGCCGAGGAGCGCGAGCTGTGGGGGTTCACCGCCACCGACGTGAACCTGGTCGTGTCGCCGCTGTACCACTCGGCGCCGCTGCGCTTCGCCACGGGGACCTTGCTCGCGGGCGGCGACGTCGTGCTCGCGGGTGCCTTCGACGTCGACGCGCTCGGTCGGACGATCCGCGACGCGCAGCCGACGACCGCGTTCGTCGTCCCGACCCATCTGCGTCGGCTCCTGGCGTCGGCGGACCGACCACCACTCGGATCGTTCCGTCTCGTCGCGCATGCCGGCGCACCCTGCCCGGTGCGACTCAAGCAGCTCGCCCTCGAGGCGTTCCCCGCCGGATCGTTGTGGGAGTTCTACGGGTCGACCGAAGGACAGTTCACGGCGTGCTCCCCGGACGAGTGGCGCGCCCATCCCGGAACCGTGGGGCGCGCCCGAAACGGACGGACGCTGCGCATCGACGCCGACCAGGGTCATGAGGAGAGCCCCCGGCACGACGTGGACACCGGCGTCATCTGGTGCGAGGCCCCGGCGTTCGCACGCTTCGAGTACTGGCGCGACCCCGAGCGCACCGCGACGGCGTGGCGCGGCGGCGCGTTCAGCGTCGGCGACCTCGGCCGTCTCGACGACGACGGCTACCTCTTCCTCGACGGTCGCCGCGACGACTTGCTCATCTCGGGCGGCATGAACGTGTACCCACTCGAGGTCGAGCAGGCGCTGCTCGAGCACCCGGCGGTACGAGATGCAGCCGTCTTCGGCATCGCGGACGACGACTGGGGGCAACGGGTGTGCGCCGCGGTCGTCGCCGACGCCGGCACCGAGGAGCTCGCGGCCTGGGTTCGTGAGCGCCTCGCCCCGCACAAGCGCCCGAAGCAGATCATCCCCGTCGACGACATCCCGGTCTCGGCCACGGGAAAGGTCCGCCGTTCGCTCCTCGCCACTGATCTCGGCCTCACCGACACCTGACCGGCCTGCCGGCTATCCGGCCTGCTGCAGGAGGTAGCCGCGGGATCGAACGGTCCGGACCTCGAGCCCGAGCGACTCGATGCGTCGGCGGAACCGCACCATCTGCACGTCGAGTGCGTTGCGCGTGGGGACGTCCTCACGCCACGCGCTCCGCGCGAGGACCTCACGTCCGACCACTGCCCCGAACCGTTCGACGAGGACCTCGGCGAGCGCCGCCTCGACCGGCGAGAGCGCGACCCACCGACCACTGAAGTGGAGCAAGCCCGAACCGTCGACGAGCGGGCGCTCGCGGTGACGCTCGGCGCGCCGGTGCAGCGTGCTGACCCGCGTCTGCACGTCCCGCGGGTCAGCGGTCGTGCGGGTCCAGTCCTCGAGGGGATCGACGCTCGCCGGCGGTGGGACCGAGTCGTCCACCAGCAGGAGCCGGGGCTGCCCCGACGAGCGCAACCGCTCCAGCCGCTCCTGGTCGTCGGGCCAACGCAAGATCTCGACCTCCATGCGGGCTCAACCTACGGGTCGAGTGTTTCGCGTGTGTTTCACCACAGTGAACGAACGCTGCCGCAATCGAGGTGGCGGAGGGCAGCCGGCGCCAGGGCCCGTGCCAGAATCGTCGGATGACGCAGACGCTCTCCGACAAGGTGTGGGAACGCCACGTCGTCCGCCGGACCGACGGTGAGCCCGACCTGCTCTACATCGACCTCCACCTGGTGCACGAGGTCACGTCCCCGCAGGCGTTCGAGAGCCTCCGGATGCAGGGCCGGACCGTCCGCCGGCCCGACCTCACCGTTGCGACGATGGACCACAACGTCCCCACCGTCGACATCGACCAGCCGGTCGCGGACCCGATCTCGGCCAAGCAGATGGATGCCCTGGTCACCAACTGCGCGGAGTTCGGCATCCGTCTCGCGAAGATGGGTGAGCCGGGCCAAGGGATCGTGCATGTCATCGGCCCGGAGCAGGGGTTGACGCTCCCCGGCATGACGATCGTCTGCGGCGACAGCCACACCTCGACCCACGGAGCCTTCGGCGCGCTCGCGTTCGGGATCGGGACGAGCGAGGTCGAGCACGTGCTCGCGACCCAGACGCTCCCCCAGGCCCGTCCGGGCACGATGGCCGTCACCGTCGAGGGCGACCTCCCGGCCGGCGTCACCGCCAAGGACGTCGCGCTGTCGATCATCGCCCGCATCGGCACCGGCGGTGGGATCGGCTCCATCATCGAGTACCGCGGCAGCGCGATCCGTGCTCTCTCGATGGAGGGCCGCATGACGCTGTGCAACATGTCGATCGAAGCTGGCGCGCGCGCCGGCATGGTCGCACCCGACGACACCACCTTCGCCTACCTCGAGGGTCGCCCGTTCGCGCCGCAGGGGGCTTCGTGGGAGCGGGCTCTCGACGACTGGCGATCGCTGGTCACCGACGACGGCGCCGGCTTCGGGATCGAGGTCGAGATCGACGCGGCCACGCTGCGCCCGTCGATCAGCTGGGGCACGAATCCCGCCCAGACCGTCACCATCGACGACGTCGTGCCGGACCCCGAGTCGTTCCCAGACCCGAGTCAACGCGAGTCCGCGACCCATGCACTTCGCTACATGGGACTGCAGGCGGGGACCCCGATGCGCGACATCGACGTCGACACCGTGTTCATCGGCTCGTGCACCAACGGACGACTCGAGGACCTGCGCGCCGCCGCCGAAGTCGCGCGTGGCCGCAGGGTGCGCGACGGGATCCGCACCCTGGTCGTGCCGGGTTCGATGCTCGTGAAGGCGCAGGCCGAGGCCGAGGGACTCGATCGCATCTTCATCGACGCTGGCTTCGACTGGCGTGAGGCGGGATGCTCGATGTGCCTCGCGATGAACCCCGACAAGCTCGCCGCCGGCGAGCGGTGCGCGTCGACGTCGAACCGCAACTTCGAAGGCCGGCAGGGCAAGGGTGGGCGCACGCACCTCGTCTCCCCCGCCGTGGCGGCCGCGACCGCCATCGCCGGCCACTTCGCGACTCCCGAGGACCTGGCCTGACGATGGAACCCGTCCAGGAGATCGTCGGGCGCGCGGTGCCGCTGAACCGCTCAGACGTCGACACCGACCAGATCATCCCGAGCGACTGGCTGAAGCGCGTCGAGCGCACGGGGTTCGGCGAGGGCCTGTTCTCCGAGTGGCGCGAGAGCAGCGACTTCGTGCTCAACCGGCCCGAGTACCAGGGCGACGACGTGCGCGTGCTCGTCGCCGGCCCGAACTTCGGGACCGGCTCGTCGCGCGAGCACGCTCCCTGGGCCCTCGAGGACTACGGGTTCGACGCGGTCATCTCGTCACGCTTCGCCGACATCTTCCGCAACAACTGCTTGAAGATCGGCCTCGTCCCGGTCGAGCTCCCCCAATCGGTGGTCGAGCGCATCATGGCGGCCATCGAGGACGATCCGTCGCTCGAGATCGTGGTCGACGTCGTGGACCGCCGCGTCGCCGTCCCGGCCCTCGACCTCGACGAGCCGTTCGACCTGAGTGACTTCCACCACTACCGGCTCACGAACGGCCTCGACGACATCGCCATCACGCTGCAGTTCGACGCCGACGTCACGGCATACGAGGCGACGCGCCCGCCCTGGTTGCCCACGGCTGCACCCGGCAGCTGAGCCAGGCACCCGATTCAGGCACCCGATTCAGGCACCCGATTCAGGCACCAGATTCAGGCACCAGGTTCAGGCACCAGATTCAGCCAGCCGACCGCACCGACTCGAGTCGCACCACCGGAGCCATCGGCACCGCGGTCGACAGGTCCCAGCTGAGCCGAGCCACCTCGAACGCCTCCGCCGCACCGACACGACCCTGAAAGCCGCGGAACCGCGCTTGCGCCTCGATCACGTCGAGGTCGACGGGACCGTGGCGGAGCACCTGCGAGAGGTGCGAGCGCAGCGCGCTGACCTTCGCTTCGAGCGTCTCCTCGATGTCGACGAAGACGGTCGGATCGAAGTGGCGGGTCGAGGGCGTCTCGTACTGCAAGATCGTCGGGAGCTTCCGTCCGGCCGCGAGGCTCGCCGCGGCGGTGGCTCGGTGATCCTGGTGCGTGTCGTCCGGCGCGTGGGTGTAGAGGATCTGCGCCCCGGACCGCTCGATCGCATCGTCGATCACCGTGATCGACTCCGGACCCTCCGGGACGAAGCCGTCGTGGAATCCACCCCACAGCAGCTCGGCGCCGAGCAGGCGCGCCGCCGATTCCTGCTCGGTCCGGCGCGACATGTCGTCGAGGAGCGCACGCTCACCGTCGGTCATCACGAGGATCGAGACGTGATCCCCTCGGGCGGCGTGGCGGAGCAGCGTGCCTGCGCAGCCCAGCTCGATGTCGTCGGGGTGCGCCCCGACCGCCAAGACGTTCATGACTGCACCTCCCCGAGCACGGGATCCATCGAGTGGTGCTCGCCGTGTTCGAGCACATCTGCATCACGCTCGTCAGCGATGACGAGTCGGTCGCGGCCCGCTTGCTTCGCGCGGTAGAGCGCTGCATCCGCAAGGTTGACGATCTCTTCGAAGCCGACGGCTGCCGTGGAGTCGGCCAGTCCGAAGCTCGCGGTGAACGCAGGCACCTCACCGGTCGAGAGTGCGTGCGCCAGCGACTCACGCACCCGGTGCACGATCGCGGCCGCTTCGACGAGCGAGCAGTGCGGGAACACGACCACGAACTCTTCACCGCCGTAGCGGCAGACCACATCGATGTCGCGCACCGCGTTGCGGAGCGTCTGCGCGAACAGCCGGAGCGCGCGATCACCGGTCTCGTGGCCATAGGTGTCGTTGAGTCGCTTGAACTCGTCGAGATCAGCCATCGTCACGGCATACGGAGCCGCCTCGTCGTTCAGCCGCCGGACCTCTTCCTCCAGCGCGCGCCGGTTCAGCAGACCGG
>JBBQFJ010000147.1:0-7642 GCA_038321755.1 Acidimicrobiia bacterium | reverse complement strand
CACCCAAGTCACCTACGGCACCACAGCGCCGATCCCGACGCGATCACTCGCGTACGACGGCCTCGGAAGACTCAAGAGCGATACCCTCAATGTCAACTCCGTCAACCAGTACTCAACCGCGTACACCTACGACGCCGACTCAAACGTCAAGACCCAAACCATCGCACCATCCGGCGCCGCCGGAGCCGGCACCAACACCTACAGCTACGACCAAGCCGACCGCCTCACCAACTGGACCAAGCCAGACACCACCTCTACTACCTACGCGTACGACGGCGCGGGGAACCGAACCCAAGCAGGCAACATCAACTTCACATACGACGCGCGAAACCGGCTCGCGAGCGCATCCGACAACCGCACCTGGACCTGGACACCACGAGGGACCCTCGCCACGGCAACTAACGGCCAAGGCACCACCAACTACACGTACGACGCGCTCGGTCGCCTGACCCAACAAGGCGCCACCACCTACACCTACGACGGGCTCGACCGGGTCGCCACCCGCAACGGAACCCCATTCACCTACACGGGCACCGAGCTCGACCCCACTCGCGATGGCACCTGGACCTACTCCCGCTCGCCATCCGGCGACCTCCTCGCCCTCGACGACACCAGTACTGCAGGCGTCCCCGCCGAGGTCGCCGGCCGGAACCGCCACGGCGACCTCACCGATCTCTTCAGTCCCGCCGGCCAAGTCACGGACACAACTGCGTATGACCCCTTCGGCGCTGTCACCGCCGACCTCGGGTCGCTCCAACCCAGCGTCGGATTCCAATCCGACTACACCGATCCGGCCACCGGACAAGTCTGGATGGGCGCACGCTGGTACGACCCCGCACTCGACACCTTCACCTCGCGCGACACCGTTGCCGGCCAGCTCAGGTCGCCTGTCTCGCTCAACCGTTACACGTATGCCAACGACGACCCGATCGGTTACTACGATCCCGACGGACACTTCGGCTTCAACCTCCGAGCAATCATGAAGTTCCTCCGGGGTCTCGCCAAAGCCACACCACACCGCGTCGCCGCCCCAGCCCCCCGAGCGGCTGGATTTTGGGGTCCATCCCCGGGGACAACGACCGCGCCGCGAGGGTTGCCGATTGTGCCTGTCGTCGGCCAGGTGCGGAACCGCGATGGGAGCCCCGTCTACGCGTGCACCAAGGACGCGCTGCGCATGTGGAATGGCTTCTGCGGGCCCGCACAAGGTCGGGTGAAGCTCGAAGTCGTTCGCTACGAACGCCTTTCCAAGAACGGAGAGCTTCGCGCTGGCCAGCTTGCCTGGAACCACGATCTCTGTAGCGGGGGGGCTCAAACAACCGCCGTGGTCCAGAGGGCATGCGCGGGTAGCGACAAAATCTTCGCTGCGAACAAGGCCGCGCGAGGAAAATCAGCGGCGTTGGCACGCTACTCGGGCGCGGTGCTCGCTGGCGTCGAAATTCACGCCATGTTTGCGCACGCCACCGTGATAGCTGAAGCTAACGAGCGCGGCCCTAATCTCAGGGCCGACCCACGGGGAGTTACTCAACGGCCAGCACTACGCCTAGCGTACGAAGCCGACGTGAAGTCGATCGGTGAGACTTCCCGGGGGTGGGCGACGGCGGGTGCGACTCAAGAGGAGATCGCGAGGGAAGCGTGGGCAGACCGGCGCGCGATCGGTATCGAGTACAAGGCACAGACTCCACCCGAAGCCTTGGCAAAGTATACCGCTCGCAACCTGAACACGTACCAGGATCCGCTTGGACCGACGATCGATTACCTTCGCAACATCAAGGGTTACTCCTGGGCTGAGATCATCCAGAGCGCTCAGATCCCCGGTGGTCACGACCTCGGGTTCTGATGGCCCTGGTCCCGGTTCAACCGTTCGCCCACGCCGGAGACTTGCGCTCGTGGGAATCCGGTTGTCGCGAGTTGGAGTTGGCTGACCCGGCGGACGCGGCCAACGCCGCTGGAGTCTATTGCGTTAATCGCGATGGCTGGTGGGCGGTCCTCCGCGTGGAAGGTATCTTGACGATCGCGCGACCCGGAGAGGAAAGAATGTTCTCGGATCTTAAGGTGGTCGAGATCGGCCGTCCGAAAGGAAAAGCCTCCAACCTGAAGCTCCATTTCCTTGACGGAGTGACTTGGGAAGGCTTCTACACCCCCTACACCTTGCAGTTTGCGGAGGACGATTTCACTCCGTTCATGGACGAGGAAGACTTCGACTTCGGAAAGTACCTTCGCGGGCTCAAGCAGGATGTGGGTCGACAGGATCGGGTATTCCGGCGGATGAACTGAGGAACATGCACTGCGGATCGATCGACGGCGGACGCCAATGGACCACGAGGATACTGAGCACGCTCGCACTCTTCGTATTCTTCGTTCAACTGTCGACATCTGCAGGCGCTACCGCGCGATCTGAGCTCAAGCCGTGCGAGCTGCTGAAGCCGACCGAGATCGCGCATGTATTCGGCGTGGAGGTCGTGATCTTTCATGCTTTGAGCGACTCGGCTACGCAGTGCACATGGGTTCGCCCCCCGCGGAGCGCTGAGCTCACAAACTTCATCTTGAGCGTTGGGATCTCGGAGAAGGTGCCAAAGAAGGCGCTTCGTGGTGGCGAGAGGTATGAAGAGTCGCGTCCGGCTGCGGAGGTCGTGAAAGGCGTCGGCGACTTCGCTGTCTATAGGCCGGAGAAGGAGGGAAAAGGCGGCTCTACGAGCACCACGAGGAGGCTGCTCGTAGCGGAGGGGACAACCGTGTTCACGATCAGAGCCACAGGGGAGATCGCCCCGCCCACGCGGAACCAACTGGTCGGCCTTGCACGAATGGTCCTCGAGCGCCTCTAAGGAGTGACCTGCTCGGGTCAGCTCCTTCGTCGACCCCTGGTATGCCGGGTTCGCGGGTTGGAACATCCCGACACCCGGGGTTGTCAGATTTCTCGTGTGGAGACGATCGGCACGCCCGCCCTTGCTTCAATCTCGCGCTGCGACGAGGTCTGTCGCCGATGCCGACCGAGCGGCTACGGTCGGCCGGTCGAACCGTCTCGTCAGTCAAGAATCCAGTCAAGAAACACCCCGATACAGGGCGGACGAACCGACACCAGCCAGACCGAAAACCGCAGGTCACAGCACTGCGCAGCACGCGGCGAACACCCCTGAGCACGTCGACACGGAAGGGGTCAGAGGTTCAAATCCTCTATCGCCCACTACGAAACCCCGGGTCAGGGTCAGGTCCCAGCCGCTCAGGCAACCACACCCGGGAGAGGAGTGGCGGGGCCGACCAGCACTTCGGTTGCGGGTACCCCCAGCCACGATTCGGCGATCGTGGCGTAGTAGTCGTTCATCGAGACCGTCGCGACGAGGTTGTCGTCGTGGTCGAGGCGGTCGAGGCGGGGCATCTCCCCGTGGATGCCGTGGTTGACCGGCCCGGCGAGGAACGCACACGACGCGGCGCCGTGGTCGAGCCCCGACGATCCGTTGTCCGGCACGCGCCGCCCGAACTCGCTCACGGTCGCGATCAGGACCCGATCCGCGAGTCCCCGCTGCTCGAGGTCGCTCCGGAACGCATGGAGGGCACGATCGAGCTTGCGCATGAGCACGCCGTACCGCTCGGCATGGTCGTCATGGGTGTCGAAGTCGTCCTCGAACGGTACGTGCACGACCCGGATCCCGGTGTCGGCGGCGAGTAGCCGGGCCGCGAGTCGCAGCTGCGCCCCGAGCTCGCTCGTGGGGTAACCGTGGGCCGGCTTCGGGAGATGCATCGCGACGTCGGCGAAGTTGAGTGCGACAGCCCGACCACGCTGCGCGAGACCGAGCAGCGGATCGGTGCTCACGCTGGTCGCCATCGTGCGCACGCCGGTGAGCCACGCTTCGTCGGCCGGGTCATCGCCCCGCGTCGGGAACGCCCCGTCGCCGTACGGATCGAGCGCGAGGGTCACGACTCGGTCGGAGGCGAGCGCCATCGTCGGGCCGTACCCGAGGGACACGCCGACTGCCGGCGCACTCGGATCCCCGATCACGTCACAGACTCGCCCGAGGAATCCGGTGTCTGGCCCTCGGGTGCCGTCGGGATCGGCCGTCCACCACCGCCGGAGCATCTCGAAGTGCGACAGGTCCGGCGCGGCGACGCCGACGCCGGCCACCACCGCCACGCCATCGGCATGGAGCCGCGCGAGCTGAGGATGGAGTCCGACGTGGTCGCCGAGCGGAAGGGTCGAGTCCGCAGCCACGCCGGTGTTCGTGCGGAGCCGCGCGTAGTGGGGATCGTCGTACGGGACGACCATCGACAACCCGTCGTTCCCGCCGGCCATCTCGAGCACGACGAGCAGACGCTGGTCGACCGGGACCTTCGGAGCCATGGCGCGCGGGGCGGGGGAGACGGCGGCGGCCCGGACGCGGGGGAGTGCCACGGCGGCAGCCGCCGCCGCGCCGGTCTGGAGGAATCGCCGTCGTGAGAACGGAAGGTCGAGTGGATCGCTCATGCGAGCGCGAACTCCGGTGATGCGACTGCGAGGCCGAGGACGACGGCGGCCCGGGCACCGGGATCGTGTCGCAGGCGAGGGTGCGCGTCCGCGGTTTCGAGGGCCGTGAGGGTCGAAGCGCTCGGTTCGTACAGCGAACATCGGGCGAGCGCAGCACCGACGAGATCACCCTCCGAGCGCAGGGCCGCGGGTGCGTCGGCCTGCACGACCAGCGCGGCCTGGGCGAGCGCAGAGCTCGCCGAGAGCCAGCGGGGACCGGGCGGCCATCCCGCGACGTTCGGGGGGTAGAAGGGGACCTGGGCCAGGCTCCAGCAGGTGTCATACGTCAGATCGGCGCGTTCGAGGCCTAGTGCCGCTATTGCTGCGACGACCCACTCCACCGGCTCGCGGGCACGGTTTCGTCGTTGGACGAGGAAGAAGTCGTCCCGCAGGATCGCCTCGACGAGTGGGCGGATCTCGAGTCCGCTGCCGGCGAAGACCGCGGCGAGCTCGGCCCCGCGCTCCGGTGTCGGCCACGCCCCTGCGAGCGCGCGATGCAGCTTGGCGGCGATGAAGGGAGCACACGCCGGGTGATCACAGATGGCATCGACGACCTGGTCGGCCCGACCGACCGAACGCCCGAGGTACTCGGTCGGACGATGTGCTCCGCTGTAGCGACTGAACGAAGAGGTCGCCGGCTCCCAATCGACCTGCCAACCAGCGAGCGCACGCGCGCCCGCTCGCACGTCGGCCTGGGTGTAGGTGCCGCGACCCAGCGCGAAGAGCTCCATGACCTCACGCGCGTAGTTCTCGTTCGGCGCGTGCGCGCTTGATCCGTCGCCGTCGAGGTAGATCAGCATCGCGGGATCGATGGTGATCGCCTGGAGCAGCTCACGAAAGTTCCCGAGCGCATGCCGACGCAGGAGCAGGTGCTGCTTCCACAGCATCTTCCACTCGCCGATCTTGTCGTAGGACGAGGTGAGGTGGCCGTGCCAGAACCAGGTCAGCTTCTCGTGCAGCCCAGCCTCACGTCGGGCCATGAGGCCGAGCCACCGACGGGGAGGCACGTCGTCGTCCTCGTCGAAGTTCGGCGTCGGTCCCGGATCCAGCGGCTCGGCCTCGAGCACCGCGTCCAGGAGCGCGGGAATCCCTTCGCCGACCCGCTCCTCGACCTGCCCGGGAAACGGACCGAAGGACGTGCGTCGCAGCACGTGGGCGACGAGCTCGCGAGGATCGGTTCCCTGGCTGGACATGTCCGGACCGTAGGGAGTCGTCGTGCAAGCCATCGTGAAGCGCCGCTTCACCGGGTCTTCACGACGCGACGTGCGATCATCGTTGCGTGCGGGTGCTGGTGGTGGAGGACGACCGGGTGCTCGGCGACGTCGTCGCACGGGGTCTCCGTGAGGAGGGCCACGCCGTCGACCTCGAGCGTACGGTCGCAGGTGCCGACGAAGCGATCGCGATCTCGGAGTACGACCTCGTCGTGCTGGATCTCGGTCTTCCTGATGGAGATGGGCTGCGGGTCTGCCGTCAGCTGCGCGCGACGAGCGCAGCAACGCGCGTGCTCATGCTCACCGCACGCGACACGCTCGTCGACAAAGTCGGTGGTCTCGATGCCGGAGCCGACGACTACCTTACGAAGCCTTTCGACTTCCCCGAGCTCGCGGCACGGGTTCGCGCGCTCCTGCGCCGGCCGGCCGCAGAGGTCGAGCCGATCATCGCGGCCGGCGACCTGCGTCTCGATCCGGCTGCACATCGAGTCTGGAGAGGAGAGGTCCTGATCCCGCTCACCGCGAAAGAGTTCTCGGTCCTGCACTTCCTCCTGGCCCGGCGCGGACAGGTCGTGACGCGCAGCGACATCCTGGAACACGTCTGGGACGCGCACTATGACGGCATCTCCAACGTGGTTGACGTGCACGTCGGGACGCTGCGTCGGAAGATCGGTCGCGCAGGAGACCACGACCTGATCGAGACGGTCCGAGGCGTCGGGTACCGGATCGCGGCGTAGAGGTCGGCCCGGATGAACTTGAGTCGGGTCAGGCTTCGGTTGGCGTTGGTCTTTGCTCTCGTGTCCGCAGTTTCGGTGGGAGTGCTCGCGTTCTTTGCAATTCAGTTCGGGACGAGACAGATCGACGACCAGGCCGAGCGCGATCTCCAGCAGCAGGTTGCGGCAGTCGTCGGTCGATTCAAGGCCGACGACCTCCCGACGACCCAGTACGACACCTGGCTGGTCGATACGCGCGCGGAGGCGGTGACCAAGCTCGGTGAGACGGACATCGAGCCCCCGCTGCTCACGTTGGCCAAGGATGTCGTGCGCTATGGCCCGTACAGCGAACCGTTCTCACAAGGGAGCGACGAGTACCTCCTGTACGCGCAGCCGCTCCCGGGGAAGAACAAGCAGGCGATCGTCGCGGCGTCCTGGCTCGGCGACTACCAATCCGATGCCGACAGTCTCCGCCGCGACATCGTGCTCGCGTCGATCGCCGTGGTCGTGTTCACGTCACTCGCCGGATACTGGCTCTCGGGACGTGCGTTGCGGCCGGCGCGGCGAGCGATGGAGCAGCAGCGAGACTTCCTGGCGAACGCGGCGCATGAGCTGCGGACGCCCATCGCAGTGATCCAAGCGTCGGCGAGCCAGGCGCTGGGGCGCTCGCGACCATCCGAGGAGTACGTGCGGACGCTGTCGGAGATCCGCGGCGCAGCGGAGCGAGCCGGTACGACGGTTGCGGACATGCTCGATCTCGCTCGGCTCGAAGCTGGCCAAGCGGATCTGCGCCGTTCGCCGCTGCGGCTCGACCTGCTCGCGGAAGAGGTCGCGGCGTCGGTCGAGCCCGAGGTCGCCGAGGTCAGTGTCATTGCTGGTGAAGCGGTCGTCGTCGACGCCGACTATTCGCTGCTCCGCCAGGCTCTCGACAACGTGGTGCAGAACGCGGTGCGTCGAGCGCGGCACGTCGAGCTGCGGACGGCTGGCGGCCGCCACGACGCGGTCGTCGAAGTGCTCGACGACGGCCCCGGATTCGACCCGGAGCTCCTCCCGAACGTGTTCGAGCGCTGGGCCAAGGGCCCGGGACGGGCCGACCGCCATGGCAGCGGTATCGGTCTGGCCATCGTCAAGACGATCGTCGAGGCGCACGGAGGCTCCGTCGATGCCGACAACCGGCCCGAGGGTGGTGCGCGCATCCGGCTCCACCTCCCGCGACCGGCGTC
>JBBQFJ010000146.1:0-7840 GCA_038321755.1 Acidimicrobiia bacterium | reverse complement strand
CGCTCCCCGACGAGGTCAACCAGCAGTTCTCCGGCTACTACCGCTACGGGCGCACCGGCAGCTTCTGAACCCCGACCCCGAGCAGGGGTTTCGTGCAGACGATCAGGTGTGCTTGACCAGCTCGGCGAAGAGGGGGTCGTTGATGCCCTGGGAGCCGACCGTGGTGGCCTCGAGCTCGAAGCGCTCACCGGTCGAGACGATCTCGATCGTCACTGCCTTCGTGAGCTTCTTGTCAGCCATCCCGACGCGCAGGTCCTTGCGGTCCCAGACGCCGACCTGCTCCGTGACCTTGTACTTGCGACCCGACGGCTTCGCGTTGAACGCGTAGATCTTCTCCGCGGTCACCGCCACGAGCGCCTGGCGGAACTTGAACACACCCTGCTTCCCGAGCCCGCCCGCCTTCTTGTTGTTGGCCATGCGCATGACGCTGCCCGCGAGGCCACTGATCTGCCCGATGCCCATCGAACCCCACGTCCCCGCCGGTTGCAGGATCCCGGCCGCGAGCACCGGTTCCGCGACGTGTTCCTGCGCGGTGTCCCTCATCTTGCCGGCCCAGTCGGTCGCCATGTCGGTGCTCCTCCTGCTCGCGGGTGAGGCGACACTACGTCGCCGTTCGGCTCGACGCGCCGGTCCGTCGCGTCCGAATAACCTGACGCCCCGTGTCGACCCCTGCTTACGCACCCGAACCGTCGGGCAGCTCTCTCGATCTCCCGCCGGAGAGCATCGAGCGCCAGAAGGCGGTCGGGCTCTGGTACGAGGGCGACACGCTTCGGGTCCGCGCTCACCTGCGCGATGCGTACACCGGCCCCGCGGGCACCGACGACGACGTCATGGTGCTCCACGAGTACCGGCTCGAGCTCTGGATCGACGGGACGACCCAGGAGATCACGAAGGTCGAGGTGGTGCCGCTCAACCTCCCGTACGAGGAGTGCTTCGACGCGCCGGGCTTCGTGCAGCAGCTCGTCGGGCTGCGCCTCGAGCGCGGGTTCACCGGCAAGGCGCTCGCGCTCCTCGAAGCCGAGGCCGGGTGCACCCACCTCAACTCGCTGATCTCGGACCTCGCGATCGCCGGCCTGTTCTGCGGGTACGTCCGCCTCCAGGAGCAGGCGCGCACCACCGGTGCGCTCCCGATGATCCCCGCGAGCGACGAGCGCACGGGTGTCTGCACAGGCTGGCGCGCCGGTGGCACCTTGGCCACCTGGATGGAATCGGGGAAGGGCATCGCACCGTCGCGGATCTACCCCACGGTCCGGCCCACGCTCCGGCCCACCGTGAAGCCCGATCCCACGGAGAAGCCGGACGCATGAGCCTCGACCCGAGTCGTCGCTACTTCTCCCCCGAGATCGAGCAGATGTCGCGCGCCGACATCGACGCGCAACGGGACGAGAAGCTCCTCGGTGACCTGCTGCCCTGGGCCTACGAGCGCTCCGGCCTCATCCGCGAGACGTGGGACGCGGCCGGCGTGAAGCCCGCTGACATCTCCTCGATGGAAGACTTCCACGAGAAGGTCCCGTTCATCGACAAGGACGCGATCCGCTCCTACCGCGACCGCCACGACGATCCGTACGGCGGGCTGCTGTGCCTCGATCCCGCGGATCCCACCATGAAGGGGATCTTCTCGGCCATCTTCTCGACGTCGGGTACGACCGGTGACCCGACGCCCGCACCGTTCGCCGGCCGCGGTCCGAGCATGCTCGTGCGCGAGTTCTGGGAGCTCGGCGCACGGCCCGGCGACTACTTCCTGCACTGCCTCTTCACGTTCCGAGGCCCGAGCATCCACGACACGATCCGTGGCATCGGCGCGACGCCAGTGTTCATCGATCACCAGCCCCAGGACATCGGTGAGCTCCTCCGCTTCAGCCGCGACCTCCGCCCGACCGGCTGGTACACGCTGTCGGGGCCGCTGATCATGATGATCGAAGAGGCCGCGACGCGTCTGGGCGTCGACCTGCAGGACGCGTTCTCCTCGTACCGAGGCGTCGTCTTCGCCGGGGAGCCGATCGGGCCGCGCGCTCGGGCTCGTGTCGAGGAGTGGGGGCTCGAGCTGTTCATCCAGACCAGTCTCGGTGACGTCGGCGCCGCAACCGAGTGCCGCGAGCACGACGGATGCCACATGTGGGAGGACACGGCGTTCATCGAGTCCCTCGATCCCGAAGGAACCGATGCCGTGGGTGACGGCGAGCGCGGCGAGCTCGTCTCGACGACGTTGATCGACAAGGTCGCACCCCTGGTTCGCTACCGGTCCGACGACCTCGTGCGCGTCACTCGCGCGCCGTGCGGGTGCGGGCGCACGCACGGCCGGGTCCACACCCTCGGTCGCAAAGGCGACGAGCTCCTGGTCGAAGGGGTC
The DNA here is from genome assembly GCA_038321755.1 of Acidimicrobiia bacterium. Classification (GTDB taxonomy): domain Bacteria; phylum Actinomycetota; class Acidimicrobiia; order IMCC26256; family PALSA-555; genus JALHSW01. Next base: position 5,490 of record JBBQFJ010000146.1, on the reverse strand, counting down.
TCGGTCCTTCCCGGTGACGTCTGGGGGGCAGTCGAGAGCATCGACGAGACCAACGGGCTGTTCCAGCTGATCCGCCCGGCCCGTGAGGTCGATCGACTGCAGCTCAGGGTGGGCTACGCCACGGAAGGGCCCGGCGGTCTCCCCGCGCTGCGGGCACGCATCGAAGATGCCGTCGAGGAGTCGGTGGGCATCCGCCCGGACGTCGACCTCGTCGAGCGCGAGGTGCTGCTGCGCCAGGGGCCGCCGCACAAGATCCCCCGCGTGACCAAGACGTGAGGAACGGGACATGAGTGCGGACATGAGGCCAGGAACGTGACGTTCGCTGCCGCGTACGAGGATCCGCCGCGGGTGTGGGGCGTCGGCCGGGTGCTCGTCAGCGACGAGGTCGTCCCGTGGGAGGTCAGCGAAGCCGACATCGACGACGAGACCGAGATCGCAGCCCAGTTCCTGCGCGACCTCGGGCTGCGCGAAGACGAGCTGGTCCTGATCGTCTCGTACCTGTCGCAGGCGATCCACGTTGCGCCGTTCGAGCGCGCCGCGGGACTGGTGGGCGCGCTCTACTCCTCGGCCGACGCCAGCCGGTTCGACGCGTTCCGCACTGCATCGTTGGTCCGTCAGCTCCAGCCGAGCGTCGTGATCGGCGTCGACGATGCAGTGCTCGACGGGTTCGAGGACCTCGATCGCGACCCGGCCGAGGTGTTCGCCTCGGTGCGCACGGTCGTCGCGTCCGGGGCGACCGCGCAGGCCCGACTCGGCGATGCCGGGGTGATCGCCGGGCAGTGGCTCCGCCTCGGGCCGCTCAACGCGGTCTCACTGCCGGGCGAGCCCGAGCTGCGCTACGACCCGACGCGCTGGCAGGTCGACGAGCTCGAAGGCCAGCTGCTCGTCACGAACCTCGCCGAGCGCCTCACATCGAGCGACCGCTTCGCCACGGGCATCCAGGGCCGAGTCCCGACCCCCGGACGCATCAGCCTCTCGCCTTAGCGCTTTCGGATGAGGGTGAGGCCGTCGCCGAGGGTGAGGATCGTCGACTCGACCCGTGCGTCCGCCGCGACCATGTCGTTGAACGCACGGATCGCCTGCACGTTGTCGTCGGTCTTGGTCCCGTCGACCACCGAACCGCTCCACAGCGTGTTGTCGACGAAGATCACGCCGTTCGGACGCAGCCGCTCGAGCAGCTCCTCGTAGTAGCCCGCGTAGCTCGGCTTGTCGGCGTCGATGAACGCGAGGTCGATCGGCTCGTCGTTCGGGAGCGCTCGCAAGGTCTCGATCGCCGGAGCGATCTGCAGCTCGATGCGATCGTCCACGCCGGCGCGTTTCCAGGCTTCGAGTCCGATTGCCGTCCACTCCTCGCTCACATCGCAACAGAGCAAGGTGCCGCCGTCGACGAGGCCACGAGCGATGCAGAGCGCCGAGTAGCCGGTGAACGTGCCCACCTCGACGGCGCGCTGCACACCGAGGAGACGGGTGAACAGCGACATGAACGCCCCCTGCTCGGGGGAGATCTGCATCATCGAGAAGTCGGAAGCCTGCTCTTGGGTCTCGTCGATCAACCACTGCTGCACCTCGTCGACGGGTGACGTGTGCGCCAGCAGGTAGTCCTGCATCTCGGGCGTCAGGAAGAAGGACTTCGGTGCGTCGGCCATGCGACGAGGCTACGTCGCCGTTCCACGCCCCGCGTCAGAGACAGGACCGCACGCGACAATCGCGAGGACAGGTGGCTACGGGACGTACTCGCCGAGGAACGCGAGCACGCAGTACGCGGCGAGCCCTGCGGCAGCCAGCGAGCTCACCACCCGGTCCACCTCACGCCTTCGGGTCACCAGCGCGATGCCGATGACCAGCGGGAAGGTCGTGAACGCGTAGCGCTCGAACGAGCCCACGTTTCGGGCGGTGAGCGCGAGGAGCAGTGCCGCGCCGGCGTAGGCCGCATACGAAGCGGGCAGCCTTCGCGCCACGACGACGAGCAGCGCCACGACGACCGCGATCCAGAGCAGGTGGAGCCCGGCCCCGAACCGGTCGCCGTCGATCGCGTGGGCGACCGCGTCGACGACGTGCGTGACCGGGTCGACGGTGCCGCCACGCAACCGCGGGTTGTCCTGCACGCTGAACGGCAGCATCGGATCGTCGTAACGAGCACCGACCCACGCCAGGTAGATGCCCATCCCGACGACCGGCGAGGCCACCGCGCCAAGCCGGCCCCACCACTCGCGCGCGGCGACGCCACGACGTACACGAAGGACCTCGATCAGGGCCGGGGGGACGAGGAGCAGACCAACCGGTCGGGTGAGCCCGGCGACGAGTCCGAGCGGAACCGCGACCCACCAGCGTCGCGAACGGAGGGCGAGGAACATTCCCACGCCACACACGAGCAGGAGCGCTTCCGCGTAGCCCAGCACGAACACCAAGCCTGCGGGGATGACCGCGACGTACCAAGCCGCGCGCCGCGCGAGCCCGGTGTCACCCGTCTCGCGCAGGACCAAGCAGTGCAGCAGCGCTCCGCCGGCGAGCGCGGCGAGGCTGGTGACCACCAGCAGCCCGAACGCCGTGTGCCCGAGGAAGACCGTGCCGAGCAACCGTCCGACGATCGGGTAGGCGGGGAAGAACCGCAGGCCCGCACGAGGGACCGAGTCGTAGCCGTGCTCGGCGATCGCCCGGTAGAAGGCGCCGTCCCAGGCGAAGAGGCCCTGGGATGACTGTTCGATGCCCGTGAGGTGCAGCTGATCGACGAGGTACCGCGCCATCTCCAGCGCGGCGACGACCAACACGCGCGCGACGGCCCACGGCACGATTGCGGCGCGCAGGTCGCGGCGAACGAACGCACTGTCCGTGACCCGGCGAGCGACCGACCGAGCTGTGCTCATGCTGGAACCGGTTCCTGCTGCGTCGAACCCGGGTCAGACGGTGACGAGCGGAGTGACCTCGCGTGCGAAGCGTTCGAGGCTGTCGGACGAGGGGTAGTCGCGGAACCACAGGACGAACTCACGACACCCGGCATCGACGAAGCCCTGCACCTTGGCGGCAACCTGCTCCACCGTACCGACGAAGTTGTCGCGCGTGTACTCATCCGGATCGCCGCCGCCCCAGAGGTTCCCGCCGTCCGGCTCATCGAGCCAGCGCTGGAGGTCGGCCTCGGAGTCGAACAGGCGGCAATCCGGGGCGTGCGTCCGGGTGATGTCGTCGAAGTCCCGGCCGATGCGCTCGCAATGGCCACGCAGCACCTCGGACTTGTGCACGAACTCGTCGAGGCCCACCTGCCAGTTGGTCGTGTCGGCTCGGCGCGCCGCGATCGCGAGGGTCACCTGCTCGCCGCCACCGCCGATCCAGATCTCGGGGAGCTGCTGGATGGGCTTGGGATCGCAGTACGCGCCATCGAACTTCAGGTACCGACCGTCGAAGGTGACGGTCTCCTCGGTCCACATGCGCCGGATGACCTCGACGGTCTCCTCCAAGATGCGCAGCCGGTCCCCCGCCGGGAGGAACTCGAACCCGTACGCCTGGTACTCCTCCTCGTACCATCCCGCACCCATGCCGAGGATCAACCGGCCCTGCGACATCACGTCGAGGGTCGCGGCCTCCTTCGCGAGCAAGCCGGCATTGCGGTACGAGGCACACGTGACCATCTGCCCGAGTCGGATCTTCTCGGTGCGCTGGGAGAGCGCGGCGAGCATCGTGAACGCCTCGAACATGTGGGTGGGCTCACGACGCGGCACCGTCTCGACGTGGTCATAGACCCACAGGTGGTCGTACCCGAGCTGCTCCGCGAGCTGCGCGAGCTCGACCGTGCGCGCCCAGGCGTCCGGCGCCGACCATCCCGTGTACTCGAGCTTCCAGCCCTGTGGTGCGAACGCACCCCATCGCAACCCGGTACCGGTCATGGAGCGCTTCGTACCTCTTCCTTGAAGTCCCACCACTGGATCTCGACCATCATCGGTAGCAGGTACCCGATGTAGATCGAGGTGATGGCGAGCATGCCGTGGTCGTCGAGCTGCTTGTCGACGATGTCGACGCGGTCGTCGTGCTCACGGAAGGCCTTCGCTCGCGCGAGCACCGCGTCGAGCTCGGCCTCGGTCTCGACCGACATCCCGTAGTGGTCGAGGCGCGCACAGGTCATCGGTTCGTCGTCGGCGATCAGGAACACGAACTGCTCGACCGTGTGGCAGCCCAGCACGAGGCGTCGTCGGTCCTCGGTCATGACGTCGAGCTCTTTCCACCCGAAGACCTCGTCGTAGAACCGCACGATCTCCGTGCGGTGCTCTTCGTCGAGGAGGTCGGCGGGCAAGCTCATCGCCACGTGGTTGAAGCGGGGCGCTCGGGTCCCGGGAGGAGACGTGCTCGGACTCATGTGGACGCTCCTCCGCGCGGGACGATCATCACCTTGGCGGCGAGCTCGCCGCCCGCGAGCCCCTGGATCGCGCCGAGCAGCCCGTCGAGGGGCACGTCCTCGGACTCGATGAGGTCCTCGCTCGGGAAGTCGGGACGAGCCAGCAGCTCCAGCGCCTGGTCGAAGCCGTCGGCGTCGTAGACGAACGCGCCGGTGACGACGAGCTCGTTGAGCAGGATGCGGTTGGCGTCGAAGCGCGGCGACTTGATGCCCGCGCCGACGAGCACCAGGGTGCCGCCACGCTTCAGCTGTGTGAGCGCGATCTCCATGGCTGCGTTGTGCCCGGAGCACTCGAGTGCGACGTCGAAGGGCTCGTCGAGGACGTCGCCCGGTGTCCGCGGGGCGTGCAGTGTCTCCGGATCGACGGCCGTCGCGCCGAGTCGCTGCGCGAGTGCGCGGCGTACCGGGTGTGGCTCGCTCACGACGATGTCGGTGACGCCGCGGGCGCGCGCGGCTGCGATGCTCAGCGTTCCGATCGGGCCGGCGCCCGTGATGAGCAGACGTTGCCCGGCGCGCACCCCGCCGCGCGTGAGGCCGTGCAGCGCCACGGCGAGCGGCTCGGCGAGGGCGGCGTGTCGGAGCTCGATGCCGTCCGGGAGCCGGAGCAGCGAACGATCGTCGACCAACGTGTACTCGGCGAACGCGCCGTCGGCGTGGGCGCTCATGCCCGGCGTGCTGCGACCCGTGCAGAGCGACGGTCGTCCGTCGCGACAGTGCTCGCACTCACCGCAGCGAGGCGTCGGACCACCGATCACCTCGTCGCCGACCTTCCAGGTGGTGACCAGATCGCCCACGGCGACGACTCGGCCGCTGTACTCGTGGCCCTCGACCGTCTCCGGGCGACCCCAGCCCTCGAGCACGAAATGGATGTCGCTGCCGCAGATGCCGCAGTGACTCACCTCGAGGAGGACGTCGTGGTCGCCGACCCGGGGCACCGGTCGATCCTCGACCGACAGCTCGCCCGGAGTCCGATAGACCGCCGCCCGCATCATCGTTGGTAGCTCTCCCGTCATGCGCGGCAGCATGGCCGGAACCTGACGCCTACGTCAACAAACGCCGTCGACCGACCGGCAGCCCCTCCCTCGGAAGCGACCCTGGTCAGGCGT
>JBBQFJ010000145.1:0-7890 GCA_038321755.1 Acidimicrobiia bacterium | reverse complement strand
CGCGGCCTCCTCGAACCGGAGGCCGGTCGCGGCATCGTGCATCTCCTCCTGCAGCGTGAGGATGAGGCGCCCGAGCTCCTCGGGTGGCACCCCCGAGAGGTCGAACACGGCCGACTGCGACGAGCTCCGCCCGCGGCCGCGCGAGCGCCCGCGAGCCGCGGGGGTGCTGCCGTCGTCCCCGCGAGCTCGCACCATCGCCATGATGTCGACGATGTTCTTGCGGATCGTCTGGGGATCGATGCCATGCTCGGCGTTGTACTCCAGCTGGGCCTTGCGACGCCGGTTCGTCTCCGAGAGCGCGAACTTCATCGAGTCGGTGACCTGGTCGGCGTACATGATCACCTGACCGTCGACGTTGCGCGCCGCGCGACCCATCGTCTGGATGAGCGACGTCGAGGATCGGAGGAACCCTTCCTTGTCGGCGTCGAGGATCGCGACGAGCGCGACCTCGGGGAGGTCGAGGCCTTCCCGGAGCAGGTTGATGCCGACGAGCACGTCGAAGTCGCCGAGCCGGAGCGACCGCAGGATGTCGACGCGCTCGAGCGTGTCGACCTCGCTGTGGAGGTATCTCACCCGCACCCCGAGCTCCAGGAGGTAGTCGGTGAGGTCTTCGGACATCTTCTTCGTGAGCGTGGTGACGAGGACGCGCTGGTCGCGCTCCTCGCGCAGGCGAATCTCGGCGACGAGGTCGTCGATCTGACCCTTCGTCGGTCGCACGACGACCTCGGGGTCGACGAGCCCGGTGGGCCGCACGATCTGCTCGACGACGCGGGTCGACTGCTCCAGCTCGTACGGACCGGGTGTGGCCGACATGAACACGATCTGGTTGATCTTGGCGACGAACTCCTCGAAGCGGAGGGGACGGTTGTCCATCGCGGAGGGGAGTCGGAACCCGTGGTCGACCAGCGTCTCCTTACGGGACCGGTCGCCCGCGTACTGCCCGTGCAGCTGCGGCACGGTCGCGTGCGACTCGTCGAGCACTACCAGGTAGTCGTCGGGGAAGTAGTCGAGCAACGTGTACGGCATCTCCCCTGGCTTGCGACCATCCAGGTGGCGTGAGTAGTTCTCGATGCCCGAGCAGACGCCGACCTCGCGCAACATCTCCAGGTCGTAGGTGGTGCGCATGCGGAGCCGTTGCGCCTCGAGGAGCTTGTTCTGGCCCTCGAGCTCGGCGAGGCGCACCGCGAGCTCGGCCTCGATCCCGGCGATCGCCGTTCGCATCCGCTCCTCGGACGTCACGTAGTGCGACGCCGGGAACAACACGAGGCGGTCGAGCTCTTCGACGACCTCGCCGGTGAGCGGATCGACCGACGCGATGCGCTCCACCTCGTCGCCGAACAGGGAGACGCGAATCGCACGCTCCTCGTAGGACGGGTAGATCTCGATGGTGTCGCCCCGCACGCGGAACTTGTTGCGGGCGAAGTCGAAGTCGTTGCGGTCGTAGCCCAGGTGCACGAGCCGTCCGAGGATCGATCGCTGCTCCCGCTCCTCGCCCTTGTCGAGGATGAGGCACTGGCGCTCGTACTCGTCGGGCGCACCGAGGCCGTAGATCGCGGAGACTGACGCCACGACGATCACATCCCGTCGGCTCATGATCGCGCTGGTCGCCGAGTGGCGCAGCCGGTCGATCTCGTCGTTGATCGAGGAGTCCTTCTCGATGTAGGTGTCGGTCGACGGGAGGTAGGCCTCGGGTTGGTAGTAGTCGTAGTAGGAGACGAAGTACTCGACGCGGTTCTTCGGGAAGAACTCCCGGAACTCGCTCGCGAGCTGGGCGGCCAGGCTCTTGTTGGGCGCGAGCACGATCGTGGGGCGCTGCGTCTCGGCGATGAGGCCGGCGATCGTGAACGACTTCCCCGATCCCGTGATCCCGAGCAGTGTCTGTTGCCGCTCCCCCGCGTTCACGCCCTCGGAGAGGGAACGGATGGCCTCGGGCTGGTCGCCCGCTGGCGCGAAGTCGGAGACGAGCTCGAACGGAGGCATCCCAGGCATTGTCGCGCAGGGGTGTGACAGCTACGTCCGGCCGGTCTCCGACCCAGGCGCGGCCTTCGCGGCGGCTTGCGCGACCGCTTCGGCGTCGAGCTCGCCCTTGATGCGCACGAGATCGGGCCACAGGTCCTCGACCTGACGCTCGAGCGCGGCAAGGTCGCCCGAGTTGTCGATCACGTGCGTGGCGATCGCGCGCCGCTCCTCGTCACTCGCCTGGGCGGCCATGCGACGGGCTGCGTCGTCCCGCGGCACGCCGCGACCTTCGAGCCGGTCGAGGCGCAGATCGAGTGGCGCCTCGACCACGATGATCACGGGATAGCCACGACCGCGCGCCTGCTCCGACTCGGCGAGCAACGGCACGTCGCACACGACGATCCCGTCGGCCGGTGCCGCTTGCATCTGACGAAGGAACTCGGCGTTGATCGCTGGATGGGTGATCGCCTCGAGGTCCTTCCGCGACTGCTCGTCGGCGAAGGCGAGCGCGGCGAGCGCGGGTCGATCGAGGGCTCCGTCGGATCCGAGGACGCCGGCACCGAAGCGTTCGACGAGGGCCGCGAGGGCCGGGGTGCCCGGCTCGACCACGGACCGTGCCGCCGCGTCGGCATCCACGACGACGGCGCCCCGCCGGACCAACAGGTCCGCGACCGTCGACTTCCCTGATCCGATCCCGCCCGTCAGCCCGACCAACAGCACGGCCGGGAGCGTATCGGGCCCAAATGTGCACCTCTCGGAGCGGCAGAAAAATGCCACGCAGAGTGCTCAAGATTTCGCGCCCTCCGCGCCGATACATCCCGTGGTCGGACCTGGGCTCCGACCACCGACACCGAAAGGGGCACCATCCATGAACCTCTTCGTACTGAAGACTTGGCTCACGGCCAAGCTCACGAAGGACGAGCAAGGCGCCAACTTGGTGGAGTACATCCTCCTCGTTGCCCTCATCGCCCTTGCCGTCATCGCCGCTGTCGTCTTCCTGCGTGGCCAGGTCAGCGACAAGTTCAACGAGACCGGCTCGAAGCTGAGCAGCAACGGCAAGTAGCAACCCGCAGAGTCAGGAACGAAAGGGGTTCGCATGAACCTGTTCGTGCTGAAGACCTGGCTCCAAGCGAAGCTCACGAAGGACGAGCAAGGCGCCAACCTGGTGGAGTACATCCTCCTCGTTGCCCTCATCGCCCTGGCGGTCATCGCCGCCGTGGTCTTCATGCGGGGTCAGGTGAACGACAAGTTCAACGAGGCCGGGAGCACCATCAAGAAGTCTCCCAACCCGTAGGGCGAAAATCAGCAGCAAGGAAGAGGCCGCAGGCACAGGAGCCTGCGGCCTCTTCGCGTGCCGGCGCTCCGGGGCGATCCGTTGGCCGCCCGTCACGCACTGCCGGCTCAGTCGTGCGAGACCAAGTCGAAGGCGGGCGGATAGCGGACACGGCCGCGCATCGAGGGCTCATAGCCGCGCAGCCCAAGCATCTGCGCTGCCTCAGGTGGGGCCCACGATGGCAGCGTCATCTCGATGCCCTGGGGTGCCGCCGGTTCGAAGCCGAACCTGCCGTAGTACGCAGGATCCCCTTCCAGGATCACGAGCGGCTCACCCCGGCGGTCGGCCCGAGCCGTGACCTCGCGTACGAGCATCGAACCGATGCCTTGTTGCTGGTGGGTCGGGTGGACGGCCAGTGGTGACAGGTTCGCGATCTGATGACGGGTGTCGCCGTCCTCAAGGGTCGCCGAGCTGATCATCACGTGACCGACGATCTCGCCGTCGAGCTCCGCGATCAAGGAGAGGTCGGGCAAGAACTGTGGGCATGCACGTATCGCCTCCACGAGCTCCACTTGCAACTGGGAACCGAACGCAGCTGCGACCACCCCCGCGATTGTTGCAACATCGGCAGCTCGTTCGACGCGGATCCTCGGGGACGACATCCCGAAAGTCTCGCACCGCGACGAGCGCTACGAGTCCGTGCGGACGAAGACGACGTCTTTCGCGTCGCGATAGGTCGCGCGCCACCGGTCGCTCTGCGCGAGGAGCTGCGTCAGCGCTCTCCCCCGTCCCCAGACGACGACCTCGATGTCGTACCGGTGCAGGACATCGTCCCAGCCGCTGGTGCCGTTGCTCATCGTCGTGAAATCACGGATCACCGGGAGCGGGTACATGTCGAAGCGATCGTCCATGAACACCGGCTGGTCGGTGCCGTAGCGCAGGATCACGTACCCGGCGTCAGCATCGTCGGTGAGGACACGAGATCCCAGCAGCCCCTGACGCTCGACCGCGTTCATCGCTTGCACCGGATACGAGTCGAGCGCGTAGTCGGGCTGGCCGGCGGCACGCAGCCCCATCCCGACCGCGAGGAGCCCGAGCACCGCCACGAAGACCCACCCGAGCCGGAGGCGCGAGTCGTCGGGACGACGGTCGACCGCGACAGCACGCGCGACGACCGGCAGACCGACGAGCGGGGCCAGCGCGATGTTGCGGAGCGCCCAGAACCCGAGCACGAGGAACGGGAGCGTCACGACGAGATCACGGACCGTGACCCGGTGACGCGCACGAGCGAGCACCACGAAGAACACCACGACCCAGAGCGCGAACGCGAGGCCTCGCACCGAGTGGAAGTCCGGCGACATCCACTCGACGACGTCCGTGAGCGCATCGCCGCGCCGCATGAGATCGACAGGGAAGGTGACGAGCGAAACGCCGTACGGGTTCAGGAAGCACGCGACGAACGCGATGAGGCTCCCGAGCACGAGTCGCCGCTCACGGCCCTCCCACGGTCGGTGCCCCTCGAGCCAGCGCCCGAGGAGATGCAGGCCGAGGTACGCGAAGCCGAGCGCGAAGGATCCGTGCACGTTGGCCCAGAGCCAGAAGATGATCGGCAGCGCGAGGAGCTCACGTCGCCCGAGGGGCCCGTCGGGGACCTCGACGACCCACAGGAGGAGGACGAAGAAGAGGACGCCGATGAGGAGCGGGCGCTCGGACCACAACGTGTAGAGCGCGGCCAACGCGGCAACAGTGAGGAGCGCCGCGCGCACGCGGTCGCGCGCGAGCCGAAGCGCGAGCCGGAACGCGAGCACCGTGATCGCCACACCGACGAGTCCGCAGAACAGGCGGATCGCGAACGGGCCGGCAAGCCGATCGAGCCCGCCGTAGGTGACCTCGGCGAGCCACGACTGCACCACCCACGGTGTGCCCTTCGCGACGAACGAATAGGGGTCGACGTGCGGGAACCCGTGGTCGAGGATCCGGCCGCCGGTCTGCAGGTGCCAGAAGAACGAGTTGTCAGACAGACGGGCGATTCCGACGCCCCAGCCGAACACGGCGAAGACGAGGGTGAAGAGCGTGTCGAGGCTCGGTGGCCGCAGCCTGCGGCGCGAGGAGCTCGGAGTCGTGGTCTTCGGCTCGGGTGGCGACGCCTGGGCGAGCGACGCACCCGTCGCCCCGGGCGAGTGCGTGAGCGTGGCCACTACGTCTTCGCGAAGTTCTGCATCAGCGAGATCATCGCCGGACCGAGGATGACCACGAAGATGGACGGGAAGATGCAGAACACCAGCGGGAACAGCATCTTCACCGGCGCCTTCTGCGCCTGCTCCTGCGCTCGGAGCCGGCGGCGGATTCGCATGTCGTCGGCCTGCGAGCGCAACAAACGCGAGATCGAAACACCGAACGTGTCGGCTTGCAGCATCGCCATGATGAACGTGCGGAGCTCCGGGACATCACAGCGCTCATCCATCGCGCGCAGCGCCTCGGCGCGGCTGGCGCCGTACCGCGTCTCGCGCAGCATGCGCCGGAACTCGTCCGAGAGCGGACCCGGCACCGCGGTCGTCGTGCGCTCGAGCGCCTGCTCGAAGCCGAGCCCGGCCTCCACCGAGATCGTCAGCAGGTCGAGGATGTCGGGGAGCTGCACCGCGATGTCGTGCTGGCGCGCCTCGATCGCGCGCGACAAGAACACGTCGGCACCCATGAAGCACGCGCCCCAGAGCACGACGACTACGACGAACGCGAAGAGGCCGCTCAACCCGAGGCCGACGAAGATCAGCGGGATCCAGATGAGACCGGAGATCAAGCCGAGCAGCTTGAACACGAGGATCTGATCCACTGTCATGTTCGCGGGACTGCCGGCGATCGTGAGCTTGTGCGCGACTTGTTCTCGATAGCCATTCGGGGTGAAGCGCTGCGCGATTCCTGACAGGCTGCCGAGCACCGGGGTGAACACGCGCTCCCCGATCGGTGCCAGCATCTCCTGGTCGCGCACGTCCTGGATCTGGTAGCCCTCGAGCCGTCGGAGGGACTCGCGTACCTCGGATCGTTCGACGACGACCGACATCGTCAAGAGACCGATGAGGAGCACGACCCCCGAGACGACGGCAGCGACCACGATGGGAGACACCTCAGACCTCGATCGTCATGATCTTGCGGAGCCAGAAGAACCCGAAGCAGGCCATGACCGCGGACACGCCGACCGCCATGATCCCGAGCGCGCTGGAGAAGAGCAGGCTCATGTAGTCGGGTTGGATCACGTACAGCACCACCGCGAACAGCGGCGGGAACACGCCGAGCACCCACGCCGACATCCGACCTTCAGCGGTGAGCGAGAGGATCTCGCCCTTCAGTCGTTCGCGCTCGGTCATGGTGCGCGCCACGGTGTCGAGGAGCTCGGCCAGGTTGCCGCCGACCTCGCGTTGGATGCGAATGGCCATGACGGCCCACAAGAGGTCGACCGAGTGCATCCGGTTCGCCGACTCCTCGAGCGAGTCCTCGATGGGGCGGCCCAGTCGGCTCTCGGTGAACACCCGCTGCAGCTCGCGCCGGGACGGTTCGGACGCCTCGTCCGCGACAGCTTCGAGACCTTGGGTGAAGGAGAACCCGGCCCGCATCGACCCGGCCAGCAGGTTCAGCGTGTCGGGGAGCTGACGCTCGAACTTGCGCAGTCGACGCTTGCGCCGGAACTCGAGCACCAGGAACGGGGTCACTGCCGCGATGGTCCACAGGAGCAACGCGCTGATCGGTGCGAGCAACAGGAACGACGCGGCGAACACCACGAAGAGGCCGGCTCCGTAGAAGAAGATCGCCTCGGGCGGGCGGAGCGGGACGTCCGCCTGCTCGAGCTTGTCCTCCACGCGGTTCAGGACCCCGACCCGTTCGGCCATGCGGCCGGTGAGGCCGACCATCTCCTGCATCAACCGGGTCTCGGCGAGCTGCTGATCGCCCCGCGGCGTCTCGTCATCCGGCAGGTCCTCGGGGGTTCCGAAGCCCGTGAGGCGCTTCTCGAGGCCACTGCGCTGATCGCCGGTCATCAGCATGAACGCGAGCACCAGCGCCAGGATGGCCGCCGCCATCAACACCGCGACGACGAGACGCGTCGTCGGATCACCACTGTCGACAGCGAGCAGGAACGTGCTCATCGCTTCGCCGCCGCACGTCGTTCGAACGCCTCCGCCGCGAAGAGCGACGAGTCGAGCGAGATCCCGTAGTTCGCGAGCCGGTCGCCGAAGCTCGGACGGATGCCGGTGCTCTTCATGTGGCCGAGGAACTTGCCCTCGGCATCGATGCCCATGCCGTAGTCGAAGACGTAGAGGTCCTGCAGGACGATGACGTCGCCTTCCATGCCCATCACCTCGGTCACGTGCGTCACTCGCCGGGTGCCGTCGCGCAACCGGCTCAGGTGGATGATCAGGTCGAGCGCCGATGCCATCTGTTCGCGGATGACGCGCACGGGCAGATCCATCCCGGCCATGAGCGACATCGTCTCGACGCGCGACAGCGTGTCGCGCGGCGAGTTGGAGTGCACGGTGGTGAGCGACCCGTCGTGACCGGTGTTCATGGCCTGCAACATGTCGAGCGCTTCCTGGCCACGAACCTCACCGACGACGATCCGGTCGGGCCGCATGCGCAAGCAGTTGCGCACCAGGTCGCGGATGCGCACC
>JBBQFJ010000144.1:0-7903 GCA_038321755.1 Acidimicrobiia bacterium | reverse complement strand
GGAAGCGACCCTGGTCAGGCGTAGTCGTCGTGCAGCACGGTCGCCACAGTGTCGGCGTCGCCCGCGAGCGCCCACAGGTAGTACATCTCGCAGCTCGGCGCCGCCACGACCGGGTGCCATGCCGTCGTGATGCGCTCGATGCTGCCGTCGCGCACGATCACGGGTGAGTCGGCGATCACGCCCGACTCGTCCTCGAAGCCGACGTGCACGCCGAAGCCGTTCGAGGGCTCGAACCGGTAGAGGTACAGCTCCTCGTGCTCGTGGCGGTGCGGTGGCCAGCTCGACCATCCTCCCGGGGGGTTGAGGGTCTCGCCGACGATCAGTGGGCCCTCGGTGACGTAGGTGCGCACGCGACGCGCGGTCGTGCCCTCGCCGCGCGCCTCGTCGGACACCGTGGCCGGGTCGATGAGGCGCGTCGCCAGGTCACAGTCGCTCGCGCGCCACACGAGCGTGGCCCGCAACGTGCCGGTGAGCGCGAAGTCGGTGCGCGGGCCGATGCACGCCGACCAGCCCGGCCCCGCGAACACGTTGGCCCGTCCGTGCACCTCGGTGCTCGCGTCGCCGGCCGAGAGGCGACCGACCCCCTCCTCGACGAGGAGCCACGCGACGGCGTCGGCGGTGCGCCCGGACACCTCGCCGACGGTGCGGGCAGCGCCGAGGCGTCCGTCGGGACCCGCCTCGAGCAACGAGGTGGATCCGGCGGCTTCGAGCGACAGGACAGATGCCGACTGCGCAGATCCCAAGGATCGGCGAGCGTAATAGGGTCGGCGGTGCCGGGCGACCGGCGTCGAGGGGGACGGATGCGAACGAACACCAAGCGGGTGGTCCGCGGCCGCGTGCTCATGGCGGCCGTGCTCGCCGTGGGTGTGCTGACGCCGGCGTCGTTCGCACTCGCCACGGCGCCCCGCGCGAGCGCCAACCCGAGCGCGGTTGCCGCGCCCGCCGCGGCCGACGTCCACATCGTGAACCTCAACCTCCTCCACGGCGCCTTCTGCCCGCCCGAGACCAACGGCTGCCAAGCACCCGACCGCGTCGACCTGCTCCTCCAGCAGCTCGAGGACTCCTCCTGCCCCGACGTGGTCGGGCTCCAGGAGATCAACCAGAACCTCTCGGATCTGCTCGCCCGCAAGCACACGAGCGTGTGCGGCGGCAAGTACCGGCTGGTCTTCCCCACCAGGAAGGTCCGGAACAACGACACCGAGCAGGTCTTGACGACGCTGCCGATCAAGAGCACCAAGGTGATCACGCTCGTCGGCAACTTCCGGGGTGCGTCCCGCGTGACGTTGCAGTCGCCGATCGGACCACTCGTCCTCGTGGTCACCCACCAGGACGGGAACCCCGATGTCGTCACGAACCCCGGGTGCAATCTCTGCAAGCCACCGTGCACGCATGACCGGACGATCTACGCGTGCCAGAGCGACGCCGCCGCGGGTCTGGCCGACGAGACGGGCGGGTCGAAGGCCGTACGCGTCCTGATGGGCGACTTCAACGTGACGCCGACCTCGGACCGTTACGGGTACCTGACCGCGGCGGGATGGATCGACAGTCACCTCGCCGCCGGCAACGCCGAGTGCGACCCGATGACGGGCGTGAGCTGCACGAGTGGTCGGGAGGACACGTCGGTCGGCGCGCTCGAGGACCCGAACGCCCGAGAGTCGGAGCGCATCGACTTCATCTTCGTGAAGCCACCCCCGAGCTGCGCCGTCGCCTTCGATCCGGTCTCGGACGCCGACGACGACCACCTCGGCACCGGGCTCTGGAAGAACACGCCGGCGACCGACGGACCCGGAGGGCTCGTCTGGACGTCGGACCACACCGGCATCTCCGCCGACCTCTCCTGCGGGAAGGGCTGACCATGACGCATGACCTCGTCATCCGCGGCGGCACGGTCGTCGACGGCACCGGCGCGCCCGGGCGGTCCGCCGACGTCGCGATCGACGGGGACCGCATCGCCGAGATCGGCGACAACCTGCACGGCACGCGCGAGCTGGACGCGTCCGGCCAGGTCGTGGCGCCGGGCTTCATCGACATCCACACGCACTACGACGCACAGGTCTTCTGGGACCCCGCGCTCACGCCGTCGTCGTGGCACGGCGTCACGAGCGTCGTCGCGGGCAACTGCGGCTTCTCGATCGCTCCGTGCCGTGAGGAGCATCGCGGCCTCATCGGCCGCACGCTGCAGCACGTCGAGGACATGAGCCTTCCCACGCTCGAAGCCGGGATCCCCTGGGACTTCGAGACGTTCCCCGAGTACCTCGACTCGGTCGCACGCCACGGCAGCGTCCTCAACTACACGGCGTACATCGGCCACACCGCGCTCCGCCTCTTCGTGATGGGCGACGAGGGCTACGAGCGCGAACAGCCCACCGACGACGAGCTCGCACGGATGGCCGATCTCGTGCGCGAGGCCGTCGCCGCCGGCGCAGCCGGGTTCGCGTCGAGCTCGGCCCAGACGCACAACGGTGACGGCGGACGACCGGTCCCCTCGCGCCTCGCCGGGATCGCCGAGCTCGAAGCGCTCACCGAGCCGCTGCGCGACCTCGGACGCGGTGTGGGGGCGTTCACGCCGGGCGAGAAGGTCACCCACCCCGAGATCTACGACCTCCAGCGGCGGATCGGACAGCCGTTCACCTGGACCGCGCTCCTGGCGATCAAGGGCTCACCGTTCGCGTCGCAGATGGTCGAGCTCAACGCTCGAGAGCGCGCCAGTGGTGCCGACGTGTGGCCGCAAGTGACCTGCCGGCCCTTGACGTTCCAGATGACGCTCGCCGACCCGTTCACGTTCAACACCGTGCCGTCGTTCAAGGCGCTGATGGACCGGCCCGGGTCGGAGCGACTCGCCGCCTACCGGGACCCCGAGTGGCGCCGAATCGCCCAGGACGAGCTCGAGCACGGGCGGATCTTCCGCGCCCGATGGGACACGATGGATGTGGCCGACAGCAAGCTCCACCCCGAGCTCGAGGGCACGACGGTCGCGGCGCTCGCCGAGTCGCGCGGCGTCCCGCCACTCGAGGCGATGATCGACCTCGCCGTCGAGGAGAACCTCGCGACGCGCTTCCGGACCGTCCTCGCCAACAACGACGAGGAGACGATCGAGCAGCTCATGCGGAGCGAGGGGATGCTCATCGGGCTCTCCGACGCCGGTGCGCACGTGAGCCAGCTCTGCGACGCCTGCCTCCCGACCGACCTGCTCGGCAACATGGTGCGCGAGCACGAGGTGCTCACCATCGAACACGCCGTGCACAAGCTGACCGGCGAGCCCGCAGGAGTGTTCGGCTTCTCGGATCGTGGCGTCCTCGCCGAGGGCAAGGCCGCCGACGTCGCGGTCTTCGACCCCGACACCGTCGCGCCGGGGGGGCTCCGCCGCGTCCGCGACTTTCCCGCGAACGGCGAGCGCCTCGTGGCCGACGCGCCGGTCGGCATGAACCATGTCGTGGTGAACGGCTTCCCAATCCGAGTCGACGGCGACGCCGTCCCCGATGCGGTCGAAGCTCGTCCGGGCCGCATCCTGCGCGGTTGAGCAGAGGAGCCTCACGATGACGGCACCTGCAGTGACGAAGCCCGGCACGACGCTCGACCCGGTCACCGCCGAGGTGATCCGCTCGGGCATGGAGACCATCTGCTTCGAGATGGCGACCTTCGTGTCGCGCACGGCGACGACACCGATCCTGAACCAGTCGAACGAGCGCAACGCCACCATCCTCGACGGTCAGGGTCGCCTCGCCGCGCTCTCGGTCGGCATCCCGCAGTTCATGCTCAGCTCGACCTTGCCGGTGCGGTTCTGCCTCGAGTTCCTCGAAGGCGAGCTGTACCCGGGCGACGTGCTCGTCGCGAACGACCCCTACACGGGCGGGGGGCATCTCCCGGACTTCAACGTGTTCTCCCCGGTCTTCGGTCCCGACGGCGAGCTCCTGCTCGTCGCGTCCATCCAATGCCACCACGGCGACACCGGCGGGGCGCTTGCCGGTGGGTACAACGTCTTTGCGAAGGACATCTGGTCCGAAGGCACGCGCTACCCACTCCTCAAGATCGTCGAGCGCGGCCGAGAGCGGCGCGACGTCGTGCTCACGATGCGGGCGAACAACCGTCTCCCCGGCTTCATCGGCGATCTCCGCGCCCAGGTCGGCGCGGCGCAGCTCGGCGCGAACCGCCTCGGTGAGCTCGTCGCGGCGTACGGCACCGACGCGATCCGAGGTGCCGTGGATCGCACCATCGACGACACCCAACGGCGATTCCGTCAAGAGATCTCGGGATGGCCCGACGGTACGTACGAGGCCGACGTCTACGTCGACTGTGACCCGGCGGGGAACCTCGACATCCACGTGCACGTGGCGATCACGGTCGAGGGCGAGCAGATCATCGTCGACTTCGCCGGGTCCGACGAGCGACCGGAGCTCAACGCCTGGTCGACGTTCGGGAACACCCGCGGGTACACGATCGCGCAGCTCGCGAGCCTCGTGGACCCGAGCATCCCGAAGAACGAGGGGTTCTTCGACTGCATCGATCTGCGTGTCCCCGAGGGGACGTGTCTGAACCCACCCGAGGGCAAGCCGGTCAGTGCGGGCACGCACCATCCCGGCGTCGAGGTCGGCGATGCCATCGCGATCGCGATGAGCCAGATCATCCCCGACCGCTGCGCGCCGCAGACCTACAAGTACGGCAGTCCCCGCCAGATGTGGGGTGAAGTCGACCCGCGCACCGGGAAGTCGTTCTTCGACCACGGCGGTGAGGTGAACGCCGGCTGGGTCAACGCAGTCCGCGACGTCGACGGCTGGGGTGCGCTCGTCGCGTCGAACGGCAACCTGATCAAGGCATCGGCCGAGATCAACGAGGCGCTCTTCCCGCACATCCTCCGGGGGCGGAACTACCTCACCGACTCGGGTGGTGCAGGCCAGTGGCGAGGCGGGTGTGGCAGCCACTTCGTGAAGGAGGTCCGCACGCCGACGCAAGTGAATCAGTACGTCGTGAACCAGCGGCACCTGCACCCGGGGATCGCGGGCGGACACGACGGCTCCCCCGACCGCTGCACGATCAGCGCGGGCACCGAGCGCGAGCAGGTCGTCTCCCCCACCGTCGCTGGTGTCCTCATGGAGACGGGCGATCGGCTCGTCTACGACTTCGGCGGCGGTGGCGGCTGGGGCGACCCGCTCGACCGCGACCCGGCCGCGGTGCTCGAGGACGTCTGGGACGAGTACGTCTCGGTCGAGGCGGCACGTGACCAGTACGCCATCGTGCTGACCGGGTCGGTCGCGGCCATGGACCTGGCGCTCGACGTCGTTGCCACCGAGGCCCTTCGTGCCGCCAGATGGACGGGGCGACGGGCGGCCGACGCCACGTGAGCACCGACACCTACCGCCCAGACACCTACCGCCCAGACACCTACCGCCCCGACACCTACCGCATCGGCATCGACGTCGGGGGCACGTTCACGGACGTGGTCGCGATCCGTTCCGACGGTGTCGTCGTGCTCGAGAAGACGCCGACGACACCGAGCGACCAGTCCGACGGCGTGCTCGACGGCATCGGACGGGTCGCGACGGCTGAAGGCTTCGCATCGACCGAGGCGTTGCTCGCGGCAACCACTTCGGTCGTGCACGGCACGACGACCGGCGACAACACGATGATCCAGATGTCGGGCGCGAACACCGGCCTGATCGTCACCGAGGGCTTCCGCGACGAGATCGAGATGCGGCGTTGCTTCAAAGAAGACATCTGGGATCCGACGCTCGGGCCGCCGGAACCCATCGCCAGGCGGCGGGTCCGGCTCGAGGTGGCGGAGCGCATGACCGCCGAGGGCGAGGTGGACACGCCGCTCGACGAGGACGCCGTCCGCACCGCGGTGCGGAGACTCCAGGCCTTCGGCGTGACGTCGATCGCGATCGTGTTCCTGCACTCGTACCTGAATCCGGTCCACGAGCTGCGCGCACGCGACCTCGTCCTCGAGGAGTATCCGGAGGTCGAGCTCGTCTCGCTCTCCCACGAGGTGTACCCGAAGCCCCCGGAGTTCGAGCGCACCTCGACGACGCTGGTCAACGCGTACGTCGGGCCGCCGATCGTCCGCTATCTCGGGCGGCTCGAGCAACGTCTCCGGGACGCCGGCTACCAGCGCGAGCTCCTCATCGCGACGTCGGCCGGCGGTGTCGCTACGCCGGACGCCATCGGGCGCCTCGCGGCCGCGACCATCGGATCTGGTCCGACCGGAGGTGTGGTCGCCGCGAGCCGTGCAGGGACCGACGCCGAGCTCGGCGATGTCGTGAGCGTCGACATGGGTGGCACCAGCTACGACGTCTGCCTGATCCGAGGCGGCCGACCCGAGCTCAACAGCGACTGGAACTGGCGCCACCGGTACTGCATCGCCCTCCCGATGGTCGACATCCACGCCGTCGGTGCCGGCGGTGGCTCGATCGCACGCGTCGACGGCACCTCGCTGCAGGTCGGACCCGAATCAGCGGGATCCGAGCCCGGACCCGCCTGCTACAGCCGGGGCGGGACGCTCCCCACGGTCACGGACGCCGATCTCGTGCTCGGGCGTCTCGACCCCACCACGTTCTGGGGTGGCCGCAGCGCGCTCGATGGCGCCAAGGCCCGCGCCGCGCTCGAGTCCGTCGGCGCCCCGCTCGGGCTCGACCCCGAGGAGGCCGCGATCGCGACCGTTCGCATCGTCGACGCGCACATGACCGACGCGGTCCGGCGCGTGCTGTCCCTCGCCGGCGTCGACCCGCGCGAGCTCGATCTCTGCGCCTTCGGCGGGATGGGCGCGCTCCACGCAACGACCCAAGCCGCCGCGCTCGGCATGCGTCGAGTACTCATCCCACGCGCCGCGCCCGGCTTCAGCGCCCTCGGTCTGGTATCGGCCGACCACGTGGTCGACGCGACGCGTGGCCTCCTCGCGACCTGGCACGAGGTCGACGTCGAGCGGCTCGATGCGCTCGCCCGCGAGCTCGAGGCGAACGCCCGGACCGAGCTCGACCGGGCCGACGTGCCGCGTGACCGACAACAGCTGACGTGGGCGCTGAACCTCGTCTATCCCGGGCAGACCTTCGACCATGCGATCCCGGTCTCCTACTCGTCCGATGCCGCGCTGACGCGTGCCGACATCGAGGCGTGCGTCGAGGAGTTCCACCGCCAGAACGAGGAAGCTCGACTCATCGAGGCCCGCGCCCAGGAGCCCATGGTTCGCGGCATCCGTCTGACGGCGACCGGCGTGGTGGATCGACCGGCCCGGGTGCACCTCGAGTCCGTCGACGTGCTCCCGCCACCGAAGACGAACCGACGG
The DNA here is from genome assembly GCA_038321755.1 of Acidimicrobiia bacterium. Classification (GTDB taxonomy): domain Bacteria; phylum Actinomycetota; class Acidimicrobiia; order IMCC26256; family PALSA-555; genus JALHSW01. The sequence continues at coordinate 627 of JBBQFJ010000144.1, read as the reverse complement.
GTCCACACCGGCGACGACTGGCACGACGAGGTCCCCGTGTACGACGCGGCCACCCTCGCACCGGGACCTGCAGTCGTCGGGCCGGCGATCATCCAGTACCCGTTCACCACGCTCCTCCTCCGGGCCGACGACTCGGCGCGAATGCTGGAGAACGGTGACGTGCTCGTCGACATCGCCTGAGCATCCTGGCCGAGCGCGACCACCTCGGCTCAGGGAAGGGCGAACGCGCTACGGTCCCCGACCTCATGGACTTCGAGTTCTCTCCCGAACAGGAGGAGCTGCGCGCCAGCGTGCGCCGCTTCCTCGACGACCGAGCGCCGCTGACCTGGGTGCGTGGGCTCTACGACAGCCCTCGTGGGACGACCGACGAGGTCTGGCAGGGCCTGGCCGACCTCGGCGTGCTCGGACTCCTCGTTCCCGAGCGCGACGGCGGCGCCGGGATGGGCATGGTTGACGCTGCGGTCGTGCTCGAGGAGCTCGGGCGCGTCGTGCATCCCGGTCCGTTCGCCGCGAGTGCCATCGGCGCGACCGGTCTGCTCGTCGACCTCGACGAGGCCCACGAGTTCGGAGACCTGCTCGCGGCCCTCGCGCGCGGCGCGTCCATCGCGACCATCGCGCTCCTCGCGC
>JBBQFJ010000143.1:0-8191 GCA_038321755.1 Acidimicrobiia bacterium | reverse complement strand
CGCGACATCATCAGCCCCGTCCTGCACGGTCGCCGCCCCCACGCAGAGATCGTGACGAGCAGACTCGAGTCCTTCGCGGGATTCCTACGCAAGGCCCCAGCAATGAGGCGGAGCGGCCGCCGGGACTAAGGGGTGCTCACGGTTGTCTTGGTTGCGTCTCTCACCCGACTCTGCGGGTCGCGGTTCATCACTCGAGGGCCTGAGGTGTTGCGCGGGGCACCGTGGTGGTGTTCGGGACGCACGTGACGGCGCGCGAGGGCTGCAGCTCCTGGAGATGCTGACGTGCGTCCCGTACACCCGCAGAGACGGGTGAGAGACGCAACCCCGGGCTTGACCTCGGGGGTGACCGACCTCAGTCGGCCCGTGCGCCGGGGCCGCCGGAGTCGGGGAAGAGGGCAAGGCGGGCGCGCATCTTGAGCTTGCGGGAGACCTCGTCGTATTCCTTCTTGCGAAGGTGGGCGAGCATGACGCGGGCGGTGTGGCGCATGCCGCCTTGGCCCCACATGGTCTGGGCGACGGGGTCGCCGAGCATCACGCGTTGGCGGGGATCGACGAGGTCTGACGCGCGACGGGGGTGGCGACAGAACTCGAGGATGGGTTCGAGGACTCGCTCCCAACGGAACTCGGGGACGACCTCGGCGAGGGCGGTTCGGCACGAGGCAGCGAGCTCGTCGTCGGTGAGCATGCGGTAGAGGGCGTCGTCGAGTGCGGTGATGTCGTCGGGCGGGACGGTGATGCCGAGCCCGCGGCGTTCGATCAGCTCGGCGAAGGAGTCACCGGCGGTTGCGACGATCGGGAGTGAGGTCCAGAGGTAGTCGAGGATCCGGGTGCGGAACGAGAACGCGGTCTCGACGTGGTCGAGGTGCGTGCTGACGCCGATGTCGGCTTCGAGCAGGAAGTTCTGGCGCTCGTCGTACGCGACCCAGTCCTCGTTGAAGAAGACGTGCTCGCCGACGAGGCCGAGGTCCTCGGCGAGGCGGCGGGCACGTGACGCCATCTGCATCGCCGGGACGTTCGGGTTCGGGTGCTTCATCCCCATGAAGAACAGCCGCACGTTGGGGACGCGGGTGCGCAGTCGGTCGACGGCGTGGATGAGGGTGAGCGGGTCGAACCAGTTGTAGACGCCGCCACCCCAGAGGATGACCTTGTCGTCGGGTTCGATGCCCGGGATGACGCCCTTCAGCACCTTGCGTGTGGACGTCGGCAGCTCGTCGCTGACGCCGAACGGCACGACGGTGATCAGGTTGTCGAGGTTCTCGTGGTCGTCGTAGGTCGACGGGTTGATGCGACCGACACCGGCGAGCTGCCCGATCCAGAAGTCGCGCTGCTTGTCGCTCGCGCACAGGAAGTAGTCGCCGCGCATGAGCTGCTCGTTGAGCACCTCGACGGTGACGCGCACGGCTTCGCGGCGATGCGGGGGCGGGACGTCGCGCGACTGCTCGAGGACCTCGAGGTGCATGGGGTCGTAGATGTCGCCGACGAGGATCGTGTCGCTGGTGCGCATCCATGGGTGGTCGGCGATGACGTGGCCCTGGAAGACGACGACGTCGGCCCAGGCGACCAGGTTCTGCAGCTCGGCATCCCCGGCGTGCCGCACGACGAAGTCGGGGTGAGTGAGATCGCACCGCACGGTCGTGACGAGCTGGACCTCGTGCTCGCGGGCGAGCGCCATCGACATCTGCCACGCGCGGATCGCGGGACCGGCCATCGTGGACTGCAGGACGTCGGGGGTGACGACGAGGATGCGGTGCCGGGTCGAGAAGATCGCATCGATGTCGAGCGTCCGGCGCACCTGATCGGCTGCCTGCTCGTCGACGGTCCCGGCGGCGGTCGGCTGACGGAAGAGGGGCAGCACCTCCGAGTCGCGGACGTGCCGGAGGGCCTGCACCCCGGCTCGCGCCTCGCCGAGCGCGCCGAGCGCCTTGCGGAACTGCGCCGCCAGCTCGTCATCGCCGAGCGCGAGCGCCGCGGCGACGGCACGCGACAGCGACGCCTCTTCGAGGTTCTTGTAGAGCATCCCGATGCCACCGAGCGCATCGCGCTCGGGACGGGGCACGAACCGGGAGGTCGGCGTCAGCCGGACCACCGACTCGGGAACGATGAGCACGCCGAGACCGGCGAGGTGCAGCCGCCACCCCAGGTCCACGTGCTCGACGCCGGGCGTGAGCACGGCGTCGAATCCACCGACCCAGCGGAACGCCTTCGTCTCGACGACGAACGCCCACGATGACGGGTACAGGACCTCGAACGGGCGGACCGCACCGTCGGAGTCGGGCTTTCCGGCGCGCGGCAGGATCGGCTCGCCGGTGAAGGTGAGGGCGGCGTCGGCGTACGCGATCGTCCGGTCGTCGTAGAGCACCTTGCTCGCGACGAGCGCCGAGTTGGCGTTGGCGCGCACGGCGTCGAGCAGGTTGCCGAGCCACCGGTGCTCGGGGAACGCGCCCCGCTCGAGGAACGCGAGGTACGCACCGTGCGCGCGATCGGCGCCCGCGTTGCGTGCTGCGGCGAGGTTCGTGCCGGCCGGGACGCTCACCGCGACACCATCGGGCAGGCGGGCGGCGACGCGGGATTCGATGTCGGGCGCACTCCCGACGACCAGGTGCTGGAGCGTGATGCCCGGAGGTGCGTCGTCGACGTTCGCGGCGGTGTCGAGTGCTGCGTCGAGGTCGTCGCCCGCGACCACCACGACCGACACAACGTCGGGGCGGGTCGAACGGGAGTCGAACGCGTCTGCAGGCGGGGTCATTCGGGGCCCTCCGTCGGGGTGATGTCCCAGGTGCCGCCGAGCGCGACGACCCCGAACCGTTCGTTGGGCTCACCGCTGGCGACGTCGAAGCGATGCAGGTCGCGACGGGAATCGTACGCATGGACGCGGTGGTAGTCGTACAGCGAAGCGCTGATCGCGTAGGTGCCCGGCACGATCAGCAACCGCTCGATCTTGAAGTCGACGGTGCCGGCACCGAAGATCTTCTCGGGGATCACGTCGGCGTCGCGCGTGTTCGGTCCGGAGATGTGGACCCCGTCGACGCGTGAGATGCCGAGTCCGAACACGGGCTGCTCGATCGGTTCGTCGGCCTGGTAGTGGAGCCGTATCGTGACCTCGTCGCCGGTGCGCACGTCGTGCGTCGCCCTTCCGTCCGCGCCCAGGAGCTCGATCTGCTCGACGCGCGCCTCACCGGACCCGAAGCGCAAGCCGTCGAGGCTGCCGTCGGTACGGTTCGCGTGCACCTCGTCGAGGTACTGGTCGCAGATGTCGGCGGCCGGTCCGACGTTGCGCAGGATGCCGTGCTCGAGGAACGCGGCTTCGTCGCACAGGGTCCGGATCGACTCCAGCGCGTGCGACACGATCACGATCGTCTTGCCCGAGTTGCGGAGCTCGCCGAACTTCTCGGTGCAGCGCTCCTGGAACTCGGCGTCGCCGACGGCCAGGACCTCGTCGACGAGCAGCACGTCGGGATCGACGTGGATGGCCACCGCGAAGCCGAGGCGCACGTACATGCCGGACGAGTAGTTCTTGACCGGTGAGTCGATGAACTCCTCGAGCCCAGCGAAGCCCACGATGTCGTCGAAGCGGCTCGTGATCTCCTTCTTCCCCATCCCGAGCAGCGCACCGTTGAGGAAGACGTTCTCGCGGCCGCTGAGCTCGGGATGGAAGCCCGCACCCAGCTCGAGCAGTGCCGACACCTTGCCGTGCACGACGAGGTCGCCGCCGTCGGGACGCAGGATGCGCGCCATGCACTTCAGCAGGGTGCTCTTCCCGGAGCCGTTCTCGCCCACGAGCCCGTAGGTGGTGCCGGTTGCGATGTCGAGGGTGACGTCGCGCAGCGCCCAGAACTCGTCGTAGCGGGCGCGTCGACCGCGCATCACTGACGCCTTCAGCGACTGGTTGCGCTCGTGGTACTTCCGGTACTTCTTGGAGACGCCGGCGACGGTGATCGCGGGACCGAGGCTCACACTTCCTCCGCGATCCGACGGTCGAGGCGCCCGAAGATCCAGTGGCCGACGACGAGCATGCCGATCGACCAGGCCGCGAAGTAGGCCAGGTCGCCGATCGGTGGGAAGCGAAGGTCGTAGAACACCGACCGGTAGAGCCCGACCATCGAGACCAGCGGGTTGAGCTCGTAGATCGCGCGCACCGGGACGTTCATCCCGAGGATCTCGCTGTGCTTCGGCACCAGCGTGACCGGGTACACGATCGGCGCGGAGTAGAAGAGCACCTGCAGCGCGATGTTCACCAGGTGCTTCACGTCGCGCAGGTACACGTTCATCGGCGCGAGCATGAACACGATGCCCAGGACGAAGCACGTCGTCAACGCGACGATGAGCAGCGCGACCGGGAGCCACGGGATGATCATGTTCCCGACGATGAGCAGCAGCACGCAGAGCACGCCGAGCTCGATCAGGAACGAGACGAGCAGGGATCCGATCGTCGAGATGAGCAGGAGCTCCCGTGGGAAGTACACCTTCTTGATGAGGTTCGCGTTCGCGAGCAGCGAGTCGGTGCCCTGGAGCATCGAGTCGCTGAAGAAGCGGAACGGGAGCAGACCACACACCAGGAACAGGACGAAGCTCTGGAGGCCGCTGGGGTCGCCGATGGGTGGCACGACCTTCAGCAGCTGACCGAAGACGATCCAGTAGATCGCGATCGTGGCGAGCGGGTTGAGCAGTGACCATCCCCAGCCCAGCGTCGACCGCTTGTACTTGCCCCGCAGCTCACGCAGGATCAAGTTCGTCGTCAGCTCGCGGGTCTCGCGGTACTCCGAGAATCGAGCCATGCCGCCCTACTGCTTGCGCCGGAGCTGCGTCCGGGCCGCGTGGTACGCCTGCAACGCGCGGCCACTGCGCGTCTCGAGGAGCTGGGACGCGGCCGCAGCGCCGGCTTCCGCGATGGCGAGCCGTTCGGTCGCCTCGTCGAGCTGCACGCGGAGCTTCGCGGCCTCGTCGTCTTGGAGCCCCGCGATGTCGGCCTGGAGCCGCAGCGCCGACGCGCGCACCTGGCGTGCCTCGTCGGCGAGCCGGGTCACGGCACGGTCGTAGCGGCGGAGCACCTCGGCCGGTCGGTCGTCGAGGCGTTCGTAGAGCACCGCCCACGGGGTTAGGTAGCTGACGTCGGTGTCGAGGTTCCGGTACATGCCCGAGCGAGCGAACAGCACCGACCAGTCCTCGGGCGGGAGCACGTTCACGTGGGTGGGCTCCGCGTAGTCGGTGGGCTCCGAGGAGAAGAGGACACGCTGGCCGAGCTCGGCGAGGCGGGCGATCGACGCCGGACCGTGTTCCGCCGGGATGTGCTCGGCCACCTCGATGCAGGTCACCAGGTCGAAGTCGCCCGAGATCACCTCGGGCAGCGGCTCGGTGACCCCCGAGACGAAGCAGCGATCAGCGACCGACTCGTGCACTTGCGAGATGGCATAGTCGGAGATGTCGATCCCCCACGCGTCCACGCCCCGGGCGTGGAGCGCCTCGACGAGGAGCCCGAGGGCGCAACCAACGTCGAGGACGCGCTGGGGGGCGAGCTCGTCGACGATGCGATCGGCGAGGCGGGAGAACAGGGAGAGCCACTCCTCCGTCCGGCCGTACGCCGTCGGACCGCAGTCGTGCGAGTAGTAGTAGCTCCCGAACTCGATCGGGGCCGGGCGCGACTCCACCACGGCTTCGGGGTCCAGCATCTGGACAATGCTAGCCCCCGTCCTCCTGATCTCCTCTGGCCGGCTCCTCCGGCGGCGCGGGGTCGTCGTAGACCGGCACCTGCCCGAGGGCGAAGCAGGCAATGGCGCCCAGGACGGCGACCAGGCCGGCCAGGAGGTACGCGGAGGTGCGGTCCACCCGGCTGATCACCAGCGCGATCACGCCGAGACTGCCGGCGGCCACGTAGATGGTGCCCACGGCCGCCGGCACGGGCAGGCCCAGGTGCACCAGCCGGTGGCTGATGTGGTCGCGGCCCCCCTGGAACGGGCTCCGCCCGTGGCGCAGCCGGGCGATGGTGACGAGCGTGGTGTCGAGGATGGGAACGCCGAGGACGATCACCGGCACGAGGAAGGTGATGTCCTCGGGCGCGTTGAAGCGGAGCTTGAGCCCCACGTAGGCGAGCACGAAGCCGAGGTACAGGCTCCCGGCGTCGCCCATGTAGATGCGGGCCGGGTGGAAGTTGTGGCGCAGGAAGCCGAGCGCGCACCCGGCGAGCGCCGCGGCGAGCGCGGCCACCAGGAACTGGCCCTCGACCTGGGCGATGACGAAGAAGGACGCGGCGGCGATCGCGGCCACACCGGCCGAGAGGCCGTCCATGTTGTCGAGCAGGTTGAACGCGTTCGTGATGCCGACGACCCAGATCATCGTGACGAGCGCGTTCAGCGGGCCGGAGCCGGTGAACTGCACGCCCGCGCCCACCGCCCACACGCCGATCCCGGCCGCGGCCTCGAGGACGAGCCGCACCGTGAACCCGAGGCCGCGCAGGTCGTCGAGGAGGCCGACCACGCTGAGCACGATCGCCATCCCGAGCACCGCTGCGAGCTCGTCGAAGCCCGACTCGGGTGGGCGCACCAGCCCGACCACGAGCACCGCGATCGAGAGCGCGGTGACCATCGCGAGCCCGCCCAGGTACGGGACGGGCGAGTCATGGCGCTTGTGCTCACCCGGGTGATCGAGGATGTCGCGCCGCTCGGCGAGGCGCAGAGCCACCGGGGTGAGGACGAGCGCGAGCAGCAGCGCGCCACCGAACGCGGCCGCGTACTCCCACCACGAACCGGTCATGAGGTCTCCCCCCGGCCCGACTGCCCGCCCGACCGGGCGCCTGCCCGCGCTCCCGCTCCTGCTCCTTTCACCACGGGCCGCACGCTACGCGCCGTCCCGCCAGGCCTCGAACATGAGGACCGCCCAGAGCTGGTGACGTCGGTCGTGGCGACCCGAGCGGTGCTCGTCCCACGCGGTGCGCACCGCCGCCACATCCAGGAGCCCATCGGCTTGCAGGCGCCGCTCGTCGAGCAGGTCCTCGGCCCAGTCGCGCATCGGGCCGCGCAGCCAGTCGCCGAACGGCACCCCGAACCCGGTCTTGGGCCCACCGACGAGGTCCGGGGGCAGGTGGCGGCCGAGGACGTCGTGCAGCACACGCTTGCCCGAACCTGATCCCGATCCGGCCCGGGCCTCGAGCGGGATGCTCCACGCGACGTCGAAGACGCCGGGGTCGAGCATCGGCACCCGGGCCTCGAGGCTCACGGCCATCGACGCCCGGTCGACCTTGGTGAGCAGGTCGTCGGGGAGGTAGGTGAGCGTGTCGGCGAGCATCGCCCACTCGACGGCGGAGTCCACCGGCCAGTCCGCGGGCGGGGCCACGACGGTCGGGGGCTCGACCCCGTCGAGCACCGGCGGTGCGTCCCAGCACTGCACGAGCGAGCGGTACACGTCATCGCGCTCGACGCCGAGCGATCCCGCGACCTTGTGGACCTTGTCGCCGGGCTGCGCGGGCGTCGGGCCCGGGAGCGCGCGCACGATGCGGTCCCAGCGCGCCGGCGGCTGGGACCGGAGCAGTGCTGCCGCGGATGCCCGGACGGCACGCGGGAGACCTGCGATCCGACGGAGCCGCTCGAGCGCGAAGTACCGCGTGTACCCGCCGAACAGCTCGTCGCCCCCGTCACCCGACAGCGCGACGGTGACGTCGCGTCGTGCCAGCTCCGACACCAGCAGCATCGGGATCTGCGAAGAATCCGCGAACGGCTCGTCGTAGACCGACGCGAGTCGGGGCACCACGGCCTGGGCGTCGGCCGGCGACACGTACAGCTCGGTGTGCTCGGTGCCGAGGTGCTTCGCCACCGCGCGTGCCCGTGCGGCCTCGTCGTAGCCCTCCGCGTCGAACCCGATCGTGAACGTGCGGACGGGATCATGGTGTTGGGCCTGCATGAGCGCCACGACGAGCGATGAGTCGGTGCCGCCGGAGAGGAAGGCGCCGACCGGCACGTCGGCCACCATGCGTAGCGCCACGCTGGCGCGCAGCGCCCTCTCCACCGTGTCGACGGCGTCCGCCGCGGGAATCGGGGCGCGGGCCGCGACCAGCGCGGCGTCGACGGCCGACCAGTACGGGCGGGGGGGGGGGGGGGGGGGCGCCGGGGGAGGGGGGGGCGCGCACGCCCTCCCCCGGCCCCGCGCCGCCCCCCCCCCCCCCATAGGCGGGGGGGGCCGGGGGCCCCCCCACCCCCCCCCC
>JBBQFJ010000142.1:0-8279 GCA_038321755.1 Acidimicrobiia bacterium | reverse complement strand
CCGGCCGGGGAACAACAACGCCGAGAACGACGAGAGCCCGGTTGGTGGTCGCAAGGCCAACACGTCCGGCAGCGCCGCCCCGGCGGCGGCTCCGACCACGACGACGACGAGCCCCGGCTCCGCGAGCGCGGGCGGCACCGCCGACGCCGGGGGATCGACGACGTCGACCACCGGCGGCAAGGTGGTCGAGTTCGATCTCAGCGACAAGGGCCTTCGAGAGCGCGACCGTGCCTTGCGCGACACGACCGAGCGCCCGATCGGCGAGATGGCCGGCATCGGAGTGGTCGCGATGGCCGCCGGGTTCTGCGCCTGGACGATCCCGAAGCGCTGAGTCCAGCGCTTCGGCGCCGGATCACGGGCGCCGGGGCCGGGGCCGGGGCTTCCAGGTCGGGAACAACGCGCGGCTCGAGTCGAGCCCGACGGGAGTGAGGCTCTTTCCGTCGCTGGCCCGGAACACGAGGATCCCCTCCTGGCCGTTGAACGCTGAGGTGACGGCGATGGACTTGCCGTCGGGTGCCCACGCGCTGACCCGCTCGGCATTGTCCAGCGTTCGGCTCACGTTCCGGATCCGACCGCCGGCGCGCCGGACCACGAACACGTCGGGCGGCTCCTTGGGCGAGCGTTGCCCGGTGAAGGAGAGCTCGGTGCTGTCGGGTGACCACGCGGGGAAGTTGGCGAGCAGGTCGGGCGGCGTCGCGGCCTCCTGGGCCGATCCGTCGGCTTTCATCAGGTAGATCCGGGGGAATTGGTCGCGCTGGGACACGAAGGCGATGTCCCGGCCATTCGGCGCGTAGGTGGGGAAGTAGTCGGCGCTCCCGGATCGCGTGAGCTGGGTGAGGCCGCTGCCGTCGGGAGCAACTGTCCAGATGTCGCTCTGGTTGCGCACTCCCGGGGTGGTTCGACTGAAGGCGATGGAGCGCCCGTCAGGGGCCCACTGGGGGTTGGCGACCTGCTCGGTGTCGTTGGTGAGATTCCGGACGTCGGTGCCGTCGGGGCGCATCACGTAGAGGTCGAAGTTCCCGTCTCGGTTCGAGGTGAACGCGATCAGGTCACCCCTCGGCGACCACACGGGGCTCGCGTCGCTCCCGGGAGTGGGCGTGAGGTTGGTGAGCTCGGCCCCCTTGGCGTTCGCGACCCAGATGTCGAAGTCGCCGTCACCATCACGGTCCGAGTCGAACGCCAGGTGGGAGCCGTCGGGCGCCCAACTCGGCCCATCGTAGGTCGCGGCGCTGGCCGCGATCGTGCGCTGCTTCGAGCCGTCACCACGCGACACGAAGACGCCGTTGCCGGCCGTGTTGGCCTCGAGCACGAAGGCCAGCTCCGCGCGTCGGGTGCTCGCGGGGAGCTCGGAGGTCGCGACGCTCGCGCCAACGGCCGAGCCCTCGACCGCGACGAGCATGCCGATGACGGCCACCGTCACGAACATCCCGATCGCAGGACGGTGCCGGGGTGATCGGACGCGGGGTGATCGGACGCGGAGCCGGAGTCGGTGCACAGCCGCGATCGTAGGAAGTCGCGCGCCGAGGAGAGGTCGCGGGCCCACCCATCGCGGGGAGTGTTCATCGCGCGTTCACCGGCGCGACAGACGAACCCGCGTCGCGTGGCAAGGAGCCGGCGGGCAATGGTCATCGGGACTTCGGGGCTTGTTCACTCGCTCGCCAGCCGCGGGTCATGGGCCACAACTAGAACGGCGAGCGGACTGGCACGCAGGTGCGCAGTTACCGGGGTACCGCTCCGGTCCGAACATCAAGGAGGCGAACCAGGTGAGACTGCATCTCAGAAGGCTCATGGTGCTGAGCGTCGCGACCCTCGCGACGGTCGGCGTCATCGGGGTCGCGCCGGCACACGCCGCGAGCGGCGACCTCAACGAAGACAACTTCTCCAGCATGGTCTGGCTCGTCGGATCCGACACGACCTACAACGTCATGCAGGCCCTCGGCGACCAGTACTCCGCGGCGGCGGGCTGCAAGGTCGAGGCCAGCACGGGTCAGACGCAGCCGTGGAACACCACGTGCCTCGACGTCTCGCCGGGCAACAACGTCTACGACATCAGCTATGCGCCCTCGGGCATCAGCACGGCGAACCCGGACCACGACGTGATCCTCAACTTCTTCGCCACCGGCTCCGGAAACGGTCGCAACCAGCTCGTCAACCGCGGTGGGACCTACGCCAACGGGGAGAGCCCTTCCTCGAACCTCAACGTGCGCCGGTCGGACATCTCCCGGTCGTCGAGCGCGGCGTCGAACACCATGCCCGAGGGGCTCCAGTTCACCGCCTTCGCCAAGGAGGGCCAGAGCTGGATCACCTACAACGACAGCGCAAGCGCCACTGAGCCGCGTGACGGGGTCACGAACCTGCTCACCCAGCAGGTGAAGGACATCTGGAACTCCGCGACCTGCGACGTGTTCCCCACGTCGACGAACGCGACGGTCGACACGACGAACGCCTCGACGTCGATCGTCGCGGACACGGCGTTCTTCACAGCGGCGATGGTCAACGCGCCGATCACCGGCGCCGGGATCCCGGCCAACACCCGGGTCGCCTCCGTGACCAGCCCGCCCAGCACCACGGCGGTGCTCACCCAGGCTGCGACGGCGACGGCGATCGATATCACCGTGACACTCGGTGCCGGTGCGCAGTACGACTGGGCCGACCTCGGCAGCGCCAACGCCGGGCCGATCGTCCCCTGGGTCGCCCAGCAGGGCTCCGGGACCCGCGCCGCATGGGACACCTTCCTCGGCGCGTCCGTCACGGCCAACGAGAACTGCATCCTGGCCGCCCAGAAGGACGGCAACCAGGCCAACGGCGAGCGCGTGATCTTCGAGAACCAGTCCGTCGACCTCTTCACGTCGACGGCCAACGACTGCCCCGAGGTCTCGGGGCCGCCGACCGGTGTCGACGGCGTGTGCACCCCGTGGTCCATCTTCCACTACTCGACTGCACGCTTCAGCTCGGCGGTACCCGCACAGGGAACCAAGACCGGCGTGATCGGGAGCGTCGACGGCATCGCTCCGAACTTCACCACCATCCAGAACAACACGTTCCCGTTCCGGCGTGACGTGTTCAACGTCACTCGGGACGGCTGCACCGACTCGATCCCCGCCGAGCCGGTCTGCGGCATCACGACGTTCCTGGCCCGCACCCCGGACCGTCAGTTCGTCGATCCGGACGTCAACAACAACAACGTCGGGAACGAGGCCGAGGACGTCGGGTGGCTCTGTCGGCCCGCATCCGAGATGCCGATCAACCCCAAGACCGGGGTGAACTACCGGACGGAGATCGAGGCCACCATCACGGCCTTCGGGTTCGTCCCCCTCACCGAGGGCGCGACCAACGCCGGTGGATCGCCCGCCGGTACCAGCATGTGTCGGGTCACCAACACCGAGAACGTCGACTAGCGCGGCGGTTCTCTGCAAGTACGAGCGTCAGGGCCCGGTCTTCGGACCGGGCCCTCGCTCGTGGCGGGCTGCGTGTCGGGCGGCCGAACAGTGGGTGACGATCGGGCGAAGAAGTCGCCCGCAGCACGCGGAATCGGGTGAGATACAAGCGTCGATCACTACCGTCGCGACATGCGCCGGATCATCCACCTCCTGGCGGTGTTCGCCGTTCTCGGGGGCTCGCTGGCGGTCGTGCTCCCCGCTGAGCCCGCCGGGGCCGCGTCGTACGCCGCCATCGCCTCCCCGAACACCGAGCTGCTCGACGGCCAGGTGGTCAGCGTCTATTGGTCGGGCTACACCGGGATCGTCGGCATGGACATCCGCCAGTGCAAGAGCCAGGTGTTCGATGTCAACACCGACTGCTCCCGCTCCTACGGCGGCGTGAGCGACGTCGACGGGACGGGTACGAGCCAGATCCGGGTGGTCCGCGAGGTCACTGCCGCCGACACCAAGATTGCGAGCGGCACCTCGACGACGGCAGGCTCGAAGACCCTCACCACCAACGGCGACTTCTTCGCCGCGGGCGATGTCGGCAAGGCGGTGTCGGGCTCGGGCATCCCGACCGGGGCGAAGATCGCGTCCTTCACCAACACCAGGTCGGCCGAGATGGACCTCGCGGCCACCGCTTCGACGGTGTTGAGCCAGTTCCAGGTCGGTACCGGGAGCTTCGTCTGTGACGCCGACAACCCGTGCGGCTTCGTCGTCCAGCGCGCCAACCGAGACCCGGCGACGCGCTCGTTCGCCCCGCTGTTCTTCGCCGGCGCGAGCCGACCGCTCACCGCATGCGACGACGAATCGCCTTCTACGCTGGTCACGTCCACCGGCGGGTCGGCAACGATCGCAGCTTTCCAGCGATGGATCCAGCAGCTGTGCCAGCCGCTCGCGGGCAAGATCGCGGTCGACTACAACAACCGCAACTCGCCCGATGGACGCGCCGCGTACATCGACCAGCTGAGCGACTTCGGCGTGTCCAGCATGCCGTTCACGGACGCGGAGCTGGCCAAGCTGAAGGCGCAGGGCCGCGACAGCGACTTCATCTACATCCCCATCGCCGCGAGTGCGCTGGGGATCACCTACAACGCCTGGTACCAGGATCCGAACCCGCCGAACCTGCCGAACCGCGAGGTGTACCGCCAGATCCGCGACCTGTGCGTCTCGCCGGGCACGGCCGCCCGGCTCCTCACCGGCCAGGTCTCCTACCTTTACGACGGCAACGGCTACCCGGACAACAACGCCGATCCCACCATCGTTCGGGACAACCCCCAGCTCGTCCCCCTCGCCCAGGCCAGCGGCCGACCACTCGCGAGCCCGATCGCTCCCGTCGCGCGCGCCGACGCCTCCTCCTCGAGCTTCGAGCTGACCTCCTGGTTCCAGTCGGAGATCAACGCGAAGTCGGCGTGGGACTCGGCCGGCGACGAGTTCAGAGCCGCCAAGGTCACCGAGAACTTCCCGGCCGCCCGCAACGTCGCCGGGCGGACGCTGAGCCAGAACGTGATGAAGCTGATGACGACGTTCGGCAACGACGGGACCCGGGGTACCGGCATCCCGCGCAGCTCATGGTTCACCTACGCCGACATCACGGTCGCCCGGGCCTCGGGCCTCCCCGTGGCCAAGATCATGAACCCGAAGACCGGGGTCTGCGTGGAGCCCACGCCGGAGTCCATCGGGCTCGGCATCGCGGCAATGACGACGAACAAGGACGGCGTGACGAAGTCGACCAACTTCGGCGCCGACGTCGACCCGCGCGCGTATCCCCTGCCGACGATCACGTACGCGATCGTGCCGACGAAGGGGCTGGCGGCCGACAAGACGGGTCCGCTCAAGGCGGCCCTGTCGTTCATGGTGGGGCCGGGCCAGGAACGCCTCGGCGAGCTCGGATACGTCCCGCTGCCGACCGAGATGCAGCAGCTCGCGATCGACCAGGTCTCCAAGCTCCCCGGTGTGACCTCGGAGTTCGTGCCGGCAGCATCTGCTTCGTCGGCGGGATCCATCACCGACTTGGGGTTGCTCGACAACTCGCTGCTGGTTCCCGGGCAGTCGTTCGACCAGAGCCTCACGCCGCTCGGCGTCGACAGCGCGACTGCCTCTGCGAGCCCCACCAAGGGTGACGGAAGCACCTCGATCGCCACCGACCTCATCCGCTACGTGACGTCGCCAGGATCGCTCGTCGCGATCCTCCTGTTCGTGCTGGGCTTCGCCGCGCTCGCGGGCGGGCCGATCCTGCAAGGCCGGGCGCGTCGTGCGGAGCGACGTGGCCTGTGAGCGACCTCGACGCAGCGCTGCTCCGGATCGACGAGGGGCTCGACGCCCTCCGCGCACTGGTCGGCCCGGACGCCGACCTGAGCGAGGCCGAGCGGGCCGAAGCCGAGAAGCTCGCGCGCTCGCTGGGTGACCTGATCGGCGACGTCGCCGCCGACGTCGACTTCCGCCCACCTGACGACCCGAGCGTGACAGCACTGGCGGTCCGCCGGCTCCGGTTGGACTCGCTGACCGCGCGACTTCGGGCGGAGGAGCCGATCAGTGCGCAGCTGGTGAACGTGCCCGCGCCGCCGCCCTCGGACCTCGAGCTGAGCCGTGCAAGCGGAGGCAACGGCACCTCGGGCAGGGACGCCGACGATTCCGGCGGGAGCAGCAACGGCGCGTCGCGATCCGAGGTCAGCACGCTCGCACCCGCGCGGGTGGAAGCCAGCATCCCCGAACAGTTCATCACGATCCTTCGCGCGGCCCGCCCGAAGACCGAGGCGTCACGGCTCTCGCTCGCGGCGCGGATCCTCACGTTCGTCGGGATGCTGTTCGCACTGTTCATCGTGTATCAGTTCTGGTTCACCGACATCTCCGAATCGCGCGACCAGCACGTTCTCCTGCGGGAGTTCAAGGCATCGTTGCGAACGCAAGCCGGTCTCGACCTCAGTGGCCAGAGCTCGGGCGGGAGCGGAGTGCTGACGACCGGCGACCCGGGGGCCGACGCGACCGCGAGCGCGACCGCGGCTCCGCCACCTCCCAGCGCCGGCGAACCCGTCGCGATCCTCACGATTCCCCGACTCGACATCGAGGCCGTCGTGGTCGAGGGCAGCGCAGCCACCCAGACGATGCAGGGCCCCGGCCATGTGCGCAGCACGCCGATGCCGGGCGAGCGGGGGAACGCCGCGATCGTCGGACGTCGCACGACCTACGGTGCGCCCTTCGCAGATCTCGACCGGCTCCGACCGGGCGATCGCATCATCGCGACCACGCCGCGCGGCGCGTTCCGATACAAGGTCGCCGAGCGGGCGTTCACGGTCAACGAGGAGACCGACCGCGATCCGTTCGAGCCCACGCTCGGGAACCGGCTCACCCTCGTCACCACGGCGCCGAAGTTCCTTGCGTCCGAGCGGTTGATCGTTCGGGGCGAGCTGATCGGGGATCCGATCCCGCCGCCGGCGCTCAATGACCGCGGCGGCTCGATCGACGACGCCGAGGATGGTCTCTCGCCCAACTGGGGCACGATACCAGGCTTCCTCATCTGGACCCAGATGCTCCTCCTGGCCTTCGGGGTCGCGTACCTCCTCTACCGACGCTGGCTGCGGTGGCCGACCTACCTCCTCACCACTCCCGTCCTCATCGCCCTGCTGATCCTCACCTTCGATTCCTTCTCGAAGCTGCTGCCCAGCAGCATGTGACGCTCGGCGATGCGGACCCAGACCCCCACCCAGACCCCAACGTTCGACCGGCGCGGGCGCGCAGCCGAGCGACCCCGGTTGCTCACCAGCCGTTCTCTCGCCGTTCACCTGCTGTCGACAGTGTGGCCAAGCACCATCGGTAGCGTTCACCCGGTCCCGTCCGAGCCGAACCGAGACGAGCTGTACCCGCGCCATGACCCTCGCCGACGCTCCGCTGCGCGTTCCGCGCGAGCTGCGCACGCGCCGAAACGCGGGCGATCGGATCTATCGCGCCGGAGTTCGCGGCGCGGCAAGCCTCACGCTCGTCCTGATGGGACTCATCGGGTTGTTCCTCCTCCTCGAGGCCTGGCCAGCCATCTCCGAGGTCGGCGGGCGCTTCTTCACGACCCTGATCTGGGAGCCCGAAGCGAAGCCGGCCGACTTCGGGATCGCGGCCGTGATCTACGGCACGTTCCTCATCGCGACGATCGCGCTCACGATCGCAGTGCCCATCTCGGTGCTCTCGGCGCTCTTCATCAACGAGTTCGCGCCGCGGCGGGTCCAGCGGGTTCTCATCGGCCTCGTCGACCTGCTCGCGGCCATCCCAAGCCTGATCTACGGCCTCTGGGGTCGCGCCGCCCTCCAAGGCCAGCTGAGCGGGGTCGCGAAGTTCGTCAGCGAACACTTCTCGTTCATCCCGCTGTTCAAAGTCGAGAACGGCCGGTACACGAGCTCGCCGTTCATCGCGGGTGTCGTCGTCTCGCTCATGGTCCTGCCCATCGCGACCTCGGTGATCCGCGAGGTGTTCTCGCGTGCACCAGCGGTGGAGAAGGAAGGTGCGCTCGCGCTCGGCGCGACGCGGTGGGGGATGATCCGTACGGTCATCCTCCCCTTCGGTCGGGGCGGCATCATCGGTGGCTCGATGCTCGGCCTGGGCCGCGCGCTCGGCGAGACGATCGCCGTCACGTTGATCATCTCGCCGGTGTACACGATCTCGCCTCGCATCCTGGAGCTCGGAGGCAACTCGGTCGCGAGCCTCATCGCGTTGAAGTTCAGCGACGCTTCGATCTTCGGGCGCCGGGCGCTGATCGCGGCCGGGTTCACGTTGTTCGTCGTCACCCTCATCGTGAACATGCTCGCATCGGTGATCGTCAGCCGCTCGCGCTCGGGCAAGGGAGTGGACGCGTGAGTGTCACCTTCACCC
>JBBQFJ010000141.1:0-8379 GCA_038321755.1 Acidimicrobiia bacterium | reverse complement strand
CACACCGCGGCCTGGTGTCGGATGTCGCCGAAGGAGTTCGCGTAGACGAAGCCGGGCGCGGCGGGAAGCCCGTCCTCATCGACGCCGCCCAGGTTCACCGAGCCCGGATCGATGATCCCGATCCGCAGCCACCCGGTCGCGGCGAGTGGCGCCATGTGCGAGTAGGCGCCCTCCACGCCGGGCCCGAAGTTGGTGGTGGGGTAGATCAGCGCGTCGGGGCGCTCCTCGAAGACGGCCTTCCACCCCTCGAGGTACCGCGCCGCGGACTCCTCGCCGGGCACGGCGACCACGTCGGTGTGGTTGTGCACGATCCCTGCGCCCGCGGCCAGGCACGCGAGGGCGTCGGTGGCGATCTCGTCGGGCAGGCGCGGGACGTTCGGGTTGCGGTCCTTCGTGGTCGTCCCGTTGATGGCGGCCTCGATGATCACCGGCAGTGCTGCCATGGCCATTCCCCCCTGGACGTCCGGTCTTCTCGTGCGTCCGGTCTTCTGGTGCGCCCGGCGATCCCGGTACGCTGCGGAACGAGAACCTGTTGCAGAATTCCCGTGAGCCGCGACGGTACCGTCCCGCGGCCGACCACGTGAGGAGCGAGACGCGTGCACATCGACCTGAACCTCGAGCAGCGAGCGCTCCACGACGAGATCCGGGGCTACTTCGCCGGGATCATGAACGACGAGCGCCGCGCTGCGCTCGCCGGGAGTGAGGCGGGAGGCCCCGCGTTTCGCGAGCTGATCCTCGAGATCGGCCGAGACGGCTGGCTCGGCGTCGGCTGGCCGAAGGAGTACGGCGGGCGCGGGTTCACGCCCTTCGAGCAATACCTGTTCTTCGACGAGGCGAACACGATGGGCGTGCCGCTGCCGCTGGTGACGCTCAACACTGTCGGGCCGACGATCATGCACTACGGCACGGACGAGCAGAAGGACTACTTCCTGCCGCGCATCCTCGCCGGTGAGCTGCACTTCGCCATCGGGTACAGCGAGCCGGGAGCCGGCACCGACCTGGCCTCCCTGCGCACGCGCGCGGTGCGCGACGGCGAGGAGTACGTGATCAACGGTCAGAAGATCTGGACCACGGGTGGTCACGACGCCGACTGGGTCTGGCTCGCTTGCCGCACCGATCCCGACGCGCCGAAGCACAAGGGCATCTCCATCATCCTCGTGCCGACCACGTCGCCCGGGTTCAAGCACTCACCGATCTGGGTGCTCGGTGGCGGCCACACCAACGCGACCTTCTACGAGGACGTGCGCGTCCCCGTCACCAACGTCGTCCTCGGCGAGAACCAGGGCTGGAAGCTCATCACCAACCAGCTCAACCACGAGCGTGTCGCCCTCGGCCCGGCCGGGCGGATCGACCGCCAGCTGCAGGCCGTACGCGGCTGGGCGCAGCAGACCCGCCGGGCCGACGGCCGCCTCGTCGCGGACGAGGAGTGGGTGCAGATCACGCTCGCACGCGTGCACGCGGTGGTGGAAGCACTGAAGCTCATGAACTGGAAGGTTGCATCGGGCAGCGGTGATCTCAATCCGGCTGATGCCTCGGCCATGAAGGTCCTGGGCACCGAGCAGCAGACCGTGTGCGACCGCATGCTCATGGAGGTGCTCAGCACCGCCGGGTACCTGCCCGACGGCTCGCCGGGCGCGATCCTCCACGGCCAGCTCGAGCAGGCGTACCGGGCCGCCCCGGTCGGCACCTTCGGCGGTGGGGTCAACGAGGTGCAGCGCGAGATCATTCAGATGGCCGGTCTCGGCATGCCCCGGGCCCCTCGCTGATCCGCACATCGGCGGCTCGGTCAGTTCGCCGACGTCAACTGCTCCCGGATGACGTTGGCGAGCGCGACGCGGTTCTCGGGGCCGAGCTTGCGGTAGAGCCGACCGACATGGGTCTCGACGGTCCGCCGGGACACGAACAGTCGCTCCGCGATCTCGCCGTTGCGGAGCCCTTCGTCGATGAGTGCGGCGACGTTCTGCTCGGCGACCGTGAGTGATTCCCATCCGGTCGTCGCCCGCGGTTGGGTGCCTCGGGTGCCCACTCGCACCCCGAGGTCGCGCAGTGCGGCGAGGAGGCGCCGAGCGTCGTGGGACGCATCGAGTCGGCGGCTGATGGCCAGCGCTGCTTGGAACCGGACGATCGCATCGTCGGGCTTCCCAGCCCGCACGAACGCGTCGCCTGCCCACTCGAGTGCGCGGAGCTCGTCGAGCGGACGACCACCTTCCTGGTACTTCGCGGCCGCGGCATCGTGGCGTGCGGGGTCGTCGTCGATGAGCCCCTCGACCGCGGCGGCCGCGCCGAGGGCCGTCGGCGTCCCGCTGGTGCCGGCAACCCGCACGACGTCGGCAGCCGCATCGGCGGCGAGGTCACGCTGACCGGTCGCGAGCAGCAGGAGCACGGTGGTCGGTCCGACCCACAGGCGCGTCGCGTCCATCCCGGCGGCGCGCATCAGCGAGAACATCCCGTGGAGGAGATCGCTTGCACCGCGCTCGTCGCCATCGGCGGCAAGGAGCTGCGCGCCGAGCAGCACGCCCAGCTCGGAGCCGGCCTCGTCGCCCCCGGACGTCCGCGCGTTCGACGAGCGGTCGTACCAGGTGCGGGCTGCATCGAGGTCGCCGCGGTGGAACGCGACGAGTCCGCGGATTGCGTCGTTGCCGGGGATGCCCCATCCGAGGCCGAAGTCGGCCTCCAGGCTCGCGGCGGCGTCGGCCTCGGCGAGCGCGTCGTCCCATTCTCCACTGAACCAGCCCAGACGGACGAGGAGCTGGTGGTAGTTCGGGAGCACGAGCACCTGTCCGAGCTCGGCCGAGCGCTTGCGCCCTTCCTGGGTGACGCGGCGGGCATCGTCGGTCCGGTCGGCCCCCATCAGGGCGAAGCCGAGGTACGCGTGCGGTGTTCGCCGGAGCGCGTCCGGGTCGTCGCCGGCCGCCGCGACCGCAGCCTCCCCGAGCTCGATCGCCTCGGCGAAGCGCGCGCCGAAGCTGCGCACCGCGGTCTGCGTTGCGTACGCCTCGGTGATGACGGCGGGCGCGCCGACTTCCTGGCCCGCGACTCGCGCCTCGTCGGCCTCACGCCACGCTGCCTCGAGGTCGAACGTCCAGACCCGGTTCTCACCTTTGCGCCCGAGCGCGTACGCCCGGCGCGACGGGCCGAGGACGCCGAGGTCGAGGGCAGCACCGAAGTGGGCGATCGATGCGCCGAGTGACCCCTGGTGTGAGCAGGCCTCGCCGAGGGCCAGGTGTAGATCCGCGCGCAGGTCGGCGGGGAGCGGACTGATGCGCAGCGCCGCCTCGGCGGTCTCTTCCGCCTCCCGAGCTCGGCCCGCGGCGAGCAGCACCATGGCCTGCTCGCTCCGGAGCTCCGCAACCGAGAGCGGGTCGCGGGCGAGGTCGATCGCCCGGCCGAGGACCGTGGATGCCGCGTCGGGGTCTCTGGGTGCGAGACCGCCTGCCGCGGCGCGCAGCTCCGGGATCGCGTCCTCCTCGCCGGGGGTGACGCCGAGCACGAGGTGGCGGGCGAGCACCGCCGGGTCGAGGCGCGAGCTCAGGCGTCGGGCCGCCTCGCGATGGAGCGCAACCCGAACGCCGATCGGCTGATGGTCGGAGAGGGCTTCGCGGATCAGGTCGTGCCGGAACGCGAGGATCGGTCCATCACCGTCGAGCAGTCCGGCGTCGAGCGCCGCGTTCGCGACGTCCACGAGAGTCGGGACGGGGCGGTCGAGCAGCACCGCGAGGTCGTCGAGCGTGAACGTGTCGCCGAGGACGGTCGCGGCGCTGAGGAAGGCCTCGACGTCGCCACCGAGCGCGCCGACTCGGCGCAGCAGCGCGCGCCGCAGCGCAGGATCCGCACCCGCGGCGTCGTCCGGTGCCTCGGCGATCGCGCGTGCGAGCTCCAGCACGAAGAACGGGTTGCCCGCGGTGCCGCGCAGTCGGTCGAGCAACCCGGGGTCCGGATCGACCCCTGAGACCTCGGTCGCCAGGGCTCGGACCGCGTCGTCGTCGAGCGGTCCGAGGTCGAGGAGTGTCGCTCCTTCGCGAGCGCAGTCGACGAGGAGCCGTTCCAGGTCTTCGCTGCGGGGCGAGCCTCGGCACGCGAGGACGAGGGTGACCGGGAGCTGCGCGAGCCGCCGGGCCAGCGACCACGCGGTGGCCAACGTGGCGCGGTCCGACCAGTGCAGGTCGTCGAGCGCGAGCAGCACCGGGCCGTCGTCGGCCAACCGCTCGATGTGCTCGAGGATCGCCTCCTGCGCGAGGAAACGAGCATCGGGGGACACGGAACCGGCCCGCACGGCGGCAGCGACCGCGCCGTCGGGTTCCCGCGTGAGCCCCAGTGCGGCGACCAGCGCTCCGAACGGGCGGCCCTGCTCGAGCTCTTCGGCCGCGCCGACGAGCACGGTGGCGCCGCGCGCGGCCGCCTCGTGCGTGGCTTCCTGGATCAGGCGGGTCTTACCGATGCCGGCTTCACCCTCGAGGACGACGATCCGGCCCACGCCTCGGGTGGCCGTGGCGATAGCGTCCACCAGGACATGCAGCTCGTCACCGCGTCCCCGCAGTGCTGGATCTCCGCCCTCCACGACCTGGATCGTACGGGAGCCTGAGCATGGACATCGGTGTCGCACTGCCCCAGATGGCCAAAGGCCTCGATCACGACTCGTTCATGGCGTGGTGTCGCGGCGTCGACGACGGTCCGTTCTCGTCGATCTCGGCCGGTGAGCGCATCACGTACCACAACGTCGAAGGGCTGACCGCGTGCGCGGCGGCGGCCGCGCTCACCGAGCGCGTCCGCGTCTTCGCGAACCTCCTCGTGCTCCCGTGGCACTCGCCCGCCATGGTCACGAAGGAGCTGCTGACGATCGATCTGATCTCGAACGGTCGCCTGGAGATCGGCGTCGGCGTCGGCGGCCGAGTGCAGGACTACGACGCGCTCGGATCGCCATTCGCACACCGACACCAGCGCCTCGACGACGCGGTCGCCGAGCTCCGTCGGCTCTGGAGTGGCGGCACCTACGCCGACGGTGTGCCGCTCGGACCGGCTCCGGTGCAGACGAAGCCGCGGCTGCTCGCCGGCGCCATGGGGCCAAAGGCGCTGGCGCGGGCCGCACAGTGGGCCGATGGGGTCTCGGGCTTCACGGTCACCGCTGACGCCTCGGAGGCCGACGCGCTGTTCCGAGCTACCGAGGAGGCGTGGAGCGCCGCCGGCCGCACCGAGGCGCCACGCCTCGTGTCGGGTTTCTTCTTCGCGCTCGGTGACGACGCCGAGCCGCGGTTGCGCACCTTCTCGTCCGACTACCTCGACGTGTTCGGCGGTGGGATCGGAACGCTGGTCGGCGACATGATGAGTGCGTTCACGCCCGACCGGGTGCGTCAGGCCTTCGACCAGATCGAGGCGACGGGGTGCGATGAGCTGATCCTCGTGCCCGCGACCACCGACGTGCGCTGCCTCGACCTCGTGGCCGACCTCGTCGCGAGCCGCTAGGGCTGCGACGCGGCCGCGGCGCTGACCGCGGCGTACGACTCCGTCGCCAGGAGCGCGTCAAGGGCCATCATCTCGCGCCAGATGCGTCAGGGTTCCCGCCGGAAGTCGGGTGGGCGCTTCTCGGCGAAGGCGCGCACGGCCTCTTCGTAGTCGCCCGAGCTCGAGGCGAGGATCTGGGTGCGGTTCTCGAGCGCGATCGCGCTCTCGGCGCTCGGTGCCGCGAGGTTCGCCCAGAGCACCTCTTTGGTCATCACGATGCCGAACGGGCTGTTGTCGAGGATCTCTTCCGCGACGCCGTAGGCCGTCTCGAGCACCTCGGTGTCGGGCACGACGTGCGTCACGAGCCCGATGCGCATCGCTTCCGCAGCGTCGAAGGTGCGACCGGTGAGCGAGAGCTCGGTTGCTTGCGAGGCGCCGACGATCTTCGGGAGTGCGTAGCTCACCCCCATGTCGCAGCCGGACACGCCGACCTTCACGAACCGCACCGAGTAGCGGGCCGACTCCCCGCTCACCCGGATGTCGCTGTACAGCGCGAGCGCGATCCCGCCGCCGATCGCGGGTCCGTTGATCGCCGCGATGACGGGTTGGGGGATCCGGCGGAGGTGCAGCATCACGTCGGCCATGTAGGCCTGGGACCGCATGCCCGCGGCCGGTCCGGTCAGCCCGGCGGACATCTGGGAACCCGTGGTCATCTTGAGGTCGAGCCCGGAGCAGAACCCCCGCCCCGCTCCGGTGAGCACCACGACGCGAATGGAGTTGTCCCGCCCGACCGAGTCGAGCGCAGCGTGGAGCTCGTCGACCAGCGCCCAGGAGAGGGGGTTCAGCTTGTCGGGGTCGTTCAGCGTGATTTGCGCCACCTGCGGGCGTACTTCGTCCAGCAGCACCAGGCTCATGCGTGCGAACCTATCGGCCCCCCGGCGCGGCGCGCCGGGTCCGATGCCGGGAACGGGAGAGAGCGATACATGGCGACACTCGAGGGCTACGGCGTGCTCGTGACCGGTGGTGGGAGCGGTATCGGTGAGGGCTGTGCGCTCGCGCTTGCCCGTGACGGTGCGGTGGTGACCCTGTGCGGTCGAACGGTCGAGAAGCTCGAGCTTGCCGCGGCGCGCATCCGTGACGCGGTCCCGGGTGCCGGCGTGCACGTGATCGGTGCCGACGTGACCGACGAGGAGCAGGTCGCAGCCGCGGTCGCGAAGGCGGTCCAGGAAGGGGGAGGTCTCCACGGAGTCGTGGCCTCCGCAGGAGGATCGCTGCACCTCGGGCCGTTGCACCTCGCCGACGTCGAAGCGGTGCGCGCCACGCTCGACCTCAACATCATTGGGACGTTCCTCACCCTCAAGTGCACCACGCCGGCACTCGTCAAGACGCAGGGGTCGTTCGTCGGCGTGTCGTCGCACGCGGGGCTCGACAGCTTTCGGTTCATGGGCGCGTACGGCGCGGCGAAGGCCGGGCTCGACCACCTCGTGAAGGTGGCCGCGGACGAGCTGGGTCCTTCGCGGGTGCGCGTGAACTCGGTGCGGCCGGGGATCATCGACAACGAGCTGATGAGCGCGATCACCGCGGGCGGGCCGGTGATGGACAGCTACCTCGCGGAGATCCCGTTGCACCGGGCCGGCACGGTCGACGAGGTCGGGGCGCTGGCGCGCTTCCTCGTCGGCCCGGAGTCCTCGTACATCACCGGTCAGAACATCAGCATCGACGGCGGCCAGTCGCTCCGGAAGGGTGCGGACTACGGGTTCTTCGCCGAAGGTGCCTACGGTTCCGATCCGGGCTGGTCGCTCGTCGTCGAACAGGAGGACTGATGGACATCGCAGAGAAGGTCGCGGTCATCACCGGGGGAGCGAGTGGCATCGGGCGGGCCACGGCACTCGAGCTGGCGCGTCGTGGTGCCGACATCGTGATCGGCGACGTCAACGACGAACGCATCGCCGAGGTGCAGGCCGAGGTGGAGGATCTCGGGCGCCAGTTCCTGGGCGTGCACTGCGACGTGACGAAGGACGCGGACGTCGAGCTCATGCGCGACCGGGCGCTCGGCGTGATGGGACACGTCGACATCGTGATGAGCAACGCCGGCGTCGCGATGATCGGGCCGGCCGAGGGTCTGTCGATGGAGGAGTGGGACTGGATCCTCCAGATCAACCTGTACGGCGTGATCCGCAACATCCGGGCGTTCCTCCCGCACCTCATCGAGCGGGGGAGTGGGTACGTGGTGAACACATCGTCGGTCGCCGGCCTGTACGCGTACTCGTGGGACCACCCCGCGTACATCACCGCGAAGCACGCGGTGTTCGGGCTCACCGAGGCGCTGGCGATCTACCTCAAGCCGCTGGGGATCGGGGTGTCGGTGGTGTGCCCGAGCCTCGTCGACACGAACATGGGCGAGACCGCACGCATGGGCGGTGTCGACGACATCGCCCGCTGGATCGCGCCGATCCCGCTGTCGGACCCGGCGACACCTGAAGCCGTCGCGGCGCTCATCGCCGACGGGATCCGGGACGAGCAGTACCTGATCCTCACCGACCCGGATGAGATCGCGCCGCTCATCGCGCGCCGCGCGCAGGACATGGGCGCGTTCGTCGACGAGCAGATCGCGTCGCTCCCGACACCACCCAACCTCTACCGCTGATCGCCGACCGCATCCAGGACTGGCTGGACTGGTTGTGCTCAGCCGGTGAAACGGGGGCTGGCTGTGACCGGAGGATCCACGTGATCACTATCCGGCCGCTGCCGGCTCGCAGCCGACACGCTCGTCGCGCTCGCCGCTTCTCGATCAGCCCGGACGC
This sequence comes from Acidimicrobiia bacterium, assembly GCA_038321755.1. GTDB lineage: Bacteria > Actinomycetota > Acidimicrobiia > IMCC26256 > PALSA-555 > JALHSW01. Next base: position 136 of record JBBQFJ010000141.1, on the reverse strand, counting down.
CACCGGCCTTCGTCCCGCGGCTACTTGGCGGTGAACGTCAGCGGGATGTGCTTGAGGCCGTTGATGAAGTTCGAGCGCAGTCGCGACGGCGGGGCCGACATCTCGATGTCGTCCCAGCGGTTCAGGATCTCGTCGA
>JBBQFJ010000140.1:0-8387 GCA_038321755.1 Acidimicrobiia bacterium | reverse complement strand
GTTGCGGTGTCCTCCATGCCGGCGATCAGCAGGCCGGGGTCGGGCTGGGCGTCGACGGCGGCGAATCCCCGTTCGTCGATGAAGTCGCCGGCGCCGTCGGCGCCCCCGGACCCCTGGGGGGAATGTTCCGAGCTGCCAGGCGTCTCCGTCATGGTCAGTACGGTAGTCAGGGCGTGGAACCCCACGTTCCGAAGTTGGAGGCACGATGGACCGGCGAGTCGACGAGCGACGCGTCTCCCACGACGGCGACCTCGGGTCGATCCTCGCGGTCTTCGCCCATCCCGACGACGAGGCGTACCTCGCGGGCGCGTTGATGGCCGTCGCCGCGGACGCCGGCCACCGGGTGGTGTGCGTCACCGCCACGAAGGGTGAGCTCGGCTTTCCGGATGACGACCCCCGCTCGATCGACGAGCGCAAGGCGATACGCGAAGCCGAGCTCGCGGCGTGCCTGGACGTGCTCGGCGTCGAGGATCACCGCTGGCTCGACTATCCCGACGGCGCCTGTCTCGCGGTGCCGCTCGCGGAGCCCGTGGGGAAGCTCCGTGCGATCGTCGAAGAGCTGCGTCCCGACTCGGTGCTCACCTTCGGGCCCGACGGTGGCACGTACCACGACGACCACATCACGGTGAGCCGCTGGACGACGCTCGCGTGTCGGGCAGTCGACGGACCGCAGCGGCTCCTGTTCTCGACGAACACGCCCGAGTGGACGGAGCAGTTCAATGCGCTCGTCCCGATCGATGAGATCATGATGGTCCCCGACGTCGAGCCGCCCACGACGCCCTTCGAGGATCTCGCGCTCTACTTCAACGCGAATGATGAGCTCGCCGACCGGAAGGTCCGCGCGCTGCGCGCGCAGGCGAGCCAGGTCGAACCGATCGTCGCGTTGGCAGGCGTCGAGGGCTACCGAGAGCTGGTGCGCGAAGAGTTCTTCCGCGCGCCGACGGCCGACGACTGGCCCGACTGACCCGGAGCGTCAAGCCGCCACCTCGCCGGGCGGGTCGTGGGCTGGGGCGTCGTGCGCTGGGGCGCGCAGGCTCCAGGTGCCGTCGTGGTGGTCTTCGATCTCGTACTGGAGGTCGTGGATGAGGTGGTGGTGTTGGTCGCAGGCGTTGCCGAGCTCGGAGTACCTGGTGTGGTGGGTCTCGCCAAAGGGCTTGGTGTGGTGGCGGTGCAGTCCGATGGTGCGGTCGCAGCCGCGGACCTTGCAGGTGCGGTCCCGAACGGCGATCGCGATCTTCAACGCTTCGGGGACGTGGCGGGTCGGACTGACCACGGTTTGGACGTCGACGCCGTCGGTGATGACGAGCTGGAGGAGGCCATGAGAGAGGACGTCGCGGGCGTGGGCGACGGGGACCGGGCCGACGCCGGGGATCTCGCACGTCTCGCCGGGTCGCACCTTGCCGTCGAGGAGTGATCCGAGGCCGACCATCACGGTGCCGGTCAGGGGTGCCTTCGTGGTGGTCGAGCCCGTCTCGGCGAGGTCGATCATTGCGTCGAACCGATACGCCTCGCGCGTCTCGTGGTCGCCGGATCGCCGGGCTTCCTCGAAGCGAGCCTGCTCGAGGGGTTCGAGCGCGTGGAGGAGCTTCGCGACCTCGTCGGTCGGGCCGGAGAACCGGCCATGCGTCGCGTAGCCGTTGGTCCAGGTCCGCAGGTGCCGCTCCACTCTGGCGACCCGGCGGGCCTCGACCTCGTCGGTCACCCCAGCGATGACCCGCTCCTTCTCTTCGCGCAGCGCGCGCATCCCGGATCGCTTCGCCGTGCGGAGCAAGCGCTGCTCGGCGCCAGGGTCCTTGATCGCGCCGGCCGTGACGTGCGCGGCCTGCTGGAGGGAGAGCTCGCCCGAGCGCACTTTGTCGGCCGTGGCCGGCAGCTCCGTCAGACGAGTCGCGGTCGCGAACACGTCGCGGGCCGCACCTTCGGAACACCCCGAGGTCTCGGCGAGCCACTGCTCGGACGTCGCCGCGTGCGATCGCCGGCGCCACGCTTTCGTCTCCGCGGCGCGCTGGGCCAGCAGCGCCTTCGCTGCTCCGAAGAGCTTTTCGCCGTCGGCCGCGACCTCGGTCAGGCGCGCCGCGTCGCGACCCTCGAGGCAGGCCGGGTCCAACCCGGCCACCGCCTTCCGCAGGTCACGCGCGATGCGCTCGATCTCGAACATGGCTTCACGATGACAGGGGGGTGTGACACTTACCCCCGGATCAGGACCCTCCCGTGAAGAATGTCGAGGATTCTTCGGAGCAGCCCGCCGGCACTGGGCGCGTCGGTGTCACACCCCGGGGTTACCCTCGGAACCATGAGCGAGCTCACCGATCTCCGAGTCGTCCGGGCCCATGCGGGGGCGACGGCGTTCGTCGGCGGTCCGCTCCACACCCGGGCAGAGCGCGAGGCAGAGCTGGCCGGGTCGTTGGCGCCGGGTGCCACGCGACCCGTCGGTGCCGGGCAGAGGAGCCGGGCCGAGGAGCCCGATCCGTACCGCCTCTGCTTCGAGCGCGACCTCGACCGGGTGAAGCACTCCCGCCCGTGGCGCCGGCTGGCCGGCAAGTGCCAGGTGTTCATCGCCCCGGAGGACGACCACCTCCGCACCCGCCTCACCCACGCGGTGGAGGTCGCCCAGGTGGCGGTCGGGATCGCCCGGGCCGCGAACCTCTGCGTGCCGCTCACCGAGGCCATCGCACTCGCGCACGACTGCGGCCACGGCCCGGCCGGCCACGCGTCGGAGGAGGCCTTCTCGCCGTACCTCCCCGGCACGGGCTACGACCACGCGGTCTACGGCGCCGACGTCACCCTCGCCGAGCTCAACCTGTGCACGGAGACGCTCGACGGAGTCCGCAACCACTCCTGGCGGCGCCCGGCCCCGGCCACGCCCGAGGGCGAGGTTGTGGCCTGGGCCGACCGGATCGCGTACGTCTGCCACGACTTCGAGGACGCGGTCCGGGCCGGCATCCTCGAGCCCGACGACCTCCCACGCGAGGTGCGCGAGGCGGTCGGTACCCGCCGTTCCGAGCAGATCGGTGGCTTCGTGCTCGCCGCGCTCGAGGCCATCGACCGCACGGGCTCCGTCGGCATGACCGAACCGGCGGCGAGCGCCCTCCAGGTGTTCCGTGACTTCAACTTCGAGCGCATCTACCTGCGACCGGCGGCCCGCATGCAAGCCGAACGGGTCATCCGGCTCCTGCGCGGTCTGGTGGATCACTTCGCCGACACGCCGCGGCGACTGCCCGACGTCGACGCCCACGGGGTCCGGGCCGGCTCGACCGAGGCCGCCGCACTGGCCGTTCACTACGTCAGCGGGATGACCGACCGCTTCGCGCTCGGGCTCGGCGTCGAGCTCCTGGGGTGGCGCACCGACGACCTGCCCCGAGGGGTCTGACGGGGTCGTATCCTCGGCCGCGGTGGGCATCCTCGACGAAGACGTCACCCGGGTCCGGGAACAGACCGACATCGTCGCGCTCATCAGCGAGTTCGTCGCGCTGAAGCGGGTCGGCCAGCGCTACAGCGGGCTCTGTCCCTTCCACCAGGAGCGGACGCCGTCGTTCTCCGTCAACCCGACGATGAACCTGTACTACTGCTTCGGCTGTCAGGCGTCGGGCGACGCGATCAGCTTCCTGCGTGATCTCGAGCACCTCGACTTCGTCGAGACCGTCGAACGACTCGCGCAACGATCCGGCATCCAGCTGCGCTACGACGACAAGAGTCACCAACGTGATCGGTCACGGCGGGCGCGCCTCGTCGAAGCGGTCACCGCGGCGGTGGCGTACTACCACAAGCTCCTGCTCGAATCCTCCGAAGGTGGGCACGCGCGCAAGTACCTCCGCGGTCGTGCGTTCGACGGTGACGCCGTCCGGAAGTTCGTGCTCGGGTACTCACCCGACGGGTGGGACTCGTTGGCGAAGCACCTCCAGCAGCAGAAGTTCTCGCGCGACGACCTCGTCACGGCGGGGCTCGCATTCGTGAACAAGGCGAATCGCCTCCAGGATCAGTTCCGCGGTCGCCTGATGTTCCCGATCTTCGATGCGCGCGGCGACGCGGTCGGGTTCGGTGGACGCGCGCTCGGCGATGACGGTCCGAAGTACAAGAACTCGCCCGAGACGTCGATCTACCAGAAGAGTCGGCTGCTCTACGGCCTCAACTGGGCGAAGGCCGAGATCGTGGCCCGAGGTGAAGCCGTCATCTGTGAGGGGTACACCGACGTGATGGCGTACGCGCTCGCGGGTGCTCCGAACGCTGTGGCGACGTGCGGCACCGCCCTGGCCGACGACCACGCCAAGATGCTCAAGAACCTGGCCCGCCGGATGGTGCTCGCGTACGACGGTGACGCCGCCGGTGCCGGCGCCGCCGACAAGTGGTACCGGTGGGAGCAGGAGCTGGAGCTCGAGGTGCGGGTGGCCGACCTGCCCCTGGGCAAGGACCCCGGCGACCTGTGGCGCGACGACCGGGAGCGCCTGCTGCCGTCCTTGGCGCGGGCGGAGCCGTTCCTGCAGTTCCGGGTGGACCGGGCGCTCGAGGCCGCGGATCTCGCCACGATCGAGGGCCGGGCCCGGGCGGCCGAGGCCGCGGCCCGCATGGTCGCCGAGCACCCCAGTGACCTCGTGCGTGACCAGTACGCGGTGCAGCTCGCCGGTCGCCTGGATCTCGACGAGGACGGGATGCGCAGCCAGGTCACGCGCGCTCGGATGGAGCCGAAGCGCGACGCGCAACCGAATCCGCAACGTCGTCAGTCGCGATCTGAACCGTCGGAACCGGACCCCGAGCCGGAGCGGCTCGAACCGATGCGCGTCGACCGGCGGGAGCTCGACGTGCTGCGGTGGGCGGTGCACGAGCCGGCACTCGTTGCTGACTGGCTCGACGAAGCGCTGTTCCTCGATCCCGTCGCGCGCGGCGCCTACGACGTGCTCGTCTCCTCGGAGGACATGCACCAGGCGATCGATTCAGCGGAGGGGCCGGTACGGCATCTGCTCGAGCGGCTCGCGGTCGAGGAGCCTGCTCCAGACATCGAACCGACGACGCAGGGACCGCGTCTCATCGTCAACACCGTCGTTCCAGTCGCAGAAGAGATGCGCACGCGCATGCTTCGCGAGAAGGACGAGCGAGCAGGGACGGTCATCGCGCTGCTCGACAGGGTGACGAACCTGCGCGACGTCGCGGATTGGCCGCGCGCGCAGGAGGCCGCGACCCAGTTGGTAGGGTGGGTCGTCACCGAAGCCCGGCAGAGTGCTCAGCAACCTGACGCTGCACCGGAGGAAGACGCGCGAGTGGAGCAGGAGGCGTGACGGAGCGGAACGTCGTCACCGACGAGCACGTCGACGGCCCCGACCTCGAGGCGCTCGTCGCGCGCGCGGGGGATCGTGGTTCGATCACCTCGGGCGAGGTCTTCGCCGCGTTCCACACGCTCGAACCCGAGACGGCCGAGCTCGCGTCGATCTACGAGCAGCTCGCGGCGCGCGGCGTCGGTGTGGTCGACGAGATCGACGACGAGCTGCAGCGCGAAGACGCCGATCGCCCCGCGCCATCGGCTCCGACTCGAACCGGCGACCTGGTGCGACCTCGCCAGCGTCGTACCGCGGCCGAGCGCCTCGACGACGCCATGGATGCCGGGAAGGATCGTGGCGAGGGTGGCAGCTTCGATCCCGTCCGCATGTACCTCAAGGAGATCGGCAAGGTCAGGCTGCTGACCGCGGATCAGGAGAAGGCGTACGCCCGGCGCATCGAGGCGGGAGCGCATACGTACGCCGCCACGGACACGGACGAGGACGGCGTGCCCGTCCCCGCCGACGTCGAGATCGACGAGTTCGCGAAGCGCCAGTCCACTCGGAGTGCTCTGCAGCGCGCGCTCGACCTCGCCAACCGTCTCAGTGAGTGCGACGAGATCGACGACCTCGGCTGCCGGGATCTCGTCGAGCGGATCAGCGTGCCGCTCCAGAAGGAGCTGACCAAGCTGCTGCCTCGTCCGCTCGAGCCCGTGGTCGAGCCTCTGCACCGCACGGAGACCACGACCGCGGAGAACTACGAGCAGATCATCAAGCGGTCGGGCGAGCTGGTGGCCCTGCTGTCCGAGGGCTCCGAGGCGTGCACGCTCGCGACCGACATCAACGCGCTCGTCGACGGCGAGCTCGCCAAGCAGCAGCTCACGAGCGCCAACCTCCGCCTCGTCGTGTCGATCGCGAAGCGCTACGTCGGGCGGGGGATGGCGCTGCTCGATCTGGTGCAGGAGGGCAACCTCGGCCTGATCCGCGCCGTCGAGAAGTTCGACTACACCAAGGGCTTCAAGTTCTCGACGTACGCGACCTGGTGGATCCGTCAGGCCATCACGCGCTCGATCGCCGATCAGGCCCGGACGATCCGCATCCCGGTGCACATGGTCGAGACCATGAACAAGGTCCTGCGCATGCAGCGTTCGTTGCTGCAGGAGCTCGAACGGGAGCCGACTGTCGACGAGATCGCGGCCAAGGTCGACCTCACGCCGGAGAAGGTCCGTGAGATCCAGCGGATCTCACTGGAGCCGCTGTCGCTCGAGACGCTGGTGGGCGAGGAGGACGACAGCAACCTCGGGGACTTCGTCGCCGACGAGAGCGCCGTCTCGCCCGACTTCGCCGCCGAGCGCGAGCGCCTCAAGGACGAGATCGAGCGAGCGTTGCTCGAGCTGAACCCTCGCGAGCAGCAGGTGATGCGGCTCCGGTTCGGGCTCGACGACGGGCAGGTCCGCACGCTGGAAGAGGTCGGGCGGGAGTTCGGCGTCACGCGTGAGCGCATCCGCCAGATCGAGTCGAAGACGCTCGCGAAGCTGCGTCACCCGACGCGGTCCCAGCGGCTGCGCGACTACCTCGAAGAGGCATGACCGACGATCCGCTCAAGACCCGCGTCGCCGAACGCGAGATGCTCGAGGGCTACCTCGACTGGTACCGCGTCGTCGCGGCGAAGAAGCTGCAGGGCCTGAGCGAGGAAGACGCCACGCGGATCCTCACTCCGAGTGGGCTCAGCGTGCTCGGAGTCGTGAAGCACCTGGCGTGGGCCGAGCCCCTGTGGTTCCGGTGGCGCTTCGCGGGTGAGGACCTGGAGGGCATCGAGATGACGGGTGGCAACTCGCCGTCGTTCGCGCTTGGTCCGAGCGACACGATCGCTTCGGTGCTCTCGGCGTACGACGACGCGATCGAGCACTCGCGTCGTGTGGTCGGTACCGCGCTCTCGCTCGACGAGCTCGCGGTGCGCCCGAGCCCGAAGTGGGGGACGCCGAGCCTGCGCTGGATCCTCCTCCACATGATCGAGGAGACCGCGCGCCACGCCGGTCACCTCGACATCATGCGCGAGCAGCTCGACGGCGCCACCGGCGACTGATTCGGGCGATGGCCGGCGTCCGAGACGCCACGGACCACGACGTCAGGTGTGATCGGGGAGCGCGAGGTAGTCGGCCCAGGAGAGCTCCTCGCCGATGAAGCGCGGCGTCGCGAAGGGCCAGGCGCTCGCGATCCATTCGGGCACCTGCTTGCGGAGTGCAGTCTCGAGCGCGCCCCCGACCTCGTCGTCGACGACCCACCATGAGATCTCCGCGTCGGCGCCCGCCTTCTCCGGTGGGTCGACGTACACACAGCCGAAGAGTGCGGCCTCGTCCCGGTCGAAGATCGCGAAGTTGAACGAGGTGTGCGTGACCATCTCGTCCGCGTGGCGGACGAGCTCGTCGAGATCCTCCTGGCGCGTCAGGGTCGCCGGCGGCCAGCCCCAGGCCGGTCCGAAGATCTCGAAGAGGCGCGCCTGGGAGCCCATGACCGCGGGATAGTCGAGGTCGATGTCGGATGCTCGGATCGGCCGGAGGTGGTGACCACACGACAGCTCGACGTGCGTGGGTGTCTCGAAGTCGTCGGGGAGCCAGCTCATCTCGCCAACGTAGGACAGCCCGACGCTGCCTACGATGCGCAAGGGGCCGTAGCTCAGTGGTCAGAGCAGGGGACTCATAATCCCTCGGTCGGTGGTTCGATCCCACCCGGCCCCACTTACACCACAACGGATCTCGACTAGTTGGTGAAGGGTTTGGTCCTCTGCGGCCGTTGAATGCGAACTTGGGTACTTCGGCCCCTGGACGCCATCGATCCGAATCGCAATAGTCAGGTCAGCGGAGGATGCTCAGCATGGGTGGCCGGTGCGGCCGTGGTGCGTGCTGACCGGATGGGGTGGAAATGGCGAGGAAGAAGAATCAGGACGCAGCGTGGTACCCAGACCCGACTGGGCGGCATCAGTACCGATACTGGGAAGGGTCGGAGTGGACTTCGTCCGTCTCTGACAACGGCGTCGTGGCTGATGATCCCCCGCTCATGGATGCAGTGGCGGAGGAAGCCCCGCCCGCCGAAGATGCGGTGTCTGAAGATGTCGCCACGGGCGGCGACGCCAACGATGCC
>JBBQFJ010000139.1:0-8407 GCA_038321755.1 Acidimicrobiia bacterium | reverse complement strand
CCCGGCCGGGCCACTCTCGATCACGATGTCGGCCTGCGCGCACAGGTCGAGCACGTGCGGGTCGTGGGGCGCCCCGACGATGCTGCGTCGCGAGGTGTGGAGGAACTCGAACAGCGCACCGGAGCGCCACGTGCGGAGCGGATCGCCACCGGGCGGCTCGACCTTCACCACGTCGGCCCCGGCATCGGCGAGGAGCTTGGTGCAGTAGGGGCCAGCGATCTCGGTGGAGAGATCGACGACCCGCATGCCGTCGAGCACGTGCGCGGGTCCTTCCACATTCAGGGGCCACATTCTGGGGCGCCATTCTGGGGCGCCGTTCAGGGGCGCCGTTCAGGGGCACCTTTCGGGGTGCCGTCTGGTGCTGGAGTGCGGGGCGCAGCCTGGCACAACCGAGGCTCGTGGTGGAAGCGTCGTAGGCTCACGCCCCGTGGAACCACTTCGGATCGGCGTCCTGGGCGCGGCGAGGATCACGCCGATGGCCCTCATCAAGCCCGCGGCATCGTTCCCGGCAGCGACGGTGGTCGCCGTGGCCGCGCGGGAACCCGAGCGGGCTGCGAAGTTCGCCGAGAAGCACAAGATCGCGACGGTGCACGACTCGTACGAAGCGCTGCTCGCCGACCCTTCCGTGGAGGCGGTCTACAACCCGCTGCCGAACGGGCTGCACGGTCGCTGGACCATCGCCGCGCTCGCGGCCGGCAAGCACGTCCTGTGCGAGAAGCCGTTCACGGCCAACACCGAAGAGGCGGAGCAGGTCGCCGCGGCGGCGAAGAAGTCGGGGCTCGTCGTGATGGAGGCGTTCCACTACCGGTATCACCCACTCGTCACCAGGCTGCTCGAGATCGTCAAGAACGAGCTCGGAACGATCCAGCGCGTCGAGACGCGCATGTGCATCCCGCTGCCGAAGCGCAACGACATCCGCTACGACCTCGGCCTCGCGGGGGGAGCCATGATGGACGTCGGTTGCTACGCGATCCACCAGCTCCGCACGCTCGCGGGCGCGGAGCCGACGGTCACCTCGGCCGAGGCGAAGTGCAGCAGTCCCGGGGTCGACCGATGGGCTGCGGCCGAGATGTCGTTCGCCGACGGCAGCACCGGCGGGATGGAGTGTGCGCTGATGTCGAGCAAGCTGTTGAGCCTGGGCGCGCGCGTCCAGGGCGAGCGCGGCGAGCTCAAGGTGCTCAACATGACCGGGCCGCAGTACTTCCACCGGGTCACTGTGAAGACGCACGACTCGGGCACCGGGGTGAAGCAGCGCCGGAGCGAGAAGGTCAAGGGCGAGACCACCTACTGGTACCAGCTCCAGGCGTTCACCAAGGCGGTGCGCGAAGCCGGCCCGGTGCTCACTCCGCCGTCCGACTCGATCGCGAACATGAAGGTGATCGACGCCGTGTACCGCGCCGCCGGCCTCGAACCGCGCCAGCCGACGGCCTGAGCGACGCGTGACCGATCCCGACACGCGCCTGCGGCGCGACGTCGAGGTTCCCGGCGTCGGTGGAGTGACGCTGCGCGGCTGGTTCTACGTCCCCGGTGGAGCGGACGCAGCGCACGGCGCGGACGTCGCCCCGGTGCCTGCCGTCGTCCTCACCCACGGGTTCTCGGCGGTGAAGGAGATGGGGCTCGACCGCTTCGCCGAGGTGTTCGTGGCCGCGGGGTTCGCGGTGCTCGTCGCTGACCACCGCAACCTCGGCGCGAGCGACGGCGAGCCACGCCAGCTCATCGATCCGTGGGCGCAGATCCGCGACCTGCGGTGCGTGCTCGATTGGCTCGAGCGCCGGCCCGAGGTCGATGGGGCGCGACTCGCGCTCTGGGGGACGAGCTTCAGCGGCGGGGAGGTGCTCGTGCTCGGCGCCGCGGATCCTCGCGTGCGAGCAGTCGTCGCACAGGTGCCGTACGTCGGGGATCCCGATCTCGCCGACGCCGACGGCAGCGTGTTCGCCGCGATGTGCGACGCCGCGCTCCGCGACGAGCCGGGGCCCGGCGAGGCGCGGATCGGGCCGATGCCCGTGGTCACCGAGGACCCTGATCTGCCCGCGATGTTGCCGCAGCCGGAGTCGTGGACATGGTTCCACGCCCTGGCCGAGCACGCGCCGACCTGGCGCAACGTGGTGACGCTGGTGCTCGACGGCGCGCCGGCGCTCTTCGAGCCCGCCCTCGCGGCGGGGCACCTCGAGGTCCCGCTGTTCATGGTGGTCGCGACCGACGACCGCGTCGCGAGCACCGAAGCGCAGCTCGCGGCGTACGCACGTGCCGCCGAGCCGAAGCGGCTGGAATCGGTCGTCGGCGACCACTTCGTCGGGTACCACGGCGCCGGCTTCGAGCAGGTGAGCGGGGCGGCGCGCGACTTCCTCGTCGGGGTGCTCCAACCCTCGGATTGAACGGACTACCGCACCGACTCGTGGGGGTGTGGTTGACTCGATGTCCACGGAAGCTCAGGAGCCGCGCGCGTGACCGACGAGAACGCACTCGAACGCTGGTTCCGTGAGGGCGAGCGGACGGAGGGCGATCCGATCCCGGCCGCGACCGTCGTGCTGGTGCGCGAGCGCGACGGCGTGCTCGAGACGCTCATGCTCCGCAAGAACTCGAAGATCGCGTTCGGGGGGATGTGGGTGTTCCCCGGTGGGCGGATCGACGACGAGGATCGCATCGGTGCTCCCGACGTCGTCGTGGCGGCTCGACGCGCCGCGGTGCGGGAGTCGGCCGAAGAGGCGGGGCTGCTCGTCGACGAGCCGTCGCTCGCGTTCTTCTCGCACTGGCTCCCGCCCGGCATGGCGCCGAAGCGCTACGCGACCTGGTTCTTCGTTGCGCCTGCGCCCGAGGGCATCGTGACCATCGACGGGGGAGAGATCCACGAGTCCGACTGGATGCAGCCCGTCGACGCGCTGACGCGGCGGGACGCGCTCGAGATCGAGCTCGCACCGCCGACGTGGATGTCGCTCCACTACCTCGCAGAGTTCGATGACCTCGACAGCCTGATGCGCGACGCCGCAGCTCGCGAGCCGTTCTTCTACGAGACGCGCATCGGCATGGGCGCGGGGGGCATGGTCGCGCTGTGGACCGGCGACGTCGCGTACGCGGCCGAGTCGCTCGACGACGCCGCCCTCGAAGCCGCCGGCCCGCGTCACCGCCTCTGGATGGCCGACCCCTGGCGCCTCGAGCGCGACGTCTGAGGCGTCAGAGGACCGGGAGCTTGTCCTGGACGTGGCCGAGGGAGCGCTTCGTCTTCGGGCCGCGCTCGGCGACGTAGGCCTCTCGCATCCGCGTGCTGCGGTGCACCGGGTCCTTGTCGAACTGCGGGATCACGTGCTTCCCGAACGTCTCGACGGCCTCGACGGCGACGTCGATCGGCATCGTCGTTGAGAGCATCCCGAAGCACACCTGGTCGGCGCCCGCATCCTCGTACTCCTTGACACCCTTCGACACCTCGTCGGGCGTGCCGATCATCACGAGGTTCGCCGCGATCGCCTGGTCGAGCATCTCGATCGTCGGCTCAGGGATGAGCGCCGGCCAGGCGGGGATCATGTCCGGCCTCGGGAACGTGTCGAGGTAGTGGAACACGAGTGAGTTCTGGTAGCCGGAGGTGATGTTGCACGCGATGTCGCGGGCGCGCTGCCCGTCCTCGAGGCACAGCATCTGGCTCGTGACCATGATGTTGTCGTTCACGTACTCACCGACCGGCTCGGCCTTCTCGATGTTCTTCTTGTAGACGTCGATGAGCGGCTTGAGGGTCTCGGGCGAGCCAGTGGTGAAGCACAGGACGCCGAGACCGAGACGCGCGGCCTTCTCGAACGTGCCCGGGTTGCCGGCCGCGACCCACATCGGGGGGTGCGGGTCGGAGTAGGGCTTCGGGAGCACGTTGCGCGGCGGGAGCGAGAAGTGCTCGCCGTTGAAGCTGTACTCGTTCGATGCCCACATCTTCTTGAACTCGGGCATCACCTCGTCGACCATCGCCTTGGTGACCTCGGGATCGGTGATGCCGAAGCCGCGCTGCTCGGTGCTCGAAGAGCCGCGGCCCATGCCGAACTCGAAGCGACCGCCCGAGAGGTGATCCAGCATCGCGACCTTCTCGGCGACCTTCGCCGGGTGCGACACCGGTGGCGTGATGTTGAAGATCCCGCTGCCGAGGTGGATGTTCTCGGTGACGCCGGCGAGGTAGCCGAGGAACGCCTCGTTCGAGGAGAGGTGCGAGTACTCGGTGAGGAAGTGGTGCTCGGTCGCCCACGTGTACTTGAAGCCGCTCTTGTCGCCGGCGATCGTCCAGGCGATCTCGTTCTTCAGTCGCTGCGCCTCGACCGCCCACTGGTCATCGACGTCGTCGTACGCCTGGTGCGGCGTGTAGAGGCTGTTGAAGAGCGAGAACTCCATGAAGGCTCCTGACCGAGTGTCGAATCGAGCGGCCGGAGCGTAGCGAAACACCCCAGAAAGTGCAACACGTTCTAGTTGCTCAGGGTCAGGAGGCGGTCGCCGCCCGCTTGGCCTCGAGCCATCCCTTGATCATCTCGCCGAACTCCACCGGGTTGTACATGTCCTCCTCGTAGGAGAACTGGCCGTTGCCGGCGTAGTGGAGGAGCGTCCAGTTGTACTCGCGGTGGTCGCTGCCGTCCCCCGGGTCGTCCATGACGTTGGCCACCTGGCAGATGACCCAGCCCCGGACCTCGTCGATGACGTACCAGTCGATCGGGAACGAGCTCATGTCGTCGTTGATGGGCTCGTTCATGGTCGCGTTGATCCAGTCGAGGATTGCCGGACGACCGGACATGCGCCCGTAGTGGTGCTCGTAGTACTCGGCGTCCTCGGTGAAGCACTCCGACCACGCCTTCCAGTCGCCGCTCCGTCCGCACTCGGCCGCGGTCTCCTGGAACCGAGTGAAGGCCGCTTCGATCTCGTCCCGCGTGAATCCGGCCTTGCCGGAATCGGCCTTGCTGGAATCGGCCACGTGTGCTCCCCCCTGGTCAACGCCGACGGCGTGTTGGAACGCGTTCTAGCATCACCGCCACTGCCCGTCGAGGGCAGCTCGAGGGGGAGTGGGTGGGATGACGACCGAGCGGCGCGTGGTCATCGTCTTCCTCGGGCTGATGCTCGGGAACGGGCTCGCGGCGCTCGACACGACACTCGTCGCGACCGCGCTCCCGACCATCGTGGGCGACCTCGGCGGCTTGCGCGACCTGTCGTGGGTCGCGACCGCGTACATGCTCACGAGCCTGGCGAGCATGCCGCTCTACGGGAAGCTCGGCGACCTTTACGGGCGCAAGCGGATCTTCCTCGTCGCGATCGTCATCTTCCTGAGCGGCTCGGTGCTGTGCGGACTCGCACAGTCGATGACGCAGCTCATCTTCTTCCGCGCGCTGCAAGGGGTCGGCGCGGCCGGTCTCGTCGCGCTGCCGATGGCGATGCTCGGAGACCTGTTCCCGGCACGCGACCTCGGACGCTGGCTGGGCTACGCGGGCTTCGTGTTCGCGTTCTCGAGCGTCGCCGGCCCGTTGTTCGGTGGCCTGTTCTCCCAGCACCTCTCGTGGCGCTGGGCGTTCCTCGTGAACGTGCCGCTCGGGATCATCGCCTTCGTGATCGTCGCTCGCGGCCTGCACCTCCCACCCAAGCGCACCGAGCACCGCATCGACTGGCCCGGACTCGCGCTGCTCGTCGGCGCGGTCACGGGCGCGGTCTTCGTCGCGAGCTGGGGCGGTTCGCGCGAAGCCTGGGACTCACCGATGATCCTCGGCCTCGGCGCCGCGTCGGCGTGCTTCACGATCGCGCTCGTCTGGTGGGAGCGGCGTGCGGCGGAGCCGCTCTTCCCGCCCCGCCTCTTCCGGATCTCGGTCGCTCGCGTCACGCTGGTCCTCAACCTGCTCGTCGGTCTCCTGTTCTTCGCGGGCCTCTACTTCCTCTCCGCGTTCCTGCAGTTCGTCGACGGTGTGAGCCCGACGGACTCGGGGCTCTACCTCATCCCACTCATGGGCTCCGCGGTCTGCGCGACCGTCCTCGTCGGCCGGATGGTCGTGAGGACGGGCCGCTACCGCAAGTACCCGATCATCGGCGGTTTCGTCGGCCTCGCGGGCATGCTCCTGATCGTGCGTCTCGACAACTCGAGTGCGGCGTTCGAGGTGATGATCGGCGCGGCCGTCCTCGGCTTCGGGCTCGGCCTCTCGATGCAGGTGCTGATCCTCGCAATTCAGAACGCAGTGGAGCCGCGCGACCTGGGCGTGGCGACGTCGACCTCGATGTTCACGCGGCAGCTCGGCGGCGCACTCGGGCTCGCGTTGCTCGGGAGCATCTTCAACAGCCAGCTCAAGGGATGGATCACCGATCTCGTGCCTGCGAGCGCGCAGCTCGATCCGGCACGGCTGCGCGGTCGACCCGAGACGCTGGCGGATCTCTCGCCCGCGGTCCGGGACGCGGTCGCTGATGCGTTCGCCCGCTCGCTGCACACGGTGTTCCTGTGGTGCATCCCGGTGGCCGTTGCCGCGCTCGTCCTCGCGTTCTTCCTGAAAGGGCTTCCGCTGCGCGACCACGTGGGTGACCCGGAGACCGCAGGCGACGACCTGGCCGTCGCGCTGGAAGGGGCGATCGTTCCGTGATCGCGCCGACGGACCGAGGCAAGGGGTGCACGCCGACGGACCGAGGCAAGGGGTGCACGCCGACGGATGGAGGCAAGGAGTGAGGGTGTCTGTGGGTCTGCCGACGCATCGCATCGATCGATTCGACGAGCTGGCGAGCGCGTCCGCGATCAGTGAGCTCGCCGGCGCGGCCGAGGAGGCGGGGTTCGACGCGGCGTTCGTCACCGAGCACCCGTTCCCCGACGATCAGTGGCTCGCCAAGGGTGGGCACCACGCACTCGATCCGTTCGTGGCCCTCTCGTTCGCTGCGGCGGCGACTACGCGGCTTCGGCTCCAGACGAACCTGTGCATCGCGGCGTACCGCAACCCGTTTCTCCTCGCGAAGTCGGTCGCCACGCTGGACGCGCTCTCCGGGGGCCGGATGATCCTGGGGATCGGGGCCGGATATCTGGAGGGGGAGTTCGCCGCGCTCGGGTCGCCGTTCGGCGAGCGCAACGACCTCACCGACGAAGCCATCCGCGCCATGCGCGCGGCATGGTCAGGAGCGAGCGTCGCGATGGACGGCGCACACTTCGTCGTCGCGGGCAACACCATGCTCCCGACCCCGGCCCAGGCGGGCGGGCCACCGATCTGGATCGGCGGGAACGCCAAGCGCGCGGTTCGGCGGGCCATCGAGCTGGCTGACGGCTGGGTGCCGATGCCCAACCCCGCACGCTCGGCCGCCCGCCGCCACACGCCCGCGCTCGAGACGCTCGACGATCTCCATGCGCGGATCGTGGAGGCGCACGAGGTGGCGGCAGCCGCGGGGCGGACGGCGCCGCTCGAGATCGTCTTCATGCCGATCGGGCTCGACATGTTCACGAACGCACCGGTCGTGCCCGACGCCGTGATCGCGAGCATCCGGGACCTGGCCGAGGTCGGCGTCACCTACGTGACGACCAGCGTCCCGGGCGAGTCTCGGGCGGAGGTCCTCGCCAACGTCGAGGCGTTCCGCGACTTGATCCTGCCCGAGGTGCACGCCCTGCAGGGCTAGGTGAGGGAGGCGAGGAGGTCGTGGGTGCGCTGCTTGGACCCGGCGCGGTCGGGGCCCACACCGAACACCGTCGCCGCGAGGTCGGTCACCCCAGCGTCGGCGTACGCGTGCAGGCGACGCTCGACCGCCGCTTCGTCGCCGACGATGCACACTTCCGCCGGGCCCGCCGCGTCGCCGCGGTCGAGGATGCGCTGGTACGTCGCGATGTGCTCGTAGACCGCGAACAGCTTCGCGGCGCGCGCTCGAGCCTCGTCGGCGTCGTCGTGGACCGCGACGGGGAGACCGGCGACGATGCGCGGCGCGGGACGACCCGCGCCCGCGGCGGTCTCGGCGTCGCGCAGGTCCGCGACGCCCGTCGAGTCACCGCTCGTGGCGGAGATGAAGATGCCGATGCGCATGGGCTTCAGGACGCCTGCCCGTCTGCCCCTATGAGCCGGGCTTCGTCTCCGGGGTGATCTGCTCGAACACCATCGTCTGCACCATCGGGTCGAGCTGCAGCAGATCACCATCGATCGTGATCCCACCGTTCGCGAAAGCGGCCTGCATCGCGTCGGAGAGGTCCTGCCAGTCGTCGACCTCGACCTCGTACAGCGCGAGGTACGACTTCCCGCCCGCGTCGTCGTCCGGCATGATCTGGCTCGGTGCGAGCTTGAAGCGCCGCGCCGACTTCACGCCGGGCAGCGCGAGCACCTCCTGCATGTGCACCGCGTCGTACCAGCTGTTGAAGTCGTCGTGCACGTCGTCGCTCGCGGCGTTCGCCAGTGCGAGGAACACTCCCTTGGGCATGTCGGTCCCCTTTTCTGCTCGAGCCTGTTCGGGTCGA
>JBBQFJ010000138.1:0-8423 GCA_038321755.1 Acidimicrobiia bacterium | reverse complement strand
TCGAGGGCCGGGTAGGACTTGCCGGCGCCACGCTGCTCCCAGGCGGCGACGACAAAGGACTGCTCAAGCCCCACGTCGGAGCGGAGCGCGCCGAGGTCGGTGCCGCCCGGTCCGCCGGCCAGATAGAGCAGCACCGGGTTGTCGCGGCTCCGCCCGCGCAGCATCAGCGCCTGGTCGTGGCCGCCGATCCGGATGGTGCGCAGTTCGGCGATGCTGTCGGTCAGCGGCTCGCCGTCGGCGCCGATGATCGGGGCCGTTGTCGCAGGGCGGGCAATAGCCAGCGCGACGCCAACCAGCGCCAGGGTGGCGAGGCCGGTGAGCGTCCAGCCGACCACGCCGATGGCGGGCGCTATGCCCGGTTGCAGGCGGCTGGCCAGCCAGATGCCGTACGTGACGCCTACGACCATCGGCGCCAGGACGAGCAACCCGTGGGCCAGGCGCCCGACGACGAAGGCGATCACGCCGTAGGTCGAGCCGAGATGGATGCCGTCCACCGTCGGGCCGGTAGCGCCAAGCCGAGCGAGCTCGAACACCGCAATATACACGGCGGGGACGAGCAGGATGCTCCAGCGGCTGCGCGTCACCAGCCCACCGACAACCCCAACCAGCAGGGCTGCCGCCATCGAGATGAGCGCGTGGGGCGCGGTGATAGGGCCACGCGGGGTCATCCAGGCGCTGAGCAGCCCGGCACAGGCCGCCACTCCCGCAGCGAGGGCGAGCCTGAGCCGCCAATCCGACCAGAGAGCTCTCATCATGATCTCCTCACTTCATCACGGCTGCCCCGGCGTGTCGCTGATCTGCCGCAGCGCGGCGAGGGCGACCCCGGCAACGTGTACGGTCAGGTCGAGCCTCAAGCTCCTGAAGCTGCAAGGGGTCAACCTCGACTACAAGCGTGCGGGGTCGAACTTCCTCCTCGACCTCATCCCGCTCCTCCTGCCGGCGCTGCTCATCATCGGCTTCTTCGTCTGGATGAGCCGTCGCGCGCAAGGGCAGATGGGCGCGGTCATGAACATCGGCCGGAGCCGGGCGAAGGTCTACAACACGGAGAAGCCGAAGACGACGTTCGAGGACGTCGCCGGGTACGGCAACGTGAAGGCCGAGATCGCCGAGGTCGTCGACTTCCTCAAGTACCCGGCCAAGTTCAAGCAGATCGGTGCGCGCATCCCCAAGGGCGTGCTGCTCGTCGGTCCGCCGGGCACCGGCAAGACGCTCATCGCCCGCGCGGTCGCCGGCGAGGCGGGCGTCCCGTTCATCTCCGTCACCGGCTCCGACTTCATGGAGATGTTCGTCGGCGTCGGCGTGGCGCGCGTCCGCGACCTCTTCCAGACGGCCCGTAAGCAGGCGCCCGCGATCATCTTCGTCGACGAGATCGACTCCATCGGTCGCAAGCGCGGCGCCGGGCTCGGTGGTGGGCACGACGAGCGGGAGCAGACGCTCAACCAGATGCTCGCCGAGATGGACGGCTTCGAGGCGACCGAGGGCATCGTGATGATGGCGGCGACCAACCGCCCCGACGTGCTCGACAGCGCCCTGCTCCGACCCGGCCGGTTCGACCGTCAGATCGTCGTGCCGCTCCCCACCCAGGAAGAGCGCACGCAGATCCTCCGGGTGCACATGAAGGACAAGAAGATGTCCCCCGACGTCGACGTCGCGGTGGTCGCCCGGGGCACGCCCGGGATGTCCGGTGCCGACCTCTCCAACCTCGTCAACGAAGCCGCGCTCCACGCGGTGCGGCGCGGCTCGGCCGTCGTCGAGGGTGAGGACTTCGAAGCGGCGCGCGATCGGGTGCTCATGGGTCTCAAGCGCGACTCGATGGCGATCAACGACGAGGAGAAGGAAGTCATCGCGTACCACGAGGGCGGACACGCGGTGCTCGCCTACGTCCTCGACCACGCCGACCCGGTCCACAAGGTCACGATCCTCGCGAGCGGCATGGCGCTCGGCGTCACGCACCAGCTCCCCGAGGAGGAGAAGCACATCTACAAGCGCGAGTACATCGCCGACTCCATCGTCGTCGCCCTCGGCGGTCGCGTCGCCGAAGAGCTGGTGTTCGGCCACGTCTCGACCGGCGCACAGAACGATCTCGTGCGCATCACCGAGATGGGCCGCAAGATGGTCCGCGAGTGGGGCATGTCGGACCGCATCGGTCCGATGGCCTGGGGCTCGCAGGGCGCGGTGTTCCTCGGCGAGGACCTCATGCACACCCGCGACTACTCCGACGAGACCGCGCGGGTCATCGACGAAGAGGTCGAGCGCATCCTCCGTCAGGAGGAGGGCCGCGCGAAGCGCATCCTGCGCACCCACCGACGCGGGCTCGACGCCGTCGCCCAGGGGCTGCTCGCCAGCGAGACGCTCGACGGCGCGGAGGTCTCGCGCCTCGTCGACGAGGCGATGGGGCGCAAGGCCGGTGGCTACCGCAAGGTGCGTCGGGCCGACGGCACGATCATGGAGATGAAGCCGCCGGCCCCGAACGGCGGGCGCAAGCCTCGCAAGGCTGCCGGGACCACCAAGCGGTCGAGCCGCAGTCGGGGCTGAGCGCTACCTGACGACGCCGAGGTCGGCCTCGGGCGTCGATCCCGGTTCCCGGCACTCGGCAAGCGCCGCCCACAGGTCGGTCGCACTCGTGGATCCGACGAACGCTCGGAGCACCACCCCGTCGGCATCCGCGATGAGGATCATCGGGATGGCGGCGACGTCGTAGCGCTCGTGCAGCTCACGCTGCGCCGCGAAGTCGAGCTCGCAGGTCGCGACCGCCTCGGACTCGAGCGCCGCGACCTTCGGACCCAGCCCCTGGCACGAGGCACAGGTCTCCGACGAGAAGTACGCGACGAGCCAGGGCGCGTCGGCTCGCGGGAAGTCCGGCCGTGCGAGCTGGCGCGGCACCGGAAAGGCATCACGCGGCGGGCCCTGCGGCGTCCGGCGTCGCAGCCACCAGGCCACGCCGGTGGCGACCGCAACGATGACGGCGAACACGCCGACCTGCACTGCCACCGCGGACCCTTCCTCTTCGAATCGGCTAGTGGGCGAACGGGATGCCCGGTGCGAGCGAGATACCACCGCCGCTGACCTGCCGACCGACGACGATCGGGCCGTCGGCACCGATGACGAGCACCTGGTCGGGACGGATGTCGCGCTCGGCGAGCGAGAACGTGGCGCGCTGCCCCGGCGGCACCGCCAATGCCGGCGCGCTCGTCGGACTGTTCGCATCGCCTGCCGTGTATGCGTAGAGCTGCACGGTGATCGGCTTCTTGCCGACGTTCCAGGCGCTGATGATCGCTTCGCCGGCGTCATCGAGGCGCCCGACTGCGAACGCCCATTGCTTCGCAGTGGTCACGGAACCGGGTGTGCTCGCGACCCCGGTCACCGACGCCGGCGCGGCCCACGCAGCGAACACTTCGGCGACGACGGGCACCTGGTTCGATGCCCGGACGTCGATGGCGTAGGCCGTGCCGGCTGAGACGCGATCCGCCAGATCCACGCGGACCACCCCGTTCGCCGGCACGTCGACCTGCTCGGGTTGGCCCCCCGAGCCGTTCGTCCCGATCACCTTGATGTCGACCTGGGTCGGACGACGCGAGAAGTTGGCGACCGACAACGAGGCCGTCGCGCCCGTCTCGGCGTTCCCGGCCGGGAAGCGCCAACGCGGCGCCCCGCCCGTAGTCCCCAACGAGACGGCGATGCCCTTGCGCGTGTCGGTGCCGTCGAACCGCTGCGACTGCTCGGCGACGACGCGTCCCGTGCGGGCGACGACCTCGATCGCGACCTCGGACTGGCGACGGACGAGTTCGTGCACCGGGACCGAGATCCGGGAGTGCCGCGGGACGACCAACGCCTGGGTCCCCTCGGGTTGCTGGACACCCGAGTCGGTCACGAAGCGGACGTCGACGATCGCATCGTCTCCGAACGGGTTGAACAGGGCGAGCCAGCTCTCAGCGCCACGGTCGGTCGAACCGTCGGCGAAGTACCAGCGCGGGGAGGCCTGTCGGGTGCACGGACCGACGGCGATGTCGTCGTCGGCCGCGACCTCGTGCTCGACGATCGCCCGGCCGCCGAACACCTCCACCACGACGCCGGGTTCCGCCGACTGCAGGACGTCAGCCACCTTGATCCGGCGTTGCGCCAGCGTGTCGACCGAGAACGTGCGCGTCCGGGACGTTGCGGTGGCGTTCGGCTGCGCGGCCATCACCGTGAGCTCGACGTCGATGGGATGCCGCGCGAGGTTTCCGATGATCACGGTCTCATCGGCGCGACCGTCCGCGCTCGAGGTGCCTTCCGCGCAGTACCACGCCGCGGAGATCGCACCTCGGTTGGGCACGGTCGGTCCGTCGACCGGGGCACGCGTCGCGTGCACCGTCGCCCTCGATGACGCCGCACCCTGCTGGAGCGCGATCGCACCCGCGAGCAGGAACACCAGCGCGATCACTGCCGGCAGACGATGCACCCGACGGCCCTGCTCGGCACTCACGGTGTGCTCCAGAAGTCGTCGTCGTCGAACGCAAGCGCCGTGAGGTCATCGCGACGGGGCGGTCGCTCGAGCCGCTCGTGCCGCACGACCGCCGCTCGCTCCGAACGATCACGAAGGCGCCCCCGCGACCACCACGCGATCGCCAGCAGCCAGAGCACGAGCTCGCCTGCGAGCAGCGCGTACCGCACACCCTGTCCATCGTGGGTGATCGAGAGCGTGCCGGAGCTGGGACTCGCCCACGAGTTCACGTACCCGAACCCGGCCGAGTGAGGCAGGGGACCGTTCGGCCCCTCGGCATGCCAACCGTCCGCGAACGCATCCGCGAGCAGGACGGTGCCTGCGGGAACCGGCCCGTCGCCACCCACGGGCTTCGCGCCGATGAGGTCCGTGCGCGCGGCGCTGTGCAGGGGGTCGACGGGGCCCTTCGGGACCGCGCCCGCCTTGGGGCCGGTGACGACGGCGCGGGCCGGCGCCCAGGACTGGTTCTCGTAGACGACGAGCCCGCTCTCGCTGCGAAGCTGCGCGAGGTCGAGCTGCTCGGCGAGCGCGGTCGTGACTGCAGGGACCGGCCGTGCGGTCGAACCGTCGGGTCCGTTCATCAGTGGGACGGCCACGTACCGGACACCCGCGGGGGCGAGCAACCGCCCGAGCCGCGCGGTGTTGCCGTCGACCGCGACGGCGAGGGCTCGGTCGATCACCCGATCGGCATCGGTGATCGGGGCACGCAGCAACGATCGGGCATCGCCGGGCCCGTTTCGCGTGAGCACCCAGGACGGTCCGGGACCGGCCTCGACCGGGTCGAGAGGCAACACGTCGGCGTCGCCGACCCAGAGGATGCGGAACTCGCCTTCGCCCGCGCGGTCCTGGGTGAACGAGAGCGAGCTCGCCCAGCTGCCGTCGGGAGCTCGCCAGCGGCCGTTGAACGAGTCGGCGAGGAATCCGAGACCTCCGAGGACGACCCCTGCGATCGCGATGCCGACGACGAACCGTCGCCAGTGGAAGCGCTTCGCGTCCTCGAGCTCCTCCGCGGCGGCGCCGACGGTGATCGCAGCGGCGATCGCGATGCCGAGGGCCGCGAGGGCGAGTCCGGCCTCGGGCGCGGCCACCGCGGTGCCGGGTGCGAGCCGGGATGGCAGCCAGACGACGGCGAACCCGGCGACGGCGAGCGCCCACGCCCGCACCGCCCACGCGAGCCGAGGGCCGCGAGCGAGGACGAGCGCGCCTGCCGCCGCCACGAGCAGCCCCCACGAGGCGACGCCCGCCCCGGCCGGTCCGCTCTGGAAGCGAAGCACCTCCGAGAGGTCGAGGTGCGAGTGATAGGCGATCCCGAGCGCGGCGAGGTCGCCACGTGCATCGAGCACGGTCACGGTCCACGGTGCGAGCAGCACGGCCGCGCCGAGCAGACCGACGAGCGCCACACCGAGCGCACGGAACGCGGCGACTGCTCCACCGACGAAGAGCGCGGCGACGAGGAACGCAACGGTGACGAGGACGACCGCGACTGCGGCGGGCGGATACCACGCGGTCGCGATCGCCGTCGCGATCCCGATGCCGAGGAGCGGCCGGCGCGCGGAACCGACCGTCCCGGCGAACCCACCGGCGCGCACGACGAGCACGACGAGGAACGGGAGGAGTGCATACAGCACGAGCGGACCGAGTCGGCCGTCGGCAATCGCGTTGCGCGGGACGGGCACGAACGCGTACACGAGCGCGGCCACCCCGGCCGCCGCGGGCCCCGCGGCGATGCTGCGCGCGAGGCGGTAGGCGCCTGCCGCGCCAAGGATGATGCTCCCCACGACGACCAGCGTCTGCGCGAGCCCGACGTTGCCCAGTAGCACGGTGCCGAGGCCCGCCATGAACGCGAGCAGCGGCGGAGGCGCAGCAGTAGATCCGAGGCCGGTATGGCGCCAGGCCGACGCGAGCTCGGTCAGCAGCGCGGTGACGCCGGGCCACTCCGCGAACGTGCCGACCGCGGGAACTCCCTGGGAGAACAACGATCTCGACCCGAAGATCAGGACGACGAACGCAGCGAGCAGCGCGAATGCCGCCGGTGTGCGGAGCGCCTCGCCCAGGCTCTCCGACGCCGAGCGCGCGCGATCCCCGAGCGACTGCAAACGCTCGTCCGCGTGTCGGTGCGAGAGGAACGCGCCGAACCGAGCGCCCGCGCCCACCTGGAGCTCGTGCAGATCGGTGTCGTGGATGTCTCGACGGGCCTGTGCCGGCCGCCGAGCTCTCCGGATGCGCCCGAAGTGGATGAGGTTCCACCACCACGCACCGAATCCGGCGGTGGCCGCTCGGCGGCGTCGCGTGGGGAAGAACGCGATCGCCTCGAGGAACGACACGATGAGCCCGAGCGGGAGCACCCAGAGCAAGGTGGTCTTGGAGTAGCAGGTGAGGATCACGCGGACGCGCGCACGCGCGACGGCCCGGACGTCGGGCAGGTCGGCCTCGGCTCGGAGGGCAGCGGCCTCGTGGTGGCGGGCGCGGGCGTCGGGTGCGACCATCACGCGAGCACCGGCGAGTCGCGCGCGCCAGCAGAGGTCGAGGTCCTCGCTGCCCGGGAACGTGTCGGGGTCGAAACCCTCGAGCTCGTGGAAGAGGTCGGCCCGGACCAGCATCGCCGCGCTCGAGACGTAGAAGACGTCCCGGACGCCGTCGTGCTGCTCCTGGTCGACCTCGCCGGGCTCGATCCCCGTGTGCGACCCGCCGAGGCGGTCGAGGGCACGGCCCACGTCGAGGAGCACCTCGGGATTCTCGGCCTCGACCAGCTTGGGGCCGACGATCGCCGCGTTGGAGCGGTACGCCTCCCCGACCATGACCTGGATGGCATCGGGATCGAGGGCCACGTCGTCGTGGCACACGAGGAAGAAGGTGGCGCCCTCGACCGACGCGAGTGCATCGTTGGCCGCACCGCCGAAGCCCGGGTCACCCGCGACGCGACGGACGAACGCCGTGGGCAGGGTCGCCGCGACCCGCGCGGTGGGATCCTGGCGGGACCCCGCATCGACCACGAGGACCGTGAGCGCCGGGTAGTCCTGCGCCCCGAGCGCCGCGAGCGCCTCTTCCAGGAAGGCACCGGCATTGCGGGTCACCATCACCGCGACGACCGGGGGTGCTGTGGCGACCGGCGCGGGAGGAGGGGCAGCCGTGCTCATCGGATCTGGCGAGCATACCCGGGGCCATTCTTGGTGACTCTCGTCACCTCGGCCCGAATCCTCGCCGAATCCTGGCGAATCGCCCAACGGGCTGCTTGCAACTGTTTAACACTTTGACATACCATTGTGAGCAGTCCCCCCTCCCCCCGGACGGGCGACCACCATCCCGAGAGTCCCCCGACCCACCAGGAGTCACGATGAACGACGTACGCAAGAGCGTGGAAGACGTGGCCTACACCGCAGTCGGTGTCGGCGTGCTCGGCGCCCAAGCCGTGATGGCCAAGGGCCAGCAGGCCAAGGGAATCGTCGACGCCCAGACCCAGGGAGTCCGCAGCACCGCCAAGGTGAAGGCCGACGACGCCAAGGCCAAGGCCGACGAGACCACGACCAAGGCCGCCGACGCAGCCAAGGGTGCGGCCGGCGACGCCAAGGAGCGCTTCGAGGACCTCCTCGAGGACGTCCGCGGTCGCATCGAGCCCGTGCTCGCGAAGATCTCCGGGAGCGTCGAGCCGCTGTTCGAGCAGCTCCAGACGAAGGCCGGCGAGGTCGTCGAGGTCGGGACCGCGAAGGCCCGCACCTTCCTCGGTCGCACGTCCGAGGCCGCCGCCTCCGAGGCGGACGGCGAGGTCGCGACGCCGAAGGCTGTCTGAGGTTCGGCGCCGGAGGTTCGGCGCCGGAGACGCAACGCCTGACGCGAGGCCCCCGGCAGTGCCGGGGGCCTCTGTCGTGGCATCTTCTGTCGTGGCATCTTCTGTCGTGGCATCTTCTGTCGTGGCATCTTCTGTCGTGGCATCTAGGGTCGC
>JBBQFJ010000137.1:0-8612 GCA_038321755.1 Acidimicrobiia bacterium | reverse complement strand
GCCGGTGGCACGCTCGGGGAACGCCTCGCGAACGAGGACGCAGGACGCCTTCCGGTGCCCGAGGTCCTCCGGCTCGCCGAGGAGCTCGCGCTCGCGCTCGACCACGCGCACGACCTCGGGATCGTCCATCGCGACGTCAAGCCCGCCAACGTGTGGCTGACCACCGACGGCACCGCAAAGCTCGGCGACTTCGGGCTTGCCGCGATGGCCGACCAGTCGCGCCTGACAACCGAGGGCATGGTGGTCGGCACCGTGGCGTACCTCGCACCCGAGCAGGCGGTCGGGCGGAACCCCGACGCGCGGGCAGATCTGTACTCGCTCGGGGTCGTGCTCTACGAGCTGCTCACCGGGCGACCCCCGTTCCTCGGCGACGACGCAGTCGCGATCATCTCCCAGCACCTCAACACCGCACCGATCGCGACGACGTGGCACACCCCGGACGTCCCGGCCGGGCTGGACGCACTGGTGCTCCGACT
The DNA here is from genome assembly GCA_038321755.1 of Acidimicrobiia bacterium. Lineage (GTDB taxonomy): Bacteria > Actinomycetota > Acidimicrobiia > IMCC26256 > PALSA-555 > JALHSW01. The sequence goes on along the minus strand of JBBQFJ010000137.1, from coordinate 8,136 downwards.
GCTGGCCAAGGACCCCGCGGAGCGCCCCGCCACGGCGGGCGAGGTCGTGGCGGAGCTGCGCCGGTTGCGCGCCGTCTCACTGGAGCCTGTTCCCGCGACCCAGCTCACGAGCGAGGCGGGCCTCCTGGCAGCCGGCGACTGGCGGCGCTTCGTCGGCCGCAGCGAGGAGCTTGCCGTCGTGCGGGCTGCGTGCGACGAAGCGCTCTCCGGTCGGAGTCGCCTCGTGCTCGTCGTCGGTGAGCCCGGCATCGGCAAGACCCGCCTCGTCGAAGAGGTCGCGGCGTACGCGCGCCTTCGGGGCGCGCAGGTGTGCTGGGGCCATTGCTACGAGGGTGAGGTCGGCGTCGCGCACCTCCCGTTCGTGGAGGCGTTCCGCTCCTATGTGCGGAGCCGGTCGGACGAGCAGCTCGGGACCGAGCTGGCCGCCGGCGGGCCCGAGGTGGCCACGCTCGTGTCCGAGCTTCGCCAGCGTTTCCCGGATCTCCCGCCGTCGCCTCCGCTCGAGGGAGATGCCGAGCGACTTCGACTCTTCGACGGTATCGCGACGTTCCTTGCGCACGCGTCTCGCGCCGATCCCATCGTCCTCGTCCTCGACGACCTCCACTGGGCCGACAAGCCGACGCTCCTCTTGCTGCAGTACCTCGCGCGCAACCTCCGCCACGAACGGGTACTGATGGTCGGCACCTACCGCGACGTCGACCTCGACCGGCAGCACCCATTGGCCGATGCGATCGCCACGCTCCGGCGCGAACGGCTGTACGAGCGGGTGCTGCTGCGCGGCATGGAGCGTGACGACGTCAAGGCGCTCATCGAAGCGATCAGCGAACAGGCCGCGCCAGATGTGTTCGCGGACACGATCTTCCGCGCGACCGAGGGCAACCCGTTCTTCGTCGCCGAGGTGCTCCGACACCTCACGGAGACCGGTGCGTTGCGCCTCGTCGACGGACGCTGGGTCGGGACGCTCGAGTCGATCGAGGCGAACCTGCCGGAAGGGGTGCGCGAGGTCATCGGGCGCCGACTCGATCGCCTCTCGGAGGACTGCAACCGCATGCTCACGGTCGCTGCCGCGATGCCCGGTGGGTTCGTGCCCGACCTCGTCGCAACCGTGACCGGCGACAGCGACGACGCGGTCCTTGACCTGCTCGACGACGCGCTGGGCGCGCAGATCGTGAGTGAGCGCCCGACCCAGGCCGGGGCCTACGAGTTCACCCACGCCCTCATCCGTCAGACCCTCTACGGGGAGCTGAGCACCCCCCGGCGAGTCCGGTTGCACCGCCAGATCGGCGAGGCGCTCGAGACCCGTCAGGGCGCGCAGGGCGATGCACTGCTCCCCGAGCTCGCCTACCACTGGTTCCAGGCTGCGCCGGGCGGCGGCGCATCGAAAGCGGTCCAGTACTGCACCCGGGCCGGCGATCGCGCCGCCGACCAGGCGGCGCACGAGGAGGCGGCCCGGTACTACGACCAGTCGCTCCAGGCCCTCGACCTCGACGACGGAGCCGCGGTCGAGCAGCGCACGCGCCTCCTCCTGGCGCTGGGCGCGGCGCTCGACCGCGGTGGTGAGACCGAGCGGGCCGCGCGGGTCCTCGAGGAGGTCACCGACCTCGCCCGCACTGCGGGTGACGGCTCGCTGCTGGCCGAGGCCGCGCTCGCGCGCAGCTATGGAGCCCTCGGTGGGACGCGGGAGCCGGAGCTGGTCGCGGTGCTCGAGGAAGCGATCGACCTGCTCGGCGAGTCCGATCTCGCACTGCGGGCGCAGCTCTGCTCGCAGCTCGCCGCCCTGGTGCTGTTCTTCGACGCCGAGCGGTGTGACCGTCTGACCGAGGAAGCGGTGGCCGCAGCGCGCCGCGCGGACGACCCCCTCGCGCTCGCCCGTGCACTCCAGGCGCGCATGTGGCAGGTCCGACCGAACGAGGACGAGGCGACGAGGCGCGAGCAGCTCTCCGAAGCTCACCGGTTCGCGGAGCTCGCGGGGGACCGGGACATGCTCTTCTCGCTCGCGGTCAGTCGGGGGATCCTCGCCTTGAGCTACGGCGATCTGCGCCTCCTCGACGTTGCGCTCGACGACGCGGACCGGCTCGCGCGGGCGGGTCGCTCGCCGGTGCAGCTCGGGGCGGCAGCCCAATTTCGCGGCACGGTCGCGATTCTGCGCGGCGACTACGACCAGGCCGAGGCCGACGCCGAGGAGATGCTCGGCATCGGTCGGCGGTTGCAGGATCGGGGCCTGATCAGCAACTACGGCGTCACGGTGATGCCGCTCCGCCGGGAGCAGGGCCGCCTCGCCGAGTTCCTCGGATCCACGCGTGCCATCGTCGAGGCGCTGCCGGAGATCGCGGCCTGGCGCAGCGGGCTCGCCCAGCTCCTCGCGATCATCGGGGATCACGACGGAGCACGTGCAGAGCTCGAGGTGCTCGGACGAGACCGCTTCGGTGGGGTGTCGAACGACGTGAGTCGTCCGTACGCGCTCGCGGCTGCGTCGGAGGCCGCCGCGCTCGCCGGAGACGTCGAATCCTGCTTGGTCTTGCTCGAGCTGATGGAAGCGCTGGGCAGTCGGGGAGTCGGGCTCGGGCCGACTGCCTACCATGGCGTCTCCGATCGGTATGTCGGGATGCTCGCACTCGCACTCGGACGGGCCGAGGATGCGATCCGCCACCTCGAGACGGCGATCGGCACGCTCGACGCGTTCGAGGCACGTCCGTGGGTGGCGCGCACGCGCCTGGACCTCGCCCGCGCGCTCCTCGCCCGCGATGCGGACGGCGACCGTTCGCGGGCGCTGAGCGTCCTCAACGCCTCCCTCGATGCGGCACACGACATCGGGATGCCCGCGCTCGTCGAGGAGGTGCTCGCCATCAAGCTCGATCTGCAGGGCATCGCCTCGGGGTCGTCGCCCGAGGCTTCGATCGATGCGGTCGCCGCGTTGGTTTCGCGCGACCGGCCGGATCTCGACGGCGTCGCGTCCGCCGACGGCCGCGTCACCTTGCTCTTCTCCGACATCGAGGGCTACTCGTCGATGACCGACCGGCTCGGCGATGTCGCCAGCCAGCACGTGTTGCACGCGCACAACGAGCTGTTGCGCCGCGAGCTCAGTGCGCGTGGGGGAACCGAGGTGAAGAGCCAGGGCGACGGCTTCATGCTCGCGTTCCCGAACGCGGCCGCAGCCGTGGACTGCGCGATCGCCATCCAGCGCGCGATCTCCGCGCACGACTTCGGTGCCGATGCCGGCGACATCCGGGTGCGGATCGGCCTGCACACGGGTCGCACGATCCGGGAGGGCGACGACTTCTTCGGGCGGACGGTCATCATCGCCGCGCGTGTCGCCGACGCTGCAGCCGGTGGCGAGATCTTCGCGACCGAGGATGTTCGCCTCGCCGCGCCGGATGCGGCCGCGTACGGCAACGCCCGCGAGGTGTCGCTGAAGGGGCTGTCAGGCGTCCACGCGGTCGTCCCCCTCGACTGGCGCGCCTGAGCCCGTCGAGGACCGCCCGCGACCCCATCTCGTGGGCGCATTGGTTGCCGGGACGACCAGAACGCTCACGGGTTCGTCAGGAGCAGGCCGCGCGGCGGGCCTGGAACTCCTCGATCGCCTCACGATGGTCGACGATCGGGAGCGGGTAGCCGGTTGTTGCGCGGGTCGCAGCATCGGGGTCGTGCACGGCCTTCCCGGGGACGTCCGCGAGCTCGGAGATGTAGCGGCGGACGTAGTCGCCGACCGGGTCGAACCGGGTGCCTTGGACCGTCGGGTTGAAGACGCGGTGCGGGTTCGAGTCGGTGCCCGTGCCGGCGGTCCACTGCCAGTTGAGGTTGTTGTTCGCGATGTCGCCGTCGAGCAGCCAGTCGAGGAAATGCGCGGCGCCGAGGCGCCAGTCGATCATCAGGTCCTTGGTCAGGAAGGACGCGACGACCATCCGGGCCCGGTTGTGCACGAAGCCTTCTCGCGCGAGCTGGCGCATGCCGGCGTCGACGACCGGGAACCCGGTGCGGCCTTCCTGCCACGCCGCGAGTGCATCCGGGTCGTCGTTCCAGGTGTCACCGCGATCCTTGTAGTCGTGCCAGGCGGCGTCCGGTCGGGCGGCGAGCACCTGGAGGTAGAAGTCGCGCCAGCACAGCTGGCGGACGAACGGCGCACCACCGACACGGCCGCGCAGCCTGGTCGCGACCTCGAGCGGTGAGATGCACCCGAAGTGCAGGTACGGACTCAGGCGCGAGGTCGCGTCACCGGGGAGGTCGTCGTGACGTTCGCCATAGTTTGCGAGGCCGCGGCGGGTCCACGCGTTCAGCCGGCGGCGTGCTTCCGTCTCGCCGCCGACGATCACCTCGGGTGAGCCGGCTCCGGGGGCGATCTCGGCGGGCGCAGGGATGTCGAGGGACTCCATCCCTGGCGCGACGGCGACTGCCTCGGGTGTGGGCGCGACGGGGCGCCAGGGGAGCGCGAGCCACCGTCGGGAGTACGGCGTGAACACCTGGTAGTGGTCGCGACTGGGTGGGACGAGCACGCCCGGCGGGACGACGTTGAGCGAGTCGTGCCGGACGACCTCGACCCGCGAGGGCACGGCAGCGCGCTCGAGCGCGGTGAGGCGCCGCCGAGCGAACGCGCTGCAATCGTCGGCGACGTGGACGCGCGTCGCGTCGGCGTCATCGGCGAGCCGCAGGACCTCCGACACCCAGTCGCCGCGCCGGACGACCAACGAGCCGCCGCGCTCCCGGAGCGACCCGTCGAGGTCGTGCAGCGACTCGACGAGGAACCGGGCACGGTTGGGTCGGTTGAACGAGCTCGCGAGCAGCGCGTCGTCGAGCACGAACGCGGGAACCAACCGGTCGGACGCGCTGCACGCGGACGCGAGAGCAGGCTGGTCGCGGACCCTGAGGTCACGGGTGAAGACGACGACGGCCGTGGGCACGGCTACCGGTCTACCGCTCGAGCAGCGTCCAGGTGCGATCGGCGATGCGGGCGAGCGCGGTCAGCTGCGCGCGCTCGCGGCGGCGGAACGGATGTCCGTCGCGGCCGACGAGCAGCGTGGCGTCGTGCGTGCCCAACGACGCGACGAGCAGGTCCTCGGGCCCGGTGGTCCCATCGGCGACCATCGGCGATGCGGCGGTGCCGGCTACGAGCATCGAGAGGAACTCGGTCGCCGGATGCGTGTCGCCCGACGCGGCGGTGATCTCGCCGTCGTCCAGGAGGGCCGCCCAGTTCGCGAGGAACTCACGTCGGAGGTGACTGACGAGCGTGGCGCAGAGCGCATCGACCGAGTCGGCTTCGCAGAGCTGCGTCGCCGAGTCCAGCGCATCGAGCCGTGGGTCGGGGAACGCCTCGACGATCCGGAACTCCTCGACGGAGGTGCCGTCGACCTGTTCGATCTCCTTCGCCAGGAGCTCGAGCACGTCGAGGTTCGGTAAGGCCACCGCGAACTCGTCGACCGCGATCCCTTCCGATCGTTCCAGCACGTCGATGCCGACGATGTCGCCGCCGACCGCACCGATGCGCGCGGCCACGAGCCCCAGCGCACCGGGTCGGTCCGGGAGCCAGACCCGGACCAGGACATACGTGTTCCCGCTCATCGCGGCAGGGTAGGTGGCGACATGGCGTGCCACGTTGCGGACATGTGACGGCGATGTGAACGCCGCAACGCATGCTGGAGAACCGAGATCCGCCGAATGGCACCGTATGCTCCTCACGGTGGCAACGCCGAGAGAGCGCGTGGGCGTGTTGGGCGGGACGTTCGACCCGATCCACATCGGGCACCTCCTCGCAGCCTCCGACGCCCGTGCCGCGCTTGCGCTCGACCGCGTCCTGCTCGTCGTCGCGGGCGATCCGTGGCAGAAGCGTGGTGAGGTCGTCGCCGGCGCGCGGGATCGCCTCGCGCTCGTCGAGGCTGCCGTCGCCGACCTCGAGGGGCTCGAGGCGAGCGGACTGGAGGTCGAGCGCGACGGTGCGTCGGTCACGGCCGACACCCTCGAAGCGCTCGTTGGGCCGGATCGCGATCTCTTCCTCCTGCTCGGCGCCGACGCCGTCGCCAACATGGGCACGTGGCGGCGGCTCGAGGAGACACGCGACCTCGCGACGATCGTCGTCGTCGAACGTGCGGGTGAGCACGCCGTGCCACCCGGCGACGGGTGGCGGGTGGAGCACCTCTCGATCCCGCGCCTCGACGTGTCGTCGACCGAGGTGCGGGCCCGTCTGGGACGCGGCTTCCCGATCGTCGCCTTGGTGCCGGGCGCGGTCGTGCGTGAGATCGATGCCCGTGGGCTCTATGCTCGGGGATCATGACGTCCGGGAGTCCCCGTTCTTGAGGCCGACCGCTTGACCGGCCCGGCATCGGACGCCACAGTACGAGCGCTGGTCGCGGCAACCGCCGCGTCGGCCAAGAGTGGACACGACGTCGTCGTCCTCGACGTCGGACCGATCATCTCGATCATCGAGTGCTTCGTGCTCGTGAGCGCGACGAACACGCGGCAGGTGCGCACGATCGTCGACGAGGTCGAGCTCGCCCTGCGCGAGCACGACGGCTCTCGCCCGATCAACACCGAAGGTCGCGACGACGCTTCCTGGGTGCTCCTCGACTACGGCGACATCGTGGTGCACATCTTCCTCACCGAGACCCGGGCCTTCTACGACCTCGACCGCCTCTGGGCCGACGCCCAACGGGTTCCGTTCGACGAACCGCGTGCGGTCGCGGCCGACGGCTAAGTTTCTCCGGAAGTGGAAGTCGAGCTCCGGCCTGACGGCCGGAGCGGCGGAGGAGTCGGGATGCGAGGGGTCGCGGCACGTTCTGGGGCGGTTCTCGCTGCCGTCGGTCTCCTGGCGGGGAGCGCAGCGGTGCTCGTGCCCGGTCCGGCTGGTGCGGCGCCGGTCTCGACCAGCTTCTCGAGCACCGGCGCGGTGCAGTCCTACCCCGTTCCCGCCGGGATCTGCTTCGTGACGATCACGGCCGACGGCGGCAACGGCGGAACCGGTGTCCTCACAGGCGGACCTTCGGGTGTGGGCGGCCCCGGCGCGAGCGTCACCGCGCGGGTCGCGGTCCCGCAGGGCTCCGCGCTCTCGGTCGTGGTCGGTGCGGCCGGTGGTGACGGCGCCGCCAGCGGTCCGAACATCAACGGTGGCAACGGCGGCTTCGGTGGCGGTGGCGGCGGTGGCTCCGGCGGCGGGCCCAACGGTGCGGGTGGCGGTGGCGGTGCATCGGTCGTCGCGACGTCCAGTGCGCCGCTCGTGGTCGCCGGTGGTGGCGGCGGCGGGAACGCTGGTTCCAACGGCGCCAACGCGGGCGGTGCGGGCGGTCTGCTCGGCGCGGCCGGCGGCGACGGCGCGGCAGGAAATGCTGCAGTCGGCGGCGGCGGTGGGACCGCCGCGGGTGGTGGCGGCGCGGCAGCCTTCGTCACGCTCCCCTCACCGGGGAGCGCTGGTGGAGGAGGCGGAGTCAACGCCGGTGGAGCTGCGGGGACCGTCGGCGGTGCCGGTGGCGCCGGAGCGCTGAACGTCGGTGGTGGCGGCGGTGGTGGCGGGGAGACCAGTGTTCCGGGGATGGCCGGCGGTGCCGGCGGCACAGGAACCGGCGCGCCAGGCACGGGCGCGACCAACGGCGGCAAGAGTGGCGACGGTGGCCTCGGCGTGAGCCCGGGCGGCGATGGCGGCGACGGCGGCGGGAACCCATCGGCCGGTGGTGGCGGCGGCGGCCTCGGGTTCGGTGGGGGCGGCGCCGGGAACGGCGGTGGTGGCGGTGGCGGTGGCGGTGGCTACGGCGCGGGCGGTGGCGGCGCCTTCGGGTTCGCCAGTGGCGCGACCGCGGGCGGTGGCGGATCGTCGTTCGCGGCGGCGTCAGCCACGAACACCTCTTCGTCGGCGAGCGGCGGTCCGGCCGCCGGCGCGGTGGTCATCAGCTACGACCCCGTGACGGACGCATGCACCTCCGCGGTGCTGGTCGACCCGAACTTCACCGGCTGATCGTTCGCAGTTGAGCCTCGTTCAGTCGAGGAACGGGCGCATCAGCACGTTGCGCTCGGCGAGGCTGGCCTTGAGCTCGCGCACTCCGACGTTCCGGTCGAGGCGCGGTGAGTAGAGGATCGAGCTGATGATCGCGGCTTGCGCACCGCCATGGGTGAGTCCGTCGGCGATGTGCTCGACGGTCCCCGCGCCGCCCGATGCGA
>JBBQFJ010000136.1:0-8652 GCA_038321755.1 Acidimicrobiia bacterium | reverse complement strand
CGATGCGGGCCCGGGCCGCGACGGCGAGGAACGAGAGCAGCTGGCACGAGGAGGCCGCGAGGACCAGGAGCTGCTCCGGGTTCAGGTGGTGCGGATCGCCACGGAACGCCGGATCTCCGCTCAGGGTGAGGGTCGGCTCGGCGGGCTCGGCCCGGGCCTCGTGGGTGCGGTCGAAGGCGTCGTAGCCCGCACCGGTGGAGCCCTCCCAGGCGCACGTCGCCCGGTAGCGGTGCGTCGTCCCGGCCACGTACCTGACACTAGTGTCAGGCGCCGTGAGCTCCCTCGGTGACGACAGCACAGTGCTCGACGCGCTCGCGCATCGACTCACCAACGATCCGGACGGTCGGTACCTCGACTTCGAGGGCGACACCTACACGGCCCGCGAGATCGACCGCGCCAGCAACCGGCTGGCCCACGCGCTGGCCGACCTCGGGGTGGTCCGGGGCGACCGGGTTGCGACCCTCCTCGAGAACACGCCGGCCCAGGTCATCTCCTTCTTCGGCGCGTTGAAGCTCGGCGCGATCCAGGTCCCGATCAACACGGCCTACAAGGGTGAGTTCCTCCGTCACCAGCTCGCCGACTCTGCCGCGCGCGTGCTCGTGGTGCAGGGCGACTTCGCGAATCGGGTGAGCACCGTGGCCGAGAGCGGCCTGCCCGGCCTCGCCGCGTGCGTCGTCGTCGGTGTCGCCGACAAGCCGGTCTCGGGGGTGCCGACGCACGACTGGGACGGTGTGCTCGAGGCCGCGTCCGACGGTCCGGTGCCCGACGCCGGCGTCGTCGCCAGCGACCTGGCGTGCCTCATCTACACCGCCGGCACGACCGGCCCGTCGAAGGGCTGCATGCTCCCGCAGCACTACATCGTCGCCCTCTCGGACCAGATCGCCCGCGCGTGGCAGCGACGTCCCGACGACGTCGTGCTCACGCCGCTCCCGCTCTTCCACTTCAACGCGATCTCCATCTGTGTGGTGGGGACGCTGGTCGTGGGGGGCAGCGCGGCCATCGCGCGCCGCTTCTCCGTCTCGAAGTTCTGGCCCGAGGTCCGTCGCACCGGCGCCACGATGGTGTCGCTCCTCGGCTCCCTCGCGATCCTCATCGCCGACGCGGACGACCACCCTGACCAAGCGGGCCACCAGCTGCGTCTCTGTGCCGCCGCGCCGATCCCGCCGTCGACCGACGAGATCTGGCTCGAGCGCTTCGGCTGCGCAACCTTCAGCGGGGGGTACGGCCTCACCGAGGCATCGCTCATCGGGATGCTCCCGGCCGGTGAGACCAACAAGCCCGGCGCCGCGGGGAAGCCGAACATGCATGACTTCGAGGTGCGCCTGGTCGACGACGGCGACAGCGAGGTCGCCGTTGGGGAGATCGGCGAGATCGTCGCCCGCCCGGCGCGCCCCAACCTGATGTTCACCGGCTACTGGGGTCGCCCCGAGGACACGCTCGCGGTGCTCCGCAACCTCTGGTTCCACACGGGCGACCTCGGGCGGCTCGACGACGACGGGTTCCTCTACTTCGTCGACCGCAAGAAGGACTACCTCCGGCGCCGCGGCGAGAACATCTCGAGCTTCGAGATGGAGAAGATCTTCCACGGCAACCCCGAGCTCGAGGACGTCGCGGTGCACTCCGTCCCCAGTGATCTCGGTGAGGACGAGGTGAAGGTGACTGCCGTGGTCATGCCCGGTTCGGAGATCACCGAGGAAGAGCTCTGTCGGTGGGCGATCGACCACGTGCCGTACTTCGCGGTGCCTCGCTTCATCGAGTTCCGCACCGATCTCCCACGCAACCCGGTCGGTCGCGTGCTGAAGTACGAGCTGCGCGACGACGGGGTGACCGATTCGACGTGGGACCGCGAAGCATCCGACGTCACCTTCGAGCGCCGCTAACCGGTCACACGGGGCGCGGGCTCCCGGTCTTGCACACGCGCCAGATCTCCTCACCCGGCCACTGTCGACACCACTCGGGATCCCAGCTCTCGTACGTGGTGGTCGCGTGCTCGGGTGCGCGGAGCTCGATGAGGTCTTCGACCATCAGGCCGTGCGCTCGGAAGAGCCGGATCCAGTCGCCGTAGGGGATCTGGAAGTCGACGGTGCCGTCGGAGTCGTAGCGCCTGCTCCCGAAGTAGGGCGCGTGCAGCTTCCGGCTCAACCGTTCCTTGCGTTCGTTCCAGCAGAGGTACTCGAAGATCGTCGCCTTGTTGAACACGAGCTGGCCACCGGTTCGCAGCACGCGCGCGACCTCCGGCACCGATCGCGCCGGGTCGCAGAAGGACATGGCGCCGTGGTCGCAGAACACGAGGTCGAAGGATGCCGTGGCGAAGGGGAGCGCCTCGCCGGCCGCACAGATCAGCGGAAAGGCGACGTCGCTCGCTCGCTGGGCACCGACCGCGTAGCCGAGCTGCGCACGCGACTGGTCGAGCCCGATGATGCGCGCGCCCTCGCGATCGTGCGCGATCGACCACTGCGCACCACCACAGCCGAGCTCGAGGACATCGAGGTCACGGGTCGCCCCGAGGGCCCGGAGCTCGTCCTCGGGGAGTCCCCACACGCCCCAGCGGCGCCCGCCCGCGAGCTGCTCGCCGTGCACGTCCTGGTACGCATCGGCATCCGCGTCCCAGAACTCGCGGTTCCTGCGCTCGTGATCGCTGTTGACGGAGGAGTCGCCTGTCGTCACCCGGTCTCGTCGAGGAGCTTCTCGCGGTCGGCTCGCTCCTTGTTCCACTCGTCGAGGAACGCGTCGCGACCCTTTGTCGCCGCAGCACCGGCCTTGCCGACGGCGGTCTGCACCTCGGCGGCGAGCTTGGAGAACGCGTCGCCGAGATCGTCGACGACCTGCTCCGCCTGCTTCGCGACGGTCTTCCAGGCGTCCTCACCCGCGACCTGGGCTTCGTCGAGCTTCACCTTGGCCTTCGACTCCCGGCTCCGGAGGCCCTCGACACCCTGCTGGAGTCGGTCCCGCGCCTCGGCCTGCGCCAGATCGGCCTGGACGCGCAGCTCGTCGACCTGGGTCCTGATCTTGGCCAGCGCGCTGCGTGCTTGGGCTTGGTAGCGGTCTCGGATGCTCTGCTGCTCGTCGGTCATCGCATGCTCCTACCTTGTTGGGGATCCTGGGTTGGGGATCCTGGCTTCGGGATCCTGGCTTCGGTCTTGGGTCGGTTCGGTTCCCGCGGTCACGAGGTCGGTGTGAACTCGATGGGCAGTCGCGAGAAGCCGCGCACGTTCCCGGAGTGCACGCGCTCGAGGCCGCCTTCGACGACCTCGTAGTCGGGGAGTCGCCAGAGCAGCTCCTCGAGCGCGACCCGCGCTTCGAGCCGCGCGACCGCGGCACCGAGACAGAAGTGGATGCCGTGTCCGAGCGCGAGCTGGCCGGTCGTGTCGCGGTCGAGGTCGAACATGTCGACCGTCGGGCCCCAGAACCGCTCGTCGCGGTTCGCCGCGCCGAACAGCAAGAGGACCTTGCGGCCGGCCTCCATCGTCTGGCCGTGCAGCTCGACGTCGCGCGTCAACGTGCGTGCCATCGCCTGCGTCGACCCCTCGAAGCGCAGTGTCTCCTCGACCGCCGAAGCTACGAGCGATCGATCCGCAAGGAGGCGCGCTCGCTCGTCGGGGAACCGGGCGAGCGAGTGCAGTGCGTTCCCGATCAGCTTCGTCGTCGTCTCGTTGCCGGCGATGATCAGCAGGAAGCAGAAGCCGAGCACCTCGTTGTGGGTGAGGCGTTCGCCGTCGTCCTCGGCCTCGATGAGGACGCTGACGAGATCGTCGCCCCGGTGCTCCCGCCGCTCGCTCACGAGCTGGTCGAAGTACACGAACAGGTTCGTTGCCCCGTCGATACCGGCCGGGGTCACGTTCGGGTTGCCAGGCTCCCGATGCAGCATGGCGTCGGACCAGGCGCGCAGCTGGTCCTGATCCGCATCGGGGACGTCGAGCATCCAGGAGATCACCGCCATCGGCAGGATCGCGGCGAAGTCCTCGATCGCGTCGCACCGACCGGTCGACACGAACCGATCGGCGAGCTTGCGGGCGAGGGAGCGACATGGCTCCTCCAGAGCGCTGATCCGGCGCGGCGTGAACGCACGGCTCACCAGCCCCCGGAGCTGCGTGTGCCGCGGTGGGTCCATCTCGATGATCATCGGCTCCGTGGCGTCCTCGGTGCGCTCGAGCGTGATGCCCTGCGCCGAGGAGTAGGTCTGCCAGTCGTGGACCGCGCCGCGCACGTCGGAGTGGCGGGACAGCGCCCAGAACTCCAGCTCCTCGTCGAAGTACGCGGGCGCTTCGTCGCGGAGGTGCCGGTAGGTGGGGTACGGATCCTCGTGGTGCTCGTACGAGTACGGATCGAACCGGAACATCCCCGCAAGCCTACGGCGCGCTACAGCGTCGTGGGCTTGCGGTCGTCGAGCTGCTGCTGTTCCCACCGGCGGGTGAACGGGGCGGCGCAGAGTCCCAGCACCCACGCCGCGACGATCATCACCCAGAGCGGGACCCCGAAGAGCCAGAGCAGGAAGACGGTGGCGCAGAAAGCGATGACGGAGTCGACGGCCACGTGCATCAAGAACGATCGTGGCTCGGTGCGCAGCGGACGGCCGGTGGGTAGGTCGCCCGGGGGGACGCGCTCCGCCGGGTTGCCGTGTCCGTTGGTGCTCGTCATGCGGTCGCGTTCAGCTCGCTGATCTTCACGCCCTTGCGGTGCTCGAAGCGTCGGCCCTTCGCGACCGGCGCGGTGTCGACGCCGACAGCCTCCGTGCGAAGCGCGCCGACGGTGCACTGCTCGCGCGGTCGGTTCGCGAAGGGGTCGTACTGGAACTCCCGCATCGCGTTGAGGTGCGTCATCGCGTCGATCTCCGCGTCGGTGAGATCCGTCGCGGCGAACTCCTCGGCGAGCGCTTCGGGCGCGTTGGGCCAGTTTGCGTCGGAGTGTGGGTAGTCGGTCTCGACCGTGACGTGCTCGATCCCGATGTGGTCGCGTACGAGCTGCAGCCCGACCTTGTCGGAGATGAAGCACAGGATGATGTGGTCCATGAAGAACTCGGCTGCGGACTGCGAGCCGAAGTCGGCGCCCGTCCAGGCTTTGTGCGTCTGGTACGAGTGCTCGAGCCGTTCGAGGAAGTACGGGACCCAGCCGATGCCGCCCTCGGACAGCGCGACCTTCACATCGGGGAACTTGCGCCAGATCGGCGAGTGGGCAAGGTCTGCCGCGCACTGCACGAGCGCCATCGGCTGCAGGACGATCATCACGTCCATCGGCGCGTCGGGCGCGGTGACCACAAGCTTGCTCGACGAGCCGATGTGCATGCACACGACGGTGCCGGTGTCGGAGCACGCCCGCCACACCGGGTCCCACGCGTCGGAGTGGAGGCTCGGGAGCCCGAGCGGCACCGGGTTCTCCGGGAACGTGATCGCGTGACACCCCTTCTTCGACACCCGACGGATCTCCCGGGCGGTGGCCTCGGGGTCCCAGATCGCCGGGATCGCGAGGGGGATGAACCGCTCGGGTGCGTATCCGCACCACTCGTCGATGTGCCAGTCGTTGTAGGCCTCGGTGAGGACGAGCGCCGCCGCCTTGTCGTCGAGCTGGCCGAACACGCGCCCCGCGAACCCGGGGAGGCTCGGGAAGTTCATCGAGCCGAGGACGCCGTTCGCGCTCATGTCGAGCACGCGCTTCTCGACGTCGAAGCAGCCGGCGCGGATCTCGTCGAACGACGTCGGGTCGATCCCGTACTCCTCGCGGGGGCGACCCGCGACGGCGTTGAGCCCGATGTTCGGGATCTCGGTGCCCTGGAAGTTCCAGACGTCGGTACCGTCGGGCTTCTGGACGACGTGCGGTGCGAGGTCGCGGTACTTCGCCGGCAGGTGACGCTCGAACATGTCGGGCGGCTCGACCACGTGGTCGTCGACGCTCACGATGATCATGTCGTCCATCTGCATAGCGAGCTCCCTTCCGTACGCTGACGCACGCGTCAGGCTACCGCCGCCCGGATTCCGGAGCGTCAGGCCGCCGCCTCGCGCGGTGGGGCACGCAGGCTCCAGGTGCCCTCGCCGTGGTCGACGATCTGGTGGTCGCAGTCGTGGATCAGATGGTGATGCTGGTCACACACGGTGCCCAGCTCCGAGTATCGGGTGTGGTGCGTCTCGCTGAACGGCCTGGTGTGGTGGCGGTGCAGACCGACGGTGCGGTCGCAGCCGCGGACCCTGCATCGTTGGTCGCGCTCGGCGATCGCGATCTTCAGTGCGGCAGGGACGTGGCGAGTGTTGCTGACGACGTTCTGGACGTCGACGCCGTTGGTGATGACGAGCTGGAGGAGTCCGTGGGAGAGGACCTCGCGGGCGTGGGCGACGGGGACGGGCCCGACGCCGGGGATCTCGCAGGTCTCGCCGGGCTGGGTGCTCCCTCGGAGGAGGGCGGCGAGGTCCACGCGAACCCGAGCTGCTTCCGCCGGTGGCTGCTTCTCCGTGGCGCTCCTGGCGGTGGCGAGGTCGATCATGGCATCGAACCGGTAGGCCTCGCGCGCTTCGTGCTCACCGGAACGACGCGCGTGCTCGAAACGTGCGCGCTCGAGGGGTTCGAGGGCGTGGAGGAGCTTCGCGACCTCTTCCGTCGGTCCCGAGAACCGACCGTGCGTCGCGTAGCCACTGGTCCAGGTCCGCAGGTGCCGCTCGGCTCTGGCGACCCGGCGTGCCTCGACCTCGTCGGTCACGCCGGCGATGACCCGCTCCTTCTCCTCCCGCAGCTCCCGCAGCCCGGAACGCTTCGCCTTCCGAAGCAGGCGCTGCTCGGAAGTCGGGTCCTTGATCGCGCCGGCCGTGACGTGCGCGGCCTGCTGCAGCGAGAGCTCGCCGGAGCGGGAGCTGCTCCTCGGTGCTCGGCAAGTCTGCGAGTCGAGTCGCGGTCGCAAACGTCTCGCGGGCAGCGCCTTCCGAACATCCTGAAGTCTCGGCGAGCCACTGTTCGGACGTCGCCGCGTGGGACCGCCCTCGCCACGCGTTCGTCTCAGCGGCGCGCTGGGAGAGCAACGCGGTCGCGGCGCCGAGCAGCTTCGCGCCCTCGGCCGCTACCTCGGCGAGCCGCGCCGCGTCGCGACCCTCCAGGCCTGCAGGGTCGAGCTCGGCCACTGCCTCGCGTGCCAGATCTCTGACCTGCTCGATCTTGAACATGGGCTCACGATGACAGGGGGGTGTGACACTTTCCCCCCGAATCGGGACCTCGGCGAAGAATTCTTCGGATTCTTTCGCTCGCCGTTCGCGTCACGCGGGACGCGCACGCGTGTCACCGAACGATCGAGCGCGAGCAACGGGGAGCACCGATGGCGACGACGACGCGTCGGAAGGCGCTGGAGAGTCAGAGCATCGCACTCGGCGCGGTCCTCGCGACGTTGCTGCTCGGCTTCGTCCTGGTCGTCGCACGCGAGGTCGGCGCGACCCTCGACCTCGTTGACGGCGGGCACGGCGACTCCTATCAGCTCTTCGCGGTCTCGCTCACCGGACTCGTCGGCGCGGTGTTCGCGCTCGGCCTCGGCGCAGGCCGGAACGCACGCCGTCCGACGAAGCCCGACCCGCTGCGACAGTTCTTCGCGAGCGCCTACGTCCTCACCTATGTCATGGCCGGAGCGATCGCATTGCTCGTCTGCCTGGTGCGGCTGAGCTCGTCGACGGTGGTCCTCCGGAGCCTCGCGGCAGCCTTCCTCGGGACCGCCGTCGCCGTGGTCTCGGCCTACTTCGGTACGACGCCCGAGCCGGACTGACGGTCCTGACCTAGCGTGCGGCTGATGCAGTTCGGGGGGAAGGCGATCGGCGCACTCGGCGCGCTCACGCTGGCAGTGGCCGGAACCCTGGTGCTCGGCGTGACCAGCGGAGCGGCTACGCCAGCGGATGCCCCGTCGTTCACCACCTGGAAGCAGACCTTCAACGACACGTCGCGGCCGACCGAAGCCGGCTCGGCGACGCCGGAGCTCCCGACTCGCACACTCGTGACCACCGTCTTCCGCCCTAGTGGGAACGGCCCGTTCCCACTCATCGTCTTCTCGCATGGCCTCGACGGCCATCCCGACAAGTTCACGCAGCTCCTCGGAGCGTGGGCGAGCGCCGGCTACGTCGTGGCGGCTCCGGCGTTCCCACTCACGAACAACACGGTGCCGGGCGACCGCGACAACGCCGCGAGCGTCGCGAAGCAGCCGGCGGACGTGTCGTTCCTCATCACGCAGCTCCTGAAGCAGAACAAGAAGCAGGGCAGCAAGCTGTACCGGTCGATCGACCCGAAGCACATCGGTGCGGGTGGTCTCTCGCTCGGGGGCGCGACGACCTACGGCGTGACCTTCGGCGACTGCTGCTCCGACCAGCGGATCCGTGCCGCCGAGGTCCTCGACGGCATCATCCTCGCGGTCGGTGACCCGCCGGCGAAGCCCGCGCCCGACGGACGCGTACCGCTGCTGATCGTGCATTCCGACACCGATCCCGCGCTCCCGTACGCGAGCGCGCAAGCTGCGTACTCGGGCGCCGCAGGACCGGTGTGGTTCGTCACGCTCCACGGCGCGTCGCACGCGAGTCAGTTCGAGAACGATCCGACGCCGTACGACCAGATCGGCATCGATCTCACGACCGACTTCTGGAACGCAACGCTGAAGGGCCAGAAGCGCGCGTTCGCGAAGCTCGACGCAGATGCGAGCGT
>JBBQFJ010000135.1:0-8686 GCA_038321755.1 Acidimicrobiia bacterium | reverse complement strand
CCCGCCGCCCCCACGCGAGCGGACCCCGCCCAAGCCGCGTCCGATCGCCCGGACCAAGATCCGACCACGCCGGTTCAGCGCCACGGACTACGGACTCCTGTTCGGTTCCATGCTCGCTGCAGTGTCGTTGGTCTGGGTCTTCTACTACCGCATCACGCCGCTCACGGGCCGTCCCCTCTTCTGGGTGATGGTCTACGTCGTCTTCCTGACGATGTACTTCGCGTTGAACCGGCAGATCTACGGGCGGCTCGAGGCAACTGACCGGGTGATGACGGTCGTGATCGCGAGCGGTGTACTCGCACTCATCGTTCCGCTGTTGTGGATTCTCGGCTACGTCGTGAGCAAGGGCATCGCCGGGCTCAAGTTCAGCTTCTTCACGGAGACCCTCGAGAACACCGGCCCGCTCGACCCGGGTGGCGGTGCGGCCCACGCGATCGTGGGCACGTTGGAGCAGGTCGCGCTCGCCGTGTTGATCTCGGTGCCTTTGGCAATCACGACCGCGATCTTCCTCAACGAGATCGGCGGCCGGCTCGCCCGGCCGGTGCGGTTCATCATCGATGCCATGAGCGGGGTTCCGTCGATCGTTGCCGGGCTCTTCATCTACGCCGGACTGATCCTGCGCTTCGGAGCCGACTTCTCGGGGTTCTTCGCGGCGCTCGCACTCGCGATCCTCATGCTCCCGACCGTCACGCGTACCACCGAGGAGGTGCTCCGCCTGGTACCCGGCGGACTCCGCGAGTCGTCATTGGCGCTCGGGTCCTCGGAGTGGCGAACCGCGCTCAAGGTCGTGCTGCCGACGGCGCGCGCGGGCATCGTCACCGCGGTCATCCTCGGGATGGCACGGGCCATCGGCGAGACCGCGCCCCTGCTCCTGACCTCGGGCAACAGCTCGTTCATGAACGCCAACCCGTTCTCGGGTCCCCAGTCGAGCCTGCCGATCTTCGTGTACCGGCTCATCTTCCGCCCCGGCGAGGCCGACCAGGCGCGCGCCGCAACGGGCTCGCTCGTCCTGGTGCTGCTCGTGCTGGTGCTCTTCACGCTCGCCCGACTCGTCGGGAACCAGAAGGTCGGGAAACGACGCCGTCGGCGCCTGCGGCGCCGCGGTCGAGCACCCGGGTCGACGCCCGACGACGTGCAGGCCGAAGCCTCCGAGATGCCGGGCATCGTGAGCCTGCCGCAGATCCCCGGCATCTGGAATGCCGGTCCCCTCGATACGGATCGACCCGGTGATGACAGGTGATGCCGTGCCCCAGGACCCTGACCAAGAGGTGAGCGCAGCCATGAGTGACGTGAACGTGCTCGAAGCCAACGGTGAGGCAACCGTGGTCGATCACACAGCGGTGCAGGACGTCAGCCGTCCCGGCGCCGCGAGCGGGAGTCGCGCCGCGACGTTGCGGGCCGTCGACGTCTGCGCCTGGTTCGGGAATCATCTCGTGCTCGAGGACGTGACCCTTGACATGCCCGCCCGCACGGTGACCGCGCTGATCGGACCGTCGGGCTGCGGCAAGTCCACGTTCATCCGCATCCTGAACCGCATGCACGAGCTCGTGCCGGTCGCGCAGCTCTGCGGGAGGGTGGAGCTCGACGGTGTCGACATCTACGAGGGTCACATCCAGGCGACCGACACGCGCAAGCGGATCGGCATGGTGTTCCAGAAGCCGAACCCGTTCCCGGCCATGACGATCGCCGACAACGTGGTCGCCGGGCTGAAGCTGACGGGCACCAAGGTCCCCGATCGTCAGGAGCTCATCCAGTACTGCCTCGAACGGGCCGGGCTGTGGCGCGAGGTCAAGGACCGTCTCGACACCGAAGGCGGCGCGCTCTCGGGTGGGCAACAGCAGCGCCTGTGCATCGCGCGCTCGCTCGCGGTCAAGCCGCAGGTGCTGCTGATGGACGAGCCCTGCTCCGCGCTCGACCCCACGTCGACGCGGCGCATCGAGGAGACCATCGCGGAGATCAAGGAGGAGGTGACGATCGTCATCGTCACCCACAACATGCAGCAGGCGCAGCGTGTCTCCGACACATGCGCGTTCTTCAACGTCGATGAGGGCAAGCCGGGCGCGATCGTCGAGATCGGCCCGACCGAGAAGATCTTCAACAACCCCGACGACCCGCGCACCGCCGACTACGTCCAGGGCCGGTTCGGATGACGCGGTTCCGTCTCGTCGTCACGCGCAGCCTCGCGCTCGCCGGCGTTGTCGGCATCGTCCTCGGTGTCGCGTCGTTCGGCATCGGTGTTCGCGGGGCCGAAGCGCAGACCTCGCCGACCGTGCGGGGCTATGGCTCCACGTGGTCCGAGAACGCGATTGCCCAGTGGCGGGCCGACGTCGCGCGCTTCGGGCTCAAGATCGATTACCAGGGGAACGGCTCGAGCGCCGGTCGGCAGTTCTTCATCAACGGCCAGGCCGACTTCGCGGTGTCGGAGATCCCGTTCCAGCCCGGGGAGACGTCGCCGCGTCCGTTCACCTACATGCCGATCGTCGCCGGTGGCACCGCGCTCATGTACAACCTCACCGTCGGTGGACAGCGGGTGACCAACCTGCAGCTGTCGGCGCCCACCATGGCCGGGATCTTCACCGGGACGATCCAGTTCTGGGACGACCCGGCCATCCAGGCCGACAACGGGGGCGCGAACTACGGCCACCAGCGCATCACGCCCGTCGTGCGCTCCGACGGGTCCGGCACCTCCGCGCAGTTCTCCGGCTACCTGCGAGCCACGGTTCCGAACCTCTTCCCCGAGCCCGGGAACCGATCGCAATTTCCGCCGCCGGCCAACGGTGCCGCAGCCCAGTTCTCCGACGGAGTCGCCGACTTCGTGAACAACGAACAGACCGGCGCCGGTTCCATCACCTACGTCGAGACGAGCTACGCCATCCAGCGCGGCCGACCGGTGGTGAAGGCGAAGAACGCCGCGGGTGCCTACGTGCTCCCGACCTCGGGCAACGTGGGGATCGCCCTGACGCGGGCGGTGATCAACCCCGACCGGACCCAGAACCTCGCCGGGGTGTACTCGAACCCCGACGCCAACGCCTATCCCATCTCGAGCTACAGCTACGCGATCATGCCGACGACCGGCTTCGACCCCGCGAAAGGCCTGGCCCTGGGTCGCTTCATCATCTACTTCCTCTGCGATGGACAGCGCAAGGCCGAGGTGCTGGGGTACTCACCGCTCCCGGCCAACCTGCAGCAGGTTGCGTTCGACGCAATGAAGGAGATCCCGGGGGCGCCGCCCCCGCTCTCGATCGACGACTGCCGGCGGGCCGGTGTCTCCAGCGCCGCGGCACAGAGTCCGACCGGCAAGGCCACCGGCGCGGGTGGAACTGCCGCGTCCGGTCAGGGGACGACCGCGACGACGGCCGCCACCGCAACCGACACGAGCGGGACCGGCACGGGGACGTCCGCCGAGGAGGCGCTCGGCCTCGGGACCGCGGCGGGCGCGGCCCACCGGGTGACGCTTCGCGGGGGCGCGACCTCGACGCTGCCCCTCGTCCTGGCCGGGATCGGGCTCCTGGCGATGGTCCTGGTGCCGCCGATCGCGGCCGGATTCGCCACCAACCGACGGGCCGGTTCGGGGGCTTCGGCCGCCGCGCTCCCGGGAAGCGCGGGTCCGCCGTTGGAGGTCGTGAGCACGGTCGCGCCCGAGGCGGCGATCGCCGGTGGTGCGGCGTCGCTCGCAGCCGGAGGGTCGGGTGAGCGGCGTCGACGGTTGCGCCTCGGCCGCAAGCGTTCGGGCGCGGCGGCCGCGGCGGCCGCGGTGACGGGTGCGTCCGAGGCAGCGGCAGCAGCCGGGGCGAGCCAGACCGGCCCGAACGGGAACGGCTCCGCCGAGGAAACGGGGCCGGGACCGTCGGAGGCAACCGGACCGTCGGAGGTGGACGACCGGGTCGCGCTCCATCAGGTGGTGGACGCGCCCGACGCGGGCGCGCTCCCGTCGGCGGATCCGCGGATCTCCGAAGGCTCGTGATGTCCCGTCGCCCGGCGCGAGTTCAGGTCGGCGCACGCCGGCGCGTCGCGCACGGCCTGCTCGCGCTCGCGACCGCAACCGTCCTGACCGTGCCCACGGCCGCCGTGGCGTGGGCCGACCCCCCCGCACCGGTCACCGACCCCCCCGCACCGGTCACCGACCCCCCCGCACCGACGCCCGATCCCGCCCCGGCCCCGGCGCCTGAACCGGTGCCGGATCCTGCTCCGGACCCGGCGCCCAACGCCGCCCCGTCGAGGCCGGCCCCCGCGCCAGCCCCCTTGTTGCCCGCACTCGCCGCCGTCCCGACGCGCGCCGAGCTCTCCCAGATCGTGACGTTGGCGCAAGAGGGCGCCACCCTCCTGCGCGCGAAGAGTCAGCTCGCGGCGCTCCGGGCGGGCGCGCTCGAGGCCGCGGCCACCGACGGCACCCTGGCGCCGGAAGCGGTGGACGCACGGTGGACGACCGCCATGTCGTCCCTCGCCGGGGCGGTGGCATCCCGCTGGGGCGTCGACGCCAACGCGCTCCTCCTCGAGTGGGCGCAGGTCCCCGACGAGACGCTGGCGGTCCTGCTGCAGGGGCTGCTGCAGCTCGGCAAACCCGTCCAATACGGCGCGGCCGGCCCCGACGAGTCGAACGCGTCGGGGCTCACGATGGTGGCCTGGGCGCAAGCCGGCGTCACCTTGCCGCACTTCAGCGGCGCCCAGTTCGCCCAGCTGCCGCAGCTCGACGTCGGCCACCTCCGCCCGGGGGATCTTCCGGTGTACGGCCCCGACGGGTTCGACGATGTGGGGCTCTACGTGGGCCAGGGCATCGCCGTGCTGGCTCCCAACGGCGCTTCGACGGTCGATCTCATCTCCACGCGCTTCGTCGTCCCGACGGGCGCGGTTCGTCCACTGGGAACCGTGGCTCCCGAGGAACGCTCACCGATCGCCTGGTTGGCGCCGCTGCCCGTGAGTGCCCAGGAGGCCTACGTCCCGACGCCGGCCCGACGCCGCCAGATCGCGCAGCTCGCCTCCGACGCGCTCGCCCGTCTCGACGAGGAGCTGGTCGTCGACACCAAACGGCGGGTCGCCGGCGTGGCCAGCCGCACGGTGGCTACGTTCACCGCGCCGATCACACGCGCTGCGGCGCTCGCCGGAGTCCCCGCGAGCCTGCTCGCCGTGTACCAGGCGGCCGCGCGAACCTGCACCGCTCCCGCGGACTGGTGGACCGTTCTGGCCGCGATCGGACGGAACGAGTCGGGATTCGGGACCGCGAACGGCTCCTCCATCGGGCCCGATGGCACCGCGACGAAGCCGATCCTCGGACCGATCCTCGACGGGACGAACGGCACCGCGCTCATCGCCGACACGGACGCCGGACGTTGGGACGGGGACCCGGGTTTCGACCGCGCCGTCGGGCCGATGCAGTTCATCCCCACCACGTGGGCCGCGTACGGCACCCGCGCACCCGAGCGCGGACCGGGTGAGCCCGATCCCCAGAACATCCTCGACTCGATCTACAGCGCAGCCCGGTACCTCTGTGCTGCGCAGCACGACACGATCACCGACCCCCGAGCAGCCGTTCTCAGCTACAACCACTCCGAGGCGTACGCGGACTCGGTCCTCGGGCTCGCGGCGGAGTACGCGGGCTCGCCCGGCACGGCCGTCGAGAGTCCGAAGCAGGCCCCCTCCACCACTTCCGACACTGTTGCGCAAGCAGAGCAGGTGCTCGCCGACGCGACGGCCCGCTCGGCCGACGCCCGCTCCGCCGCTTCGGACGCGCTCGCCCAACTCGCGGTCGCGGTGGCCGATGAGTTCTCGGTCGACCCGGTGCACCTCGTCGA
This sequence comes from Acidimicrobiia bacterium, assembly GCA_038321755.1. GTDB lineage: Bacteria > Actinomycetota > Acidimicrobiia > IMCC26256 > PALSA-555 > JALHSW01. The sequence continues at coordinate 2,897 of JBBQFJ010000135.1, read as the reverse complement.
CGAGTGGCGGTTCACGCCCCCCACCGCGCTGCGCGCACTGCTGAGCTCGCTCGGACGAAGTGCGAGTGGATCGGTCGGCGGCGACGCCGACTTCGTCGCTGAGTCCTGGAAGCAGGGCGGCGCGCAGCTCCCGGCAGCCTCGGGCGCGCAGTTCGAAGCCACCACCCGTATCGACGGCTCGCAGCTCCGACCGGCCGACCTCGTCCTCTTCGGACTCGAAGGATCTGACCACGTCGGCGTCTACGTCGGTTCGGGCATCATGCTCCACGTCGTCGAGGTCGGCGACGTCCCCGAGCTGACCGGCTACGACCCGGCCCGGCTCGCGAGCTTCGGTCGGGTGCCGACCGCGAGCACGCCGCTCACCCCGACGGGGGGCTTCCTGCTCCGACCGGTCGACGGCCCCATCGTGAGCGGCTTCGGCCCGCGGCTGCACCCCGTCTACGGTGTCGTGAAGCTCCACGCCGGTGACGACATCGACGCCGAGCTCGGGACGCCCGTGCGCGCCGCCGCGGCGGGCGTGGTCGTGGCCGCGGGGTGGCAGGGCGGCTACGGCAACGCAGTCGTGATCGACCACGGCGACGGTCTCACGACGCTCTACGGACACATGGAGGTGCTCGAGGTGCGAGTAGGCCAGCGGGTCGGTGCCGGGACCGAGATCGGCCTCGCGGGCCAGACCGGTGTGGCCACCGGTCCTCATCTCCACTTCGAGGTCCGGATCGCCGGTGCACCGGTCGACCCGACGCCGTACCTCGCGCCGCGCGCCGGCGACATCGCTCATGGTTCCAGCAACGACTGACGCGTCGGCCGAGCCACGCCCGGAGGAGCACCTCGCGCCGCTGCCCAACGGCGGCGAACCGGTCTACTTCCTCCACATCCCGAAGACGGCCGGCACGACGCTCCGGCGCATTCTCGAACCGCTGTGGCCGATCGACACCGTGTGCCCGCACCACCTGTGGCGGGGGTTCCTGAACCAACCCCCGGCCGCGATGCGCGACTCCCTGCTCTACTGGGGCCACTTCGGCGCGCGGTTCGATCCCTTCTTCGAGGCTGCGTTCGCCACCGTGACGATGGTCCGCAGCCCGGTGGAGCGAGTGATCTCGATGCACCGGTTCGTCCAGCAACGTCCGAAATCCCAATGGCACGACCTCGCGACGCGGGTTGCACCGACGTTCAGCGCGTTCATCCGGCACCCGGATGGAAGGAAGATCTGCCGCAACGGGCAGGCGCGCGCACTCGGCGACCTCGAGGTCCCTGGTGAGCTTGCGGCCTACTGGGCGGGGGCGGCAGTCGATGACGAGATCCTGGAGTTCCCCGACCAACCCGACGCCGTGCTCCTCGACAACGGGCGAGCGACGCTCGAGCGATGCCGTGCCGTCGGGGTCGCCGAGCACTTCGACATCTCGGTCCAGGTCATCCTCGACGCGCTCGGCGCGCTCGCGGTCGGGCCGGTCGCCCCCGCCAACGTCGCCGACGCGCCGAGCAGCCCCGCCGCGCTCTCGGACGCCGACCTCGAGCTCGTGCTCGAGCTCAATCAGCTCGACCTGGCGCTGTACCGCGAGGCGGTGGACCGCCTCGCGGCCGACCGCCGAGCGCTCGCCCGCCGCCTCCACGACGAACGGTGCGTGCGCGAGCTGACGCGACGCAGTGTCCCGCTCGTGGGTGCGGTCACCGTCTCGGCCGGTGACCCGTTCTGGGGCGATGGTTGGTGGGAGGCCGAGGGTGCACCCGTCGGCCTGGTTCGCTGGACGGGTGCGGCGCGAGACGCCACCATCGATGTCCCGGTCCGGACCTCGCCCGGCGCGTGCGTCGAGGTGCTCGTCCACGCGGCCGTCGACGCCGAAATGCTGGCCGGGGTCGAGGTCCTCGTCGATGGCGTCCCAGTCCTGCTCGAACGGCGCCCTCACGAGCACGGGATCATCTTCGGCGGCCCGGTGCCCGCGCCGGGGCATCGCCCCTGGACCCGGGTCACCGTGCGTACGCCGCTTCCGCCGCCCTGGCGCCCGACGGAAGCGGGCGACCAGCGAACCGAGCCGCGCGGCATCGCCGTCGCCTGGTTGCGACTCGAAGCGGCGCGGTGACCGTGCACCCCGCACCCGGCGGCGACGAGGTCGGCCCCTTCGGCGGAAGGGCGTACTTCCTGCACGTCAAGAAGGCCGCCGGAATAACGATGCGGCGTGTGCTCGCCGCGATGTACCCGGCGGAGGCCGTGTGTCCGGCCGAGCGCTACGCGGAGTGGGTCGCGATGAGTGACCCGGAGCGCTATCAGCTCTTCTGCGGTCATTTCGGGCTGCGCCCGATCGAGCGCTTCCCCGACATCACCGTGTTGACGACCATGCGCGAGCCGGTTGCGCGCACGCTGTCGTGGTACCACCAGCTGCGACGGTTCCCGGGTCAGGCCCTGCACGAGACCGTCATCGTCGAAGCGCCGACGTTCGCTGAGTTCGTCCGGCATCCCGAGGGCCAGGCCCGGATCCACAACTACCAGGCGCGCGCGCTGGTCGGGAGTCCCGAGCCGCACCGGGTCCTCGCGTCGACCGACCTCCCCCACGACGAGCTAGCGGAACGGGCGATCGCCCGCCTCGACAGCTGCGCGTGGGTGGGTGTCGTCGAGCGACTCGACGACTGCCTGGTCGCGTTGGCGTATCGGGCCGGCCACCCCGCGCCATCCCACGTCGCCGCCGCCAACCGATCACCGGTGCCGAACGACGTTGCCGAGCTCGACGACGCGACTCGGACCCTCGTCGAGGAGATGACTCGGGTCGACGCGCTCGTGTTGGAGCATGCGTGGCGGCGGGCCGAGGCCGAAGTCGCCGCCGCGACGACGGCGTGGCTGGCCGAGCGGGGGCAGGTCGAGCTCGCTGCCCACAGCCGAGCGGTGACCGGCGAGCTCGTGATCG
>JBBQFJ010000134.1:0-8902 GCA_038321755.1 Acidimicrobiia bacterium | reverse complement strand
CATGTCCCTGCTCCTATCAGTCGTCCTGAGTGTCTTCTCGATGTAGGTCCACGGTACGAACGATGTCCGGCACTGCCCAGAGGCTTTCGTCCTGAAGCAGCGCGGGAGACCGACGACCTGAGGACCATTGGCCCTATCCGTGCTTCGGCCCCGTTCGTAGTGTCGATCCCATGGCACGCGTCGATGGCGGGGAGATCTTGGTACGGGCACTGGCCGCCGAGGGCGTCGATGCGCTCTTCTCGATCTCGGACATCAGCCAGTCGCGCATGTTGCGCAGCGCCGAGACGACGGGACTGAGCATCTTCGGGCCGCGCCACGAGAGCGCCGGGGTCCACATGGCGGACGCGTGGGCGCGCAGCACGGGTCGCATGGCTGTCGTCGGCGCGGCGGGGGGGCCGGGCGTCGCCAACATGATCCCCGGGATCGTGTGCGCGTGGATGGAAGGCGTACCCCTGCTGGCGATCGGCACGCAGCGGGTGCGGCGCAGCCTGCACGCGTTGCGGCGGGGACGGTTCCAGTACGGGCCGCAGGTGGAGGTGTTGCGCCCGGTCACGAAGTTCGCCGCCACCGTGGAGGAGGCGCTCCGCATCCCTGAGTTCGTGCGGGAGGCCTTCCGACAGGCGCTCAGCGGGCGGCCGGGACCGGTGTTCCTCGAGATCCCGAGTGACGTGCTCGGCGAGTAGGTCGACGAGTCCGAGTTCAGCATCCTCGACCCGGTCGAGTACCGGGCCGCGCCGGGTGCCCCTGACGCCGACACGCTCGACGCCGCGACCGCGTTGCTCGCGGGGGCGCGCTTCCCCCTGATCCTCGCCGGCCACGGGGTGCACCGCGCCGATGCCGCCGAAGCGCTGCGTGGGGTTGCCGAGCATCTGGGTGCGCTCGTGATGACGACCGCCGGCGCGCGCGGCGCGTTCCCCGAAGATCATTCGCAGTCGATCGGGATGGCATTCCCGTGGGGGACGCCCGCGCATCTCGACTCCGATGTGATCCTCGCGGTCGGCACGCAGGTCGGCGAGACCGTCCAGTACCTCATGCCCCCCGGATGGGCGGGGCCGGAGCGGCAGCGGCTCATCCACCTCGACGCGGACCCGGCCCAGATCGGCGTGAACCGCGTCGTCGACGTCGCCCTCGTCGGTGACGCCAAGGCCGGGCTCGAAGCACTGCTCGCACGCCTGCGCGGTCCCGGTCGGGCGCACGGGGCGGGGGACGCCGCGACGACTTACTCGCGCGAGTACCAAGATTTCCGCGACGCGCTTATCGACTCCTACGGCGCGATCGACACCACCCCGGTGCATCCGGGTCGCCTTGCGGTCGAGGTGGCGCGATTCTTCGAGGACTCCGCGATCATCTGCCTCGACGGCGGCAACACCGGCCTGTGGGCTCACCTCGCGTTCACCTTCCGTCGACCACGCTCGCTGCTCTGGACCGGGCACTTCGGGCAGCTCGGCACCGGGCTGCCCTACGCGATCGGCGCCAAGCTCGCCAACCCCGACCGGCCCGTGTGCCTGCTGACCGGCGATGGTGCCTTCGGCTTCAACCTCCAGGAGCTCGAGACGGCGGCACGCCACCACGCGAACGTGATCGTCGTCGTGGCGTGCGACTTCGCGTGGGGCATGGAGGAGCGGTACATGGAGAAGGTCGCGGGGACGACCGTGGGCGTGAAGCACACCCGGGTCCGCTACGACGAAGTGGCGCGAGCGCTGGGATGCCACGGCGAGTCCGTCGAACATCCCGACGAGCTCCGTCCCGCGTTCGAACGCGCTTGTGCGTCCAACAAGCCGGCCGTCGTGCAGGTGGTGATCGACGACCGCGAGAACACGAATCCCCCGGGCCTCGACGACTTCCATGGCATGTATGCCGCCGAGCACACCTGACGGGCAGCGGGAGCGGCGGATGGTCGGGACCGCGGTGATCACGGGCGGTGCCGGGGGGCTCGGCTCGGCGTTCGCGGTCATGCTCGCGTCGGCCGGCTACGACGCCGTGCCGGTCGACCTGCACGGCACGCCGCGCGCACTCGACGTGACCGACCCCGACGCCTGCCGTGCGCTCGCGGAGGAGCTGGCGCCGACAGTGTGGGTGAACTGCGCCGGAGTCACCGGGCGCGGCGACGTCCTCGACCAGAGCACCCTCGAGATCGAGACCATCGTGCGGGTGAACCTGCTCGGTGTGATCCACGGCTCGCGAGCCGTGGCGCGCGTGATGCTCACCCGTGACGGCGGCACGATCCTGAACGTTGCGTCGATGGCCGGCTGGGCGCCCACCCCGCACCTCGCCGCGTATTCGGCAGCCAAGCACGGAGTACGAGCGTTCAGCGTCGCGTTCGCCGCCGAGCTCCGCGACACCGGTGTGGCAGTCAAGTGTCTGTTGCCCGACGGCATTCGCACGCCGATGGTCGACGTGCGCGATCCGCGCCAGCTCATGTCGTTCACCGGGCGACGGCTCCTGGAGCCCGACGCCGTCGCCGCGGCTGGGGTGCGCCTGATGGGCTCGCGTGGTCTCGTCGCGACGGTCCCGCACCGGCGCGGCATCGGTGTCCGTCTCCTCGGCCTCTCACCGCGACTCGCGTTCGCGCTGCAGCGCCGGGTCGAACAGCGGGCTCGCCGGCACCAGGCCCGCGCCGCGGGGTCGCGCGAGGCCCGGCGGTGACCCCGGCGAGGGTCTTCGTGACCGGCGCGCTCGGCTTCATCGGGCGAGCCGTGGCCGACGCCTACCGAGCCCGCGGCGCCGAGGTGCGCGGCATGGATGTGGCCGCCGACCCTGCGGGGGATGTGGTGGCGGGTGACGTGAGCGAGCCCGGCCCCTGGCAGGCGCACGCGGCGGGTTGCGACCTCGTCGTGCACACCGCGGCGGCCGTCTCGAACGTCGCCGGCGCCGAGCGATCTTGGCGGGTGAACGTGCGCGGGACGCGACACGTCCTCGACGCGGTCGTCGCGGGCGGGGCCGACCGGTTCGTGCACTTCTCGTCCGCCGCGGTGTACGGGCACGCCCGGCCCGACCCGGTCGACGAGCACTCCCCGGTGCGCCTGACCGGCGCGCCCTACGGCGACACGAAGATCGCCGGAGAGCAGGTGGTCCTGCAGGCCCACGCCGCCGGGGAGGTCGTCGCCACCATCCTGCGCCCCGGCGACGTATACGGCCCGGGGTCGCGACCCTGGACCATCGTGCCGGTCGAGATGCTCCGCCGCCACCAGGTGCTCCTCCCCGCGCACGGACGAGGAGCGTTCAACCCGGTCTTCATCGACGACCTCGTCGACGCCGTCCTCCTCGCGGCCGACGCCGAGGCCGCCACCGGCCAGATCTTCAACGTCACGGGCGGCACGGCGGTGACCGCCGCGGTGTTCTTCGCTCACTACTCCCGCATGTTGGGCATCCATCCGGCGCCCGTCGCGCCAACGCGCGTGGCCGTCGCGGTCGCAGAGGTGCTCGGCCGCGTGTCGCGCGGGTTGGGCCGGCGAAGCGAAGCCTCGGCCGCAACGATGCGCATGTTGGCTGGTCACGGCACGGTCTCGATCGACAAGGCGCGACGCGTCCTCGGATACGAGCCGCGCGTCGACCTCGACGCCGGCATGCGCCGCACCGAAGAGTGGTTGCGCGCCGAGCACTACCTGCGCGCCTGAAGCGCACCGCCGCAGGACTCGGGCACTCGCGCGTGGTCGGGGTTCGTCAGAGTGAGGCGAACAGCACCGCGTAGCGCTCGAGGTGCCGGTCCCCGAGGAACTGCTCGTGAGCGCGCTCGTACGCGGCGGATGCGAGCCGGTCGGCGAGGGGACGGTCTTCCAGCAGGAGGCGAACCGCCCGACCGAATCCATCGAGGTCATGGGGATCGTCGATGAGGAGGCCGTGCTCGCGGTCGGTGATCTGGTCGGCGATGCCCCCGACGCGGCTGGCGACGATGGGCCGGCGCTTCCACATCGCCTCGGTGACGGTGAGCCCGAAGCCCTCGGCGAGGCTCTTCTGGGCGACCACGGCGGCATGGCGCTGGAGCGCGTTGACGATGATCGCGGCCTCGTCGGGGTCGTGCATCGGAACGCACGCCAGGTGCACCCGCTCGCGCAGGTGCTCCGGGAGCTCGCCCCAGGCGCCCATGCACTCGTCGAGGACCAGTCCGGCCTCGGGGTCGTCGTCGACGCCGTGCACGGCCGGCCCGACCAGCGCGAGGTGCGCGTCCCCCGCGTCGAGATGCGCGGCGAAGCCGCGGAGCACTCCGGTCATGTCCTTCATCCAGTCCCAACGGGAGACCTGCACGACCAGCGGTGCGCTCGGCGGTGGCGGCGGGCCGGTCTGGAGGACGTCGACGCGTCGCCCGATCCGTCCCGGCGAGCCGTCGCGCCGCACGAAGGGAACGGAGGGTGGATCGGCGTGCCCGCCCAGGAGACCGACGTACTGCAGGATCCCGAGCACCTGCTCGTCGGTGAGCGGCTGGTTCTTGGTCGAGAGCGGGTCGATCGACGGAGGGATGACGAACAGGCGATCGGGATCCACCCAGCTCGGTGCGAACTCGGCGCGACTGAAGACGAAGGCGTCCGCATCCTGCACGTAGCGGCGGAGGAACTCCCACCCTTCTTCGGTGTACTCGTTCGGCGTGTCCCGTCCGACGTGGCAACGCCAGACGAGCTTGGCACCCGTGGCCCGTACTGCGTCGGCGAGGCCCGCGGTCTGGGGATCGTGCAGGATCACGATGTCGTTCGGGCCGGCGAAGGAAGGGAGTGCGGCGGCGTTCGCGCGCATCACCGCCTCGTAGCGTGCGTGCTCCGGCGGTCCCAACGGGCCGCCGTCGCCGGGTGCGCCGTAGAGCCAGTTGTGGATCCGCTTCGTGACGTCGAAGAACTCCGGTTCCGCATCGATGACGATCCAATCGGCATCGACGCCCACTCCCCGCGCGTACGACAGCAGCGTCTGGAGGAGCTCGGCGACACCGCCGCCGTTGGCGGTCGAGTTCACGTTGACGACCCGACGGCCGGCGAGGAGCTCCCGAGCCGAGGCTGCCGCCTCCTCGAACTGCGCGGATCGCTCCGGACCGATGATTCGCTCGAGCTGCTCCGTTGCGATCGGCTCGATCTCGACGTTCAGCACGGCAGCTCCTGCTGACCGTCCATCATCTCGGTCATCACGGTCCGGATGAACTCGTCGGCCTCGGGCGTCGAGCCGCCGGGGATGCCCCCGTAGATCGCACCGCTCTTGGGCGCCTCGTCGCGGTGCTCGTGAGCGTACGCGATCGCCTCGGTGAGGTCGGCGGCGAACGATTCGACCACGCCGGGCTGGGTCTGGGGTCGCGTCACCGCCATGTGGATCGCGTTCGGGTACTGCTGGCCGTTGAAGCGCCAGCCCTTCGCCCGCATCGCGTCGTTCACGTGGTAGATGTCGAACTCGTCGGAGGTGAAGCTGAAGCAGAACGTCGGCGCGCCGATGATGCGCAGCTCGGGGTGCGAGCGCACCGCGTCCTGCATCGCGAACGCGGTCTCGAAGATCTGCTTCGCGTACCCGAGGTAGCCGCTGCGACCGATCGCGAGCATCCCGGCCCACGTCGCCGCGAGGAGGCCGCCCGAGCGGGAACCCTCGATCCCCGGTGAGCAGTACTTGCCGCCGGTCCAGTCGGTGAGGAAGAAGTACTGGCCGTCGCGCAACGGTCGGTTCCGGAACGCGAGCACCGACGTGCCCTTGAGGCCGTACGCGTACTTGTGGGTGTCGGCCGAGATCGAGGTGACGCCGGGGACCCGGAAGTCGAAGAGCGGGATGTCGTACCCGAGCTCCTGGCCCCAAGGGAGGATGAACCCACCGAGGCACCCGTCGACGTGCAGCCCGATCCCCCGCTCCAGCGCGAGGTCGGAGAGCTGGGCGACGGGGTCGATGGTGCCGTAGCCGTAGTTGGGCGCAGAGGCGATGACCGCAGCGGTGGAGTCGTCGATCGCCGCGGCGACCGCGGCGACGTCGGCCTGCGCGGTCCTCGGGTCGACGGCGACCTTGCGCAGCTCGATCCCGAGGAGGTGGCACGCCTTGTCGAACGCGGGGTGCCCGGTCTCAGGCTTGATGACGTTGGGCGCGGTGATCCCGCGCACCTGCTGGGCCTGCTCGCGGTAGGCGAGCATCGAGTGCAGGATGCTCCCCGTCCCGCCGGTCGTGACCATGCCGACCGGCTGCCCGTCGGTGACCGCCTCCGCGTGGAGCATGTCGAGCGTCATCGCGATGACCTCGGCTTCGAACTTCGTCGCGCTCGGGAACATGTCGCGCTGGAGGATGTTCGCGTGTGAGAACGTGGCGAACGCCTGGTTCATGAAGTCATAGTGGTCGTGGTCGCCGCAGTACATGGTGCCCGAGCACCGCCCCGTCTCCCAGAACGCGTCCTCCCCCTTCGCCATCTCGCGCAGCTCGGCGAGCAGCTCGCCGCGATCGCGACCCTCGACCGGCAGGGTGCGGTTGATCGGGAACCGGTCGGCGTACGGGAAGTCAGCCATCAGATCCGTCCTTCATGCGTTCAGTGCGTGCGAGAGGGGCTGGAGCGCGTCGAACGCGGCGACGAACTGCTCGTGCATCGCGTCGTGGACGCCCCGGCTCGCCGGGTCGGGCTCGAACTCGGCATTGGTGACCACGAGCCCGGCGAGGTCGTCGGCGTCCAGCACGCCGGCGCGCTGGTGCGCGAGCAGCGCCGCGGCGCGCGCGTTCGCGAAGTCCGGTGCCTGCAGGGTACGGACTGGCCGGTCGACGACGTCGGCGAGGATCTGGGCCCACACCGGCGAGCGCGCCGCGCCCCCACCGAAGACGACCTCGTCGACGTGCTCCGCGGTGAACGTCTCCACGAAGGGCTCGAGCCAGGCGAGGTTGTGGCAGATCCCCTCGACCACGGCCCGCACCATCTGCATGCGACTGCTGTCGAGCGAGAGGTTGACGAACGCTCCCCGCATCCGGGTGTCGGCGCGCGGCGCGAGGGAGCCCCGGAGCCAGGGGAGGAACAGCACGCCGCCGCTTCCTGCGGGGACCGAGCGCAGGGCGTCGTCGAGGAACTCGAAGTGATCGGCGGCGACGTGGTCGGCGAGCGCGTCGGAGGCGTACACCAGGTTCGCGAGCACGTGCTCGAGCGCCTTGCCGCCGAGACCGTTCTCGGCGAACACCACGTAGCGGTCGCCCAACGGCCCGGGGATCGACGCGATCTCGTGGTCGAGGTCGGTGTCCTTGTGGTCCATCGTCTGGAGCAGCACGCTGGTCGTGCCGATCATCGCCCCGGCCCGCCCGGCACGGTACGCGTCGGTGGCGATCGCGCCGACCTGGCTGTCGTTCACCCCGGCGTACACGACCACGTCGGCGGGAAGGCCGAGCTGCTCGGCGATCGCCGGGAGCAGCGGGCCGACCGCGGCGTCGATGGCGACGAGCGGGGGCAGCCGGTCGGCGTCGAGGCCGGCGAAGCGCACGAGCTCCGCGTCGTACTCGACCGTGCCGATCGCGCGGTTGTCGCAGACCTGTGCGGTGAGCATCGTGCACTGCGTCGCGGCGATCTGCCCGGTGAGGCGCAGGTTCACGAAGTCCATCGGCTCGAGGTAGGCCGCGGTCCTGGCGTGCACCTCGGGTTGGTCGAGCTGGTAGTGGAGGAGGTGCGCGAGCGAGAGACCGCCGCCCACAGTCGGGATGCCGTGGTGGTCGATGAACGCCTCGAAGGACTCGGGGAACCTCTCCATGATCGCGAAGGAGTGGTCGGTGCCCCGCATGTCGAGGTAGAGCACGATCTCGCCGGTCGGGTTCCCCGCCGCGTCGACCGGGACCGTGGAGGAGTACTGGCTCGCGCAGAGCACCGCGCCGACCGAGGCAGCGGCAGCCGGGGCCGCGGCGGTGGCCTCGCGCACCGCGTCGACGACCGCGTCCCACAGCGCGGTCGGGCTCTGCTCGGCGATGTCGCCCTCGCGGCGGCTGGTGGGGATCGGGCGCGAGGCGCTCGCCGCGATCGTGCCGTCGTCGGCGACGAGGGCCGCCTTGGCGTTGGTGGTGCCGACATCGATCCCGAGCGCGTAGGCCACGGGGACATTCTGGTGCGTGCGACCGCCCGGCGCCTGCCGATCAGGGCCGGCGAGCGCTTGCATCACCCGCCGCGATCGGTGAGGGTCGCGGCGTGACCCACGCTCCCACCGAGACCGACGACTACGTCGCCATCTGCCGGCTCCAAAGCGCCTACGCCGACGTCGTCACTCGACGCGCCTGGCCCGAGCTCGACGCGCTGTTCCTGCCCGACGCCGTCGTGGAGGTCGACACCCGGGGTGGCGACGTGCTGCGCTTCGTCGGCGCCGAGGCGCTCGGCACCTTCATCGGCAACGCGCTCGAGCGGTTCGACTTCTTCGAGTTCGTGATCCTCAACACCCGAATCGAGGTCGCGGTGGGTGGCGACGACCTGCGCGCCGACGGGCGCATGTACATGTGTGAGCTCCGCAGCGATGTCGAGACCGGGCGGGTGAACAACGCCTTCGGCGTCTACCACGACCGCTACGCGCGCCACGACGAAGGGTGGCTGTTCGCGCACCGCCGGTACCACTCGCTCGCCCGCACGGCCGCGCCCGGCGAGCTCGAGACCTTCGCGTTCCCCCACCATCTGCGCCTCGGGGAGCTCTAGGCCCCCGATGCACTCCCGGTGGAGCTCCCTCCCTGGTGTCCATCTCGGGAATCCCCGTTCGTCCTCTTACCGGGGCGTCACCCGGACGCTCTCAACCGAAACAACAAACGAACAGGAGCAGGACATGGGCAAGTACGTGTTCGCCTACACCGGTGGGGCGATGGCCGAGACGCCGGAGGCCCAGGAGGCCGCGATGAAGGCCTGGATGGGCTGGTTCGGCACCCTGGGCAGCGCAGTCACCGACGGCGGCAACCCGTTCGGCGCGTCGACCGCGGTGCAGGCCAACGGCAAGCGCGGGACCGCCACGACCGG
>JBBQFJ010000133.1:0-8978 GCA_038321755.1 Acidimicrobiia bacterium | reverse complement strand
AGCCGCGGTCGTCGACCAGCTCGTCGACAAGCTCGTGGCCGCGGCCGATGCGGCCGATTCCCCGAACCTGGTGCTCGGCGGTGGCGTGGCCGCGAACTCGGCCTTGCGAGCCCGGGTCGACGAGGTGGCCGCCGCGACCGGTCGCCGGGCGTTCCTGCCGCCGCCGGCCCTGTGCACCGACAACGCGGCCATGATCGCCGCGGCCGCGTGGTGGCGGCTGCGGGCCGACGGCCCCACCCCGCTCGACACCGGCGTCGACCCCGGCCTGCGGTTGCCCACCCGAGGCTGAGCGTTGGCCCCCCGGGGGGAGGGGGGAGGGGGAGGGCGGCGGGCTTGCCCGCCTCGGAGCAGCCGGGTATCTTGGAGCGTTAGCACTCGCCCCTATCGAGTGCCAGCGACCGATCCCACCGTGAGCGCCGCAGGAGGCGAAACGAATGAAGCTGCAGCCCCTGGATGACCGCATCGTCGTCCGGTCCAACGAGCCCGAAGAGACCACGGTCAGTGGCCTCGTCATCCCCGACACCGCCAAGGAGAAGCCCCAGCAGGGCGAAGTCCTGGCGGTGGGTCCCGGGCGTCGCGCCGAGAACACCGGTGAGATCGTCCCGATGGACGTGAAGGTCGGCGACACCGTCGTCTACTCGAAGTACGGCGGCACCGAGATCGCGGTCGATGGTGAGGATCTCCTCATCCTCACGAGCCGTGACGTGCTCGCCAAGGTCGGCAAGTAGCACCTGAACTCCGCAGCCCCGCACCACCACCGTCCTCGCCCGCCTTCGGCGCTGCTGCGGGCGGCGGTGGTGCGGGGCTGCTTCGCGCCCGAGGCCATCTCGCCGCGTGGACAGACCGTTCCGACTCTGAGGTTCGTCGGATGACTGGAACAGAGCGGGGAGGCGACCAGCGCATCCCGCGACCGGGCTCGGCGCGTCCGGGTGGCCGGCCGTCGTGGACCCGTCTCGCCGCCGCCGAGCGTCGGTTCTCGCTCGCCGACGTGCGTGCAGCGGCCGCGAGCCTTCCTGCGCCGACGCGGGTGGAGGTGCCCGCCACCGCCCGAGCCGCCGCGGTGCTCATGGCCTGGTTCGAGGAGTCGGCATCCCCCGGAGAGCAGGCCGAAGCGCGCGTGATCCTCACCAAGCGACCGGAGACGATGCCGTCGCACCAGGGCGAGATCGCGTTCCCGGGTGGGAAGCTCGAGCCAGAGGTGGACGGATCGCTGGAGGACGCCGCGCTCCGGGAGGCCCACGAGGAGATCGGGCTCGATCCGGCCCGAGTAGAGATCGTGGCCGAGGTCCGCACCCTGACCACGGTCGCCGGCCGGTTCGTGCTCACTCCGTTCGTCGGCCTCCTCGACGGGCGACCGGATCTGGCTCCGGACTTCACCGAGGTCGTCTCGGTGTTCGACGTCGGGATCTCCGAGCTCCTCGACCCGGCGGCCTACCGGGAGGAGCGCTGGGACATCCCGTCCGAGTACGGACCGGACGCGGGTGCCGATCGGGCCATCCACTTCTTCGAGCTCCCCGGTGAGACCGTCTGGGGTGCGACCGCGCGGATCCTGGTCGACTTCCTCGAGCACCTGGTCGGCGTCACCCACTCCTGAGCGCTCCCGAGCGCCCCTGAGGGTCCGGTCTCGGACCCGATCCGGGGCACGGTCCGGGCTCCCGCCGATCGAGCGGTATCCTCGAAGTCCTGCGCAGGAAGTACGGCTGAGGGGAGCGTCTCGGGTGGAAGTCGAGATCGGGATCGGCAAGTCCGGTCGCCGGGCCTACGGGTTCGACGACATCGCGATCGTCCCCAGTCGACGAACGCGAGATCCCGAGGACGTCGACATCACCTGGGAGATCGACGCGTACAAGTTCGAGCTGCCGCTCATCGCCTCCGCGATGGACGGGGTCGTGTCGCCGAAGAGCGCGATCGAGTTGGCCGAGCTCGGTGGCCTCGGGTGCTTGAACCTCGAAGGCCTGTGGACGCGCTACGACGATCCTGAGCCGCTGCTCGAGGAGATTGCCGCGCTCACGTCCGAGAAGGCGACGCGTCGCATGCAGGAGATCTACTCCGAGCCGATGAAGGAAGAGCTCGTCGGACAGCGCATCCGTGAGATCAAGGAAGCCGGCGTCACCGCATGCGCGTCGCTCACGCCACAACGCGTCGAGCACTTCGCGAGCGCGGTCGTCGAAGCCGAGCTCGACATGCTGGTCATCCAGGGGACGGTCGTCTCCGCGGAGCACGTGTCGAAGGACGCGTCGCGTCAGCCGCTCAACCTCAAGAAGTTCATCCGTGAGTTCGATCTCCCCGTCCTCGTGGGCGGGTGCGCGTCGTACTCCACCGCGCTGCACCTGATGCGCACGGGTGCCGTCGGCATCCTCGTCGGCGTCGGTCCCGGTCAGGCGTGCACGAGCCGCGGCGTGCTCGGCATCGGCGTTCCGCAGGCGACCGCGATCGCCGACGCTGCGGGCGCACGGATCCGCCACCTCGACGAGACGGGCGTCTACGTGCACGTCATCGCGGATGGTGGCATGCGCACCGGTGGCGACATCGCGAAGGCGATCGCGTGTGGTGCCGACGCCGTCATGATCGGATCGCCGCTCGCCAGCGCCTACGAGGCGCCGGGTCGGGGCTACCACTGGGGCATGGCGACCTTCCACCCCTCGCTCCCCCGGGGCGCACGGGTGCAGGCCGGCAGCCGGGCGAGCCTCGCCGAGATCCTCGTCGGGCCGGCCCACGAGAACGACGGTCGCCTCAACCTGTTCGGCGCCTTGCGCACCTCGATGGCGACGACCGGCTACGAGACGCTCAAAGAGTTCCAGAAGGCCGAGGTCATGGTGGCGCCGTCGCTGCAGACCGAGGGCAAGTCGCTCCAGCGGGCCCAGGGCGTCGGAATGGGTCGCTGAGCACAGATCGTCCGCTCGGCGCAGGCAGCTCGCGGAGCGTAGGAGGGGATCGAGATGAGCGATGGTCATGACACCGTCCTCGTCGTCGACTTCGGAGCGCAGTACGCGCAGCTGATCGCACGTCGAGTGCGCGAGGCGCGGGTGTACTCCGAGATCGTGCCGCGCACGATGCCGATCGCCGAGATGCTCGCGAAGCGGCCGAAGGGCATCATCTTCTCGGGCGGTCCCGCGTCGGTGCACGTCGAGCACGCGCCGTCGATCGACCCTGCGATCTATGACGCCGACGTACCGGTGCTCGGTATCTGTTACGGCGCGCAGCTCGTCGCGCAGCAGCTCGGTGGCAACGTCGAGCAGACCGGCGGTGGTGAGTACGGCCGGACAGCGATGAAGCGCCAGGGGTCGTCCGTGCTCTTGGCCGAGCTGCCCGAGTCCGAGTCCGTGTGGATGAGCCATGGCGACGCGATCACTGCTGCCCCGGACGGGTTCACCGTCACCGCCTCGTCGGCGGGTGCGGCGGTTGCCGCGCTCGAAGATCGCGAGCGTGGCGTGTACGGCGTCCAGTTCCATCCCGAGGTCGCGCACACCGAGCGCGGGCAGGACGTGCTGCGCGCCTTCCTCTTCGACGTGTGCTCGTGTCGTCCGACGTGGACCAACACGAACATCATCGAGGAAGCCGTCGCCGAGGTGCGCGCACAGGTCGGTGACGAACGAGTGATCTGCGGCCTGTCGGGTGGCGTCGACTCCGCAGTCGCCGCGGCCCTCGTCCATCGCGCCATCGGCGATCAGCTCACGTGCGTGTTCGTCGACACCGGGCTGCTGCGCCTCAACGAGGCCGATCAGGTCGAGGAGACGTTCCGCGCCCAGTTCCAGGTCGACCTGATCCACGTGAAGGCGGCCGACCGCTTTCTCGCCGCGCTCGGCGGGATCACCGACCCCGAGTCCAAGCGCAAGCTCATCGGCGAGACGTTCATCCGCGTGTTCGAGGAAGTCGCGACCGACCTGGAGGACGCCCGGTTCCTCGTGCAGGGCACCCTGTATCCCGACATCGTCGAGTCCGGTGGCGGCGACAACGCGATGATCAAGTCGCACCACAACGTCGGCGGACTCCCCGAGGACATGAAGTTCGATCTCGTGGAGCCGCTCCGTGCGCTCTTCAAGGACGAGGTGCGGGCGATCGGCGAAGAGCTCGGGCTCCCCGAGGAGATCGTCTGGCGCCAGCCGTTCCCCGGCCCGGGACTGGGGGTGCGGATCATCGGCTAGGTCACTCCCGAGCGTCTCGACACGTTGCGCCTGGCCGACGCCGTCGTGCTCGAGGAGCTCAAGCGGGCCGGCCTCGAGCGCGAGATCTGGCAGAGCTTCGCCGTGCTCCCCGCCGTCCGGACGGTCGGCGTCATGGGCGACGGCCGCACGTACGAGTACCCGGTCATCATCCGGGCGGTCACGTCGGAAGACGCGATGACCGCCGACTGGGCCCGCCTCCCGCACGACTTGCTCGAGCGGATGGCCTCGCGGATCATCAACGAGGTGCCCGGGGTCAACCGGGTCGCCTATGACATCACCAGCAAGCCACCAGGCACCATCGAATGGGAGTGATCGCGTGACCGGACCGCACAACATCGACACCGACGCGCTTCGCGCGAACGCGCAGGCACTCGTTGCGCCGGGCAAGGGGATCCTCGCCGCCGACGAGTCGAGCGGCACGATCAAGAAGCGGTTCGACTCCATCAAGGTCGAGTCCACCGAAGACAACCGGCGCGCCTACCGCGACCTGCTCTTCACGACACCCGGTGTCGAGGACTTCGTCAGCGGAGTGATCCTCTTCGACGAGACGATCCGCCAGGACTCGCTGAGCGGTACGCCGTTCCCGAAGCTGCTCGCCGAGAAGGGCATCATCCCCGGGATCAAGGTTGACACGGGCGCGAAGCCGCTCGCGCTGTCCGACGGCGAGACGGTGACCGAGGGTCTCGACGGCCTGGCCGAGCGGCTCGAGGAGTACCACGCGCTGGGCGCCCGGTTCGCGAAGTGGCGTGCCACGTACACCATCACTGACAACCTGCCCTCGCGCTACTGCTACGAGGTCAACGCGCACGCGCTGTCGCGCTACGCAGCGCTGTGCCAGGCCGCGGGCATCGTGCCGATCGTCGAGCCCGAGGTCTACATGGAGGGTTCGCACACGATCGACCGGGCGAGCGACGTGACAGCCGAAGCACAAGCCGAGCTGTTCCACGAGCTGCATCGCCAGCGCGTCCTGTTCGAGGGCATCCTGCTCAAGCCGAACATGGTGCTGTCGGGCTACGACGCGAAGAACCAGGCGTCCGACGAAGAGGTCGCCGAGAAGACGCTCCGCTGCTTCGGCTGGACGGTGCCCGTAGCGATCCCCGGCATCGTGTTCCTCTCCGGTGGCCAGACCGACGAGCAGGCGACGAACCGTCTCAACGAGATGAACAAGCGTGGGCCCCACCCGTGGGAGCTCTCGTACTCGTACGGCCGTGCGCTCCAAGCGCCGGCGCTCAAGGCGTGGTTGGGCGACCCGGCCAACGTGCCAGCGGCCCAGGCCGCGTTCGCGCACCGCGGCAAGATGAACGGTGCGGCCCGCTCGGGGAGCTACACGCCGGCCATGGAGCAGCAGTAGGCGCTAGTTCGCCTCGTCGTCGGACTCGTTCGGGTCGACCTCCACACCCGCGTCGGCGAGTCGCGCCAGCAACCGATCCCGGATGGAGTCGCCCGGTTCGCGCGCACGGTCGCCGAGCTTTCGCCACCCGTGGCGTGACGAGTACAGCAGCGTCGGCTCCTTGAGGCGGCCGTAGCCCCAGTCGGTCACCTCGGCGAAGAACAGCTCGTGGTCGCGCATGGTCGTCTGCTGGAACACCTGGCAGCGGAGCCACGCGACTGAGTCGCGCACGATCGGCAGGCCGTCCAGCCCGTCGGGCGTCTCGAGGTACTCCGTCGCGATGTACCGGAAGCGACGGCCCGGGTACGAGAAGTACTGCCCGACGTCGACCTGGTCGGCCGCAAGGATCGACACCGTGAAGGCGCCGCTCGCGACGATGAGCGGATACGTATCGTGCTTCGGCGACACCGACGCCATCACGACCGGCTCGCCGAACGCGACCTGGCTCACCCAGTGCGACGTGTACGCCCGCGCGACCCCGTCGTGCGTGGCGGCGACCACCTGCACGCCCTTGACCATCTGCCCGAGCGCGCGCTTGAGCTTCGCGTCGATCATGGGCGCTCGATCACGGGCGCTCGACGGAGAGCGAGCGCCTCAGGAGCCGAACTTCTGCACCTGCGGCGCGTCGGTCGCCTTCTTCCACTTCTTGAGCGCCCGGTTGTACCCGTGTGCGCCGGGCCGGAACCAGCCCCCGGTGCGGACGACGTGGACCTTTTTCTCGAGGTCCTTCAGCAAGGCGTACATGTCGTCGCCGGCCTTCGCCTGGATCACACGGTCGAACGCCGTGTGGATCTCGTCGAAGCGGCGGGTGATCTGCCCGTACTCGTCGTCGAGCCGCTTCTTGGTCTGTTCCACGCTCTTGGCCATGCCATCGCTCCAGTCGGGGCGCGGCCTCGTGCCGCGTCGGACGACAGCCTAGGACGGTGTCCACGGAGAAATCTCCGCGTAGCCTCGGCGCGATGCGAGCGCTGGTGCAGCGGGTCGCCGAGGCGAGGGTGCGCGTCGGCGATGAGACCGTCGGCGAGATCGGTCCCGGCCTGTGCGTGCTGCTCGGGGTCACGCACACCGACGACGACGGCATCGCACGCAAGGTCGCTGACAAGCTCTGGAACCTGCGGATCTTCGACGACACCGACGGCGTGATGAACCGGTCGGTCGCCGACGCCGGCGGTGCGCTGCTCGTGGTGAGCCAGTTCACGCTCTACGGCGACGCCCGCAAGGGCCGCCGCCCGTCGTGGACCGCGGCCGCCCGGCCCGAGCAGGCCGAGCCCCTCGTCGATGCGGTCGTCTCAGCGCTTCGCGAGCTCGGGGCGACCGTCGCGACCGGCCGCTTCCGGGCCGACATGCAGGTGGAGCTCGTCAACGACGGCCCGGTCACACTGCTCGTGGAGGTCTGATGGTGGAGGTCTGATGGTGGAGGTCTGATCGTCCACTGGCGCATGCCCGGCGACCGACCGCGGCTACCAGATCAGAGGCAGCGTGGCCGGGCCGCGCACCGACGACGAGTGGATCCAGGTGACGGCGTCGGCGTCGACCCGGTAGTCGGGGATCCGCCGCAGCAGCTCTTCGAACACGACCGTGGCCTCGAGCCGAGCGAGCGCGGCGCCGAGGCAGAAGTGCACGCCGTGGCCGAAGGCGAGGTGGCGCTCGATCCGACGGGTCACGTCGAAGCGGTCGGGGTCGGAGAACTCGCGGTCGTCGCGGTTCGCGGCGCCGTAGAGCAGTTGTACCTTCGCACCCGAGGGAATCGTGACGCCATGCCGCTCGACCGGCCGCGTCGTCGTGCGTGCGAGCCCCTGGACGGGCGAGCTCCACCGCAGCATCTCCTCGACCGCGCCGGGGACGAGTGACGGGTCAGCGAGCAGACGGGCTCGCTCGTCGGAGAACTGCGAGAGCGCGTACACCCCGTTGCCGATGAGGTTCGTCGTGGTCTCGGTGCCCGCAACGATGAGCAGGAAGCAGAACCCGAGGATCTCGTCGTCCGCGAGCTGCTCGCCGTCGACCTCTCCATCGATCCGAGCGTCGATGAGCGCGGAGACGAGGTCGTCGGTGGGCGCGGCCCGCCGCGCCGCAATGATCTCGCCGAAGTAGCCGACGACCTCGCCCGCCGCGGCGCGCCCCGCCTCGACGGTCTCGGGACGGTCGACGTCCTGGTGCACGACGGTGTCGGACCACGTGCGGAACTGCTCGCGGTCCTCGGGCGCGACGCCGATGAGGTCACCGACGACGGTCATCGGCAGCGGACCGCTGAGCAGCGGCACGACGTCGACGGGCTCACCAGCGCCGGAGCGCTCGAGCACGGTGTCGATCGCCTCGTTCGCGAGCTCGCGCACGCGCGGCTCGAACGCGGCCACGGGCCGCGACGTGAACCCTCGCGACACGAGCTTGCGGAGCTGCGCATGACGCGGGTCGTCCATGACGATCAGGTTCGGGAACGGGGAGCGCGCCTGACCCTCGAGCGCGATGCCCTCGCCAGAGCAGAACGTGGCGGGATCGTGCGCAGCCCAGAGGACGTCGTCGAAGCGGGAGAGGGCCCAGAATCCGCGGGCCTCGTCGCGGTAGACGGGTGCCTCGTCGCGGAGGCGCCGGTAGCTGGGGTACGGGTCGGCCTGGAGGAACCGGTCGTACGGGTCGAAACGGACCGGTTGGGCTTCACCGAACCTTGGCCGTTCCCTGGGTGTGCGCTCAGCCATTGGTGGGCATACTGCGCAGATGGAACCGGTGGAATCCCTGCAGCCGGTCGTCCGCGCGGCGGGTGAGCCAGCCCCGGACGACGACACGGGCGAGCTGCTCGTCACGACTCCGCAGCACACGTTCCTCTTCGACCGGTTCCGCCGTCGGTTCCGCCGCCTGCCCCGTGGTCGCAGTCCGCACGACCCCAGTGTGGCCGCTCCGTGGGAGCCGTACTTCGGGCTTGAAGCCGACGCCGAGGGTGCGCTGACCGTGCAGCTCGACGCGACCGGCACCCGCCGCCTTCGGGTGATGCGGCGCGGCCTGCGCCGCAAGCCGCCGGCCCCCTGATCCGCCTCTCTCTCGATTCCACCTCTCTCGAGTCCACCTCTCTCGAATCCCCCGTCTATCGAACACCTGTACGACGCGGGCGCAACTGCGGCCTACGATGGCCGACACGCATGGCTGAACCGCTGGTCGAACCATTCACCGCGCCGTTGGGCGAACCCCCGGAGCTCGAGGACCAGTTCGGCCCCGAGCCCGCTGCGCCCCCCGGGCTCGACCCGGCCAAGCTCGAAGCGCTCCTCGCCGGCCTCAACCCCGTGCAGCGCGAGGCGGCCGCGGCGCCCGATGGCCCCGTGCTCGTCGTCGCCGGCGCCGGTTCGGGCAAGACGCGCGTCCTCACGCATCGCATCGCCTACCTGATCGCGTCTCGGAAGGTCTCGCCCTTCGGGATCCTCGCGATCACGTTC
>JBBQFJ010000132.1:0-9645 GCA_038321755.1 Acidimicrobiia bacterium | reverse complement strand
GAGCCGCCGGGATCCCCCCTCCCGGCGGCTCGTCCGCGCGACCACGGGTACCCTGCAGGGACACCAGTGAAGGACGCGATCCGGACGCAATGACAACCGACGACGAACGCATCGCCCTGTTCCTCGACTACGAGAACCTGGCCATTGGAGCACGCGACGTGTTGGGCGGGGCGCTGTTCGACTTCCGACCGATCGCTGACGCATTGGCCGAGCGAGGGCGGGTTGTCGTGCGGCGTGCCTATGCCGACTGGTCGAGCTTCGCGGAAGACCGACGCATGCTCACGCGCCACCACGTCGAGCTGATCGAGATCCCGCAACGCATGGGTGCGGTCCGAAAGAACGCGGCAGACATCAAGATGGCCGTCGACGCGATCGAGCTCTCCTTCGAGCGCGACTACATCACGACCTTCGTGCTCGGGACGGGCGACAGCGACTTCACACCCCTCGTCCACAAGCTGCGCGAGCTGAACAAGCGTGTCATCGGCATCGGGGTCGAGGCATCCACGTCGGCGCTGCTGCCACCCGCGTGCGACGAGTTCCTCTTCTACGAGCAGCTCGAAGGCGTCGAGCCGGCCGCCCCGCGTCGGACGCCGCGCACCACCGCGTCGCGGTCCCGATCGAAGTCGACCCCGACACAAAGCGAGGCCGACACCGAGTCCGAGACGGTCGCCAAGGCCGATCCTGCTGATCTCGAGGTGCTCGTCACCCAGACGCTCGCCGGCCTCGAGCGGAGCTCCAGTGGCCCGGTCCGCGCCTCGATGCTGAAGCGCACGATCCTGCGCAAGGACCCGACGTTCAACGAGGGGAACTACGGTTTTCGCGGGTTCGGCGAGCTCGTGCGGCATCTCGCCGAACGCGGGGTCGTCGAGCTGCGCGACGGTGGGGCGCAGGGTGACCCCGAGGTCGGGTTCCCGGCGGCGGCGAGCGACGAAGATGCCGCATTCGAGCTGCTCCGCGCGACGGTCGAACGGTTGACGAAGAAGAACGGTCACGGTCCGCACCTCTCGGGCCTCAAGACGGAGCTTCGCAAGCAGCAGTCCGTGTTCACGGAGAAGAAGTTCGGGTACCGGAGCTTCCTGCAGTTCTGCAAGGCCGCGCAGGCGCGGGGCGTGATCGACATGGACCTCGACGAGAGCGCAGAGGACTATGTGCTGCGCGCCGGCGAGTCCGCCCCCGCGAGCTGAAACCGTGCGCGCGGCATGGTGCACGACCTACGGCGGGATCGACGCGGTCGTCGTCGAGGACATCCCTGCCCCGGAGCTCGGCCCCGGCTCCGTGCGCGTCGCTGTGCACGCTGCCGCGATCAACTTCCCGGACCTGCTGATCCTCGAGGACAAGTACCAGGTCTCGGTCCCCCTGCCGTTCATCCCGGGGAGCGAGCTCGCGGGTGTCGTCGAGTCGGTTGCCGACGACGTCTCGACGCTCGTGCCCGGCGATCGGGTCTTCGGTGCAACGTTCGTGGGCGCGTTCGCGGAGCAGGTGGTGGTACCTGCGGCGGCGCTCACGCGGATCCCCGATGGTGTCGACTTCCAGCGTGGCGCCGCGTTCGGAGTCGCCCACGCGACCGCGTACCACGCGCTCCGCAGCGTTGCGCGCGTGCAGCCCGACGAATGGGTCGTGGTCCTCGGTGCTGCCGGTGGTGTCGGGCTGGCGGCGGTCGAGCTCGCGAAGGTGCTCGGCGCCCGCGTCCTTGCCGCGGCCAGAGGACCGGGACGACTCGCGGTGTGCACGGCGCACGGCGCGGACGCCGTGGTCGACTACTGCGAAGAGGACCTCAAGGTTCGGATCAAGGAGCTGACGGGGGTTGGCGCCGATGTCGTCATCGATCCCGTCGGCGGCCCGTATGCCGAGCCCGCGCTGCGGGCGATGCGATGGGGCGGGCGCTTCGTCTGCGTCGGCTTCGCCAGTGGCGAGATCCCGAAGATCCCACTCAACCTCGTGCTGCTCAAGGGAGTGACGGTCCAAGGGCTCGAGATGCGCGGCTTCCTCGAGCACGCGGCCGACGACGCTCGGCGTGACCGTCAGGAGCTCCTGGATCTGCTGGCGACCGGGAGGGTTGCGCCGCACGTGTCCTCCGTGTTCCCCCTCGGCGCTGTCCGCGACGCGTTGCACGCGGTCGCCGATCGACGCACCACGGGCAAGGTGCTCATCGAGGTCGTGCCGGAGAGCTGACCACGCGAGACTGGCGCCCCGTAGTCCCGAGGAGAGTCGATGTCGTACATCCAGATCGAGCAGCCACGCCCGCACGTGACGCAGGTGACGCTCAACCGCCCGGAGCGGATGAACGCGATGGCATTCGACGTGATGGTGCCGCTGCGTGACGCGCTCCACGAGATCAGCCTCGACAACGAATGTCGGGTAGTGGTCCTCACCGGTGCGGGCGACGGGTTCTGCTCGGGCGCCGATCTCGTCGGCAGCGGCATGCTGCCGAACATCGATGGCTTGAAGCGGACGAGCATCGCGAGGCGGGCGATGCGAATCCTCGACGAGGTCATCCTCGCGGTTCGTGACATGCACCAGCCGGTCATCGCGGCCGTGAACGGCGCGGCGATCGGTGGTGGCTTCTGCCTCGCGTCGGCGGCAGACATCCGAATCGCGTCCGCCGCCGCCTACTTCCGCGCCGCGGGGATCAACAACGGTCTCACGTCTGCGGAGCTGGGCATCAGCTACCTCCTCCCGCGACAGATCGGGTTCGCGCGCGCGTTCGACATCCTCCTCACCGGGCGCGACGTCGATGCCGAAGAAGCGGATCGCATCGGATTCGTCTCGCAGGTCGTGCCCGGCGACCAGCTGCTCGACCGGTGCTACGAGGTGGCCGAGCGCATCATCGGGTTCAGCCACATCGGGGTCGAGCTGACCAAGCAGCTCCTGTGGGCGAGCTACGACGCCGGCGGGCTGCACTCGCACATGAACCACGAGGGCCATGCCCAGCTCTACGTGCGCCTCACGACGGGGAACTTCGAGGAGAAGATCTCCGCGTGGAAGGAAGGCCGCACGCCGGTGTACACCGATGAGTGACGCCGGTCGTTTGAAGCCGGTTCGACGGCTGATCGGTGTCTACGACGCCGACGGCACGGTCCGCGGTGAGCTGGCGTACTTCATCGGAGCCCGGCTCGGGCGGGCGCACTGCGCGCTCTGCGACATCACGCATTCGCTGGTGCGAGAGCGCGCCGACTGGAAGGAGTGCCGAGCGACGCTGGCGGTACCCTTCGAGCTGTTCCATCGCGACGATCAACCGGATGACGCACGGGTAGCCGGAGGCGACGCACCCTTCGTCCTCGCGGACACCGGCGAGGCGTTGGAGGTCGTGCTCGATCGAACGGCGCTCGAAGTGTGCGACGGCGACCTGGGCGCGTTCACTCGTGCTCTCGAGACGGCACTCGCGCGGCGCGGACTCGTCTTGCCCTCTGGGTAGCCCGCGGCCGTGACCGGGCATGGCAGGATGCGGCGATGGAACCCCGGCTCGTTCGGTTCGACGGATTCGAGAACCTGCACCTCGTCGGTGACGTGTGGGGTGACGACGACGCGTGGCCGGTGCTGCTCATGCACGGTGGCGGTCAGACCCGTCACGCGTGGGGCGGCACTGCGCGGACGCTCGCCGAACACGGCTGGCGTGCTGTGTCGATCGACCTTCGCGGCCACGGTGACAGCGAGTGGGCGCTCAATGGCGACTACTCGTTCACGGCGTACGCGGGGGACTGCGTCGCAGTCTGCGACACGCTCGGCCGTCCTCCGGTGCTCGTCGGCGCGTCGTTGGGCGGCGTCGCCGCGATGATCGCCGAAGGCGGCAGCGACCGAACGGTCTCCTCCGGCCTGGTCGTCGTCGACATCACCCATCGCTCGAACCCCGAGGGCATCCAGCGCATCCACGACTTCATGAACTCGGGGTTGGGTGGGTTCGCGACGCTCGAGGACGCGGCTGAGGCGATCTCGGCGTACACGCCGAATCGCACGAAGCGGGTCAATCCGGCCGGGCTGATGAAGGTGCTGCGCCAGAAGCCGGACGGGCGCTGGTACTGGCACTGGGACCCGAAGTTCATCGGCCGCGGCCGCACCGAGGTGCCCGAGGAGGACTTTCAGGGACTCTTCGAAGCCGCACTGGCGAACATCCGGGTGCCGACGCTGCTGGTGCGCGGCCTGCTGAGCGATGTCGTCACCGAAGAGGGCATCCAGGACTTCCTCGAAAAGATCCCCGGGTCGAAGCTCGCCGATGTCGGTGACGCGTCCCACATGGTTGCCGGGGACCAGAACGACGCGTTCTCGAACGCGGTCGTCGACTTCCTCGAGCAGGACGTTCGTCCCCGCATCGAGGCTGGGTAACCTCGGCCGATGCACCGAACTCTCCTCGTGCTCGCGGCGGTCGCCGGACTGGCGTTGAGCGCCTGCAGCTCGGGCGGTGGCGGCTCCGCGTCGATCGAGGCCGGGGGCCCGCCCGACACGGGACTCTCGCAGCAGAACTCCGCACCGATCGTCGGTGGCCCGACGTCGATCGTGCAGCTCGGGGATTCGATCGCGTCGGGCGAGGGCACGCTCTACGGATACACGTACGACGCGTCGAGCCAGGAGTGGACCGGTGGCGACGTCGACGCGCCGTGGCCGCCGCCGTACCCCAGCTGCCACGTCTCGCCCGACGCGTACAGCACGAACGTCGGGAAGGCCTTCGGGGCCAAGGTCGCGCAGTTCGCGTGCACCGGCGCCACGTTCGCCAACGGCATCACCGTGCCGGAGACCGACAGCGACGGCACGCTCCGTCCGGCCGAGTTCGGCAACTGGAAGGCGATGACCGACCTCAACGCGGAGTACGACGCGGCGAACCCTGACCTGGTGCTGATCACCCTCGGTGCCGACGACGTGCAGTTCAGCGAGATCGTGGAGGCCTGCATCAAGAACGGATACGAGTACTACTTCGACCTCGCCAAGCTGCAGTGCACCGCGAAGAACCCGGGCGCCACCATCACCACGGACTTCTTCGACTTCCTCCCCACGCTGCAGAAGAACTACGCGACGCTCGTGTCGTGGATCCAGGCTCGCGCGGAGGCGAACCATCAGACCGCCCCCAAGATCGCCATCACGAACTACGCCGACCCGCTGCCCTCGGATCGCACGAAGTGCCCGGACACGAGCTGGCTGTACCCGCAGCAGGTGCAGTACCTCTCGGGTCTCGTGACGAAGATGAACCAGTCGATCGCTTCGGCGGTCAGCTCGATCGACGATCCGAACGTCGCACTCGCCGACATCACCGGGGCCTACGAGGTGCAAGGCGTCTCGCACATCTGGTGCACCGACGACCCATGGGCGTACGGGCTGTCGATCTACAGCGTCACCGAGCCGTCGAG
Source organism: Acidimicrobiia bacterium (assembly GCA_038321755.1). GTDB lineage: Bacteria > Actinomycetota > Acidimicrobiia > IMCC26256 > PALSA-555 > JALHSW01. The sequence continues at coordinate 4,309 of JBBQFJ010000132.1, read as the reverse complement.
CTTCGACAGCCAGGCACCGTTCCATCCGACGCCGGACGGACAGCAGAGCATCGCCGAGCACATCGTGCCCGTGATCCGCTCGCTCTACGGCACGCCCCCGTCGTCGACGACGACGACGACCTCGACGGGAGTGAGCTCGACCAGCAGCACCTCGGGGTCGAGCAGCACGAGCACGAGCAGCAGCTCGAGCACGAGCACCAGCACGACGGCAGGGTGAATCCGAGCTTCGACGTACCAGCACATCGACCTACCAGCAGGAGGACAGCATGGGACTGCTCGACAAGGCGAAGGACGCGGCCAAGGTCGTCGGCGACAAGGCGCAGGAAGGGCTGAAGGCCGGCCAGGAGAAGGTCGACGAGGTCAAGACGAAGAAGCAGATCGATGACCTGAAGGAAGAGATCGGCGGCATCGTCTTCCTCCAGCGCACCGGTGCCGCGCCGGCGACCGCGGAGGCCGACATCGACCGCCTGGTGGGGGAGATCAAGGACGCGGAAGCACGCCTTGCCGAGTGACGCGGCGCCGCGTGTGCTCTCGGTGGGAATTCCGCCGGGCCCGCGTTCGATCGAGCTCGCGAAGCAGGCCGAGGATCTCGGATACCGACGTGTCTGGTTGTTCGACTCCGCGGTGCTCTAGCGGATCCTGGCGAGGGCTTCGCGGAAGCCCGGGTTCGGGTTGGCGCGCGGATGGGCTGCGGTGACCCGGGCGAGCGCCGTCGTCCCGTCGATGCCGAGTCGCGACGCGAGGTAGGCAGCGACGATCGTCGGTGTGCGGCTGATCCCCGCGACGCAGTGAACGAAGACGGTCTTGCCGTCCTCGCGCCAGGCCGTGATCGCCGACGCGGCATCCCGCAGCAGGAAGTCGAGGTTCGGGTTCTCGGCGCGGTGAGGTGAGTCCACGAAGATCAGCTCATGCGCGGTCCCCGCGTGCTTCGGGACGCGGGATCCCATCCGGCAGCAGGAGAGGATCACGTCGCACTCGACCGTTGCGGCGGCGGGCGCGTTCCCGAACCGGACCCCCGGATCGTCGGGGAGGACGAGCTCGTACGCCTGCTCCCCGTAGTGCTCCTCGTACCAGCCGGTGACGTCGGGTGCGCTCGGCCATCCCACCTCGTCGACCGTGCCGTTGCGGACCGAGAGCACCGCGAGGCCGAGCAGGTCGCGGGTCCGGAGTCCGGGCCATCCGTGCAGGATCGACTTCCAACGGAGGGGGATGGCCGACGCACCCCATCGGGCACCGAGGAGCGATCCGGCGATCGCCGCGACGGTGTCGGTGTCGTTGCCGATCCGGATCGCCGCGTGCAGCGAGTCCTGGAGATGGCGGCAGGGGTCAGTGCTCGGAACCGGGGTCTGCCGGATCGCCGCCCACGCGGCCTGGAGCGCGCGCACTACGTAGCCGTTCGGGGAGAACGTCGAGGGCGGCGCCGTCTCGGCGGCGAGCAGCCAACCAGCCCAGCGCTCGGGCGCGTCGCCGGGCAGGAGGTCGACACCGTCCCAGATCCCGTCGAGTCGCCGCGTCCGAATGGCTCGGTCGATCGCGATGCACCAGATCGCGCACGCCTCGCCGGCGAGCGGATCGGCGTGGGTGAGGGCCGAGATCTCGAAGGCGCTCGCCACGATCGCCTCGTCGTCGCCGAGGTGCGCGAGCGCGACCGGCGCGGTGCGCATCAGACTCCCGTTGCCGGCCGCGTGTCGGGGGTGCTGCTCGAAGTGGGCGAGGCTCGCGGCCCGCAGGTCTTGACCCGCGCGTGCCGCGGTCAGCACGGCGCGCGTCTGGTTCCCCACGTCCTTCGGGTCGTCCGTGAACCACGCGACGAAGCGCCGGCCGACCGCGTCGGCATCGAGGTCGCCGGCCGCCGCAGACTGGGCGACGCAGATGGCCTGCTGGGTGTCGTCGGTCCACTCGCCCGGCGCCCACGCACCCAGCCCACCGCCGATCATCGCGGCCTCGCCGGACGGCGGCGACTCGAACTCGTAGCCGGCACCGAGCGCGTCGCCGGTTGCCAGACCCACCAGTGCCCCGACGGCGCGCTCGAGCGTCGCGGCCGGGAGCCCGTGGTCTCGTGTCATCAGGCGTAGAGCGAGAGCAGATGCGCGGCGTGGTCACGCCGACGTCGGACGAGGTCGTCGGATCCCACGATCTCGGCGTCGGCGTCGAGACAGACCAGGAGATGGTCGAGTCGGCGATCGCCGCTCACCGTGACATCGAGCTCGACGCGACCGTCACCGAGATCGGTCGTGGGACCGAGGCGGTGCGGCGCGGGCAGGCTCTCGAGCGCGTCGGCGCGCATGCGCACCCGCACCGTCCGCGCTCGGGCGGAGAGATCGAACCATTCGGGCAGCTCGACGTCATCAGGCGGGTCGAACGGGATCGAGCCGACTCGGGCGTGCAACATGCGGTCGACGCGGAACTGGTGGGCCTCGTCGTGCTCGATGTCGCGTGCGGTGAGGTACCAGTGCCCCCAGCGGGACCAGAGGCGATGGGGGAGGAGCTCGCGGTCGGTCGGAGCGTCGGCGCCGTCGCGGAGGTAGCGCACCTCGACCGATCGGTGCTGCTCGAGCGCGTCGCGCACGGCGGCGAGCGCGGGCGGAACGGCGACGGGCATGCGCAGCTCGATGGCCACCTCGCCGGCGAGCTTGGTGACCGCAGCATCGAGATCCGGGGTCGCCCGGTCCGCGATCGCCTGGATGGTGGTGCCGGCCACCAGGAGTCGCAGCGCGGTGTCGGGTGGTGGAGGCATCGCCGCGACATCGCGGAGCCAGTGGCTCTCGGTGAGTGACACGACCGACCGTTCGTCGAGCAGGAAGCTCGACGACTCGCTCACCAGCGAGCCGTCGGCCGTGTGGTAATCGACGAAGAGCACTGCGGAAAGCGTGGCGCGGAGCACGTCCTCGGGGACGCCCGTGAGCTCGGCGCACTCGGAGATCGGCACGGCGCCACGCTCTTCGACGAGGCCGAGCACCGCGCGCAGCACGTCGAACTGGCGCTGCTTGGTGAGGGCCGCCATCATGCATCGTCCGACGCGAGATGTCCGGTGACGGCACCGGCGGCGAGAGCTGCGAGGTGGTCGCGCACGAGGGCGACGAGCTCCGGGGGGCCGAGGACTCGCGCATGGTCGCGGAACGCGAGGATCCGGTTCCGCGTCGACTCGTAGTGACGGACCTCGAATGCCACCACCGGTTCACCGTCGGCTTCCTCGACGACCTCGCCGCCGAGCTCCGCGAGGAAGGCAGGGAGGTGGTCGCGCTCGACCCGGACGCGGGCGCGCAGGCGGGCATCGCGTCCCCAGGCGTTCGGGTCGAAGTCGAACGCGAGCACCGGATCGAACCAGTCGGGGACTCTGTAGGCGCCGGCCGCTCCGACGCGCTCCATGGGTCCGGCCTGGTCGATCCGATCGAGGCGGTAGCGACGGTGCGCGTCGACCTCCGGATCCCAACCGGCGACGTACCAGCGTCCGTGCCACGTGCCGAGCGCGAAGGGTTGCAGCACCCGGGTGCGGCCTTCGTGATCGAAGCGCACGGCGGTGCACGACTGGATCGCGTCGCGCAGGTCGGTGACCTGGTCGTGGACACGGATCACGACCTGGGCCGCCGCATCGTCGACGCCGGCGCCCAGCTGTCCGCTGTGCCCGTCGATCCCCTCGACATCCACCGCCGCCGCAGCCGCGATGAGCGCGGCGCGCTCCGCGGTGGTGAAGAACGCGGGCCGGAGGCGGTACCGGTGGGCCTCCTCGTCGTAGACGGTGTCGATGCCCCACGCTTCGCGGAGGTCCTGCAGGTCGCGTCGAGCCATCCGCCGCAGCGCCTCCCAGTCCGCGCCCTCGGACCGGAGGGCGCCATCGCGGTCGCGCGCGGCATCGGGGTCGTAGCCGCGCACGTTGCCGGCGATGTCGTCGAGCGATGCGCCCTCGTCGCCGCGCTGCTTGAGGTACGCAGCCAGGTTGAGGATTCGCTCCGTGGGGGTTGCCGCGGCCATGGGGGAACTCTGGCACGTCCACCTCGACGCGTTCACCTACGCTCCGCCTCGTGGACTCGGCGCGCGCCTCGGCGGACGATCTCGTGGCGGCGTGGGAGCAGCGCGGGTCGCGACGCGTGCTGGCCGGGCACGAGGTGTTCGTCGTCGATCAGGTGGCGACCGACGTCGAGACCGCGGACCCCTTGCTGGTCGTGCACGGGTTCCCGTCGAGCTCCTTCGACTTCCGGGCCTGCCTGCCCCGCCTGGCTGAGCACCGGCGCGTGCTGTTGTTCGACTGCCTCGGCTTCGGTCTGTCGGCGAAGCCCGACGTCCGCTACAGCCTCGACCTGCAGGCGGA
>JBBQFJ010000131.1:0-9680 GCA_038321755.1 Acidimicrobiia bacterium | reverse complement strand
CCGAGAGCGCCAGGTACTGCTCGCCGGCGGTCTTGGAGATCGCGTAGCTCGAGTCGGGCGCGAGGTGGTGGCTGAGCGTGACCGGCTGCTCGACCGGGTTGGTGCCGTAGCAGAGGGCCGTCTGGAAGTAGATGATCCGCGCAGTCCCCGCGGCCTTGGCCGTCTCGGCGACGAGCGCGGTGCCGAGGGCATTGGTGGTGACGTCGCCCTCCCAGTTGTCCGGGTCCTTGTAGGAGGCCGCGGCGTGCACGACGATCTCGGGCCGGAAGTCGTTCATCGTGGCGGTGAGGAGCGGGCGGTCCGCGATGGAGCCCTCGATCACCGTGAGGCGCTCGTGCTCCCGCAGGTTGTCGCGGCGGCCCGTCTCGAAGTTGTCGATGACGAGCACGTCTTCGCCGCGGGCGAGCAGGCGGTCGGCGAGGTGCGAGCCGACGAAGCCGCTGCCGCCGGTGATCAGGACCTTCATGGGAGATGCCTCACTGGGGTTGACGAGCGACCGGCCAGACTACCGGACCGCTCCGCCAACCCCGAGGCCGGGACTACTGGTAGTAACCCACGATGTCGACGATCACATGCACGGTCCCGCTCGCAGGATGCGGGAGTGTCGGGACATCGGTGTTCTCGATCGTGAACTTGCCGTCTGCACCCACCTTGATCTTCACCAGGTTGGGCACGGTCTGGCCGGCGGTGAAGTTGAGGTTCGACGCGTTGGGGAGCGCGCCGCCGGATGGGTACACGGTGAGCCAACCATCCTGGGTCGGACCGGTCGCAGTGACGTTCACGATCACACCCGAGTACTGGCCCACCGGCGGGAGCGACGGGCTCGCGACCTGCGGGTCTACGGTGATCGCGCCGTTCGGGGAGACGGGGTTGTGGCTCCCTCCGACGACGCCGGTGCCGAAGCGGGTGTCAAGGATGCGAACGGGCGCGAACGTCGTCGCGTACCCGGCTCCGGGCGTCGGCGGCTTGTAGCAACCGGTGAGGTCGGCAATGGCGTGCACGGTGCCCGACGCCGGGTGGGGCCCGGACGGCACGTCGGTGTTCTCGATATTCACCTTGCCGGAATTTCCGCCGCCGGCGCCGAGCTTCACGGTCACGAGGTTCGGGACGGTCTGGCCGGGCCCGAAGTTGAGGTTCGAGGTGTTGGGGAGCGTGGCGTCCGCCGGGAAGACGGTGAGCCAACCACCCTGCGTCGGCGCGGTCGCAGTGACGTTGAGCACCGCGGTCGTCGCGCCCACGCACTCGGCCGGGAGCACCGTGCCGACGTCGAGTGCGAGCGTGCCGTTCGGCGCGATCGGACCGGTCGGCGCGCCGGTGCCGATGCGCGTGTCGAGCACGCGTACGGGCGCGACGCCGACGAACTCCGACGCCGGCGCGGTTCCGGAGAGCGTGCTGCCATCGGAGTACCAGCCGACCACGTCGGCGATCACGTGCACCGGACCGGCCGCAGGCTGGGGGTTGGTGGGCGTCCCCGTGTTGTTGATCGAGACGTTGCCGCCGGTGCCGACCTTCACCACCACGAGGTTGGGCACGGTCTGGCCGGCAGTGAAGTTGAGGTTCGACGCGGCCGGCAGCGTGGCCCCCGCCGGGAACAGCGTGAGCCATCCCCCCTGACTCGGCCCGGTGGCGGTGACGTTCAGGATCACCGCGGCGACGCCCGTCGCCGGCACCCCGCTCCCGAACGTGTCGGTGACGTCGACGTTCAGCGTCGCGTTCGGACCGATCGGCCCTGTGGGCGCGCCGGTGCCGAACCGGGTGTCGAGGATGCGCTTCGGTGCGATCGGGTTCAGACCGCCCGGGAGGCCGTAGCGCTGGACCCGCTTGTTCCCGGTGTCGACGACGTACCCGATCCCGCGGGCGTCGACGGCGACGCCCGCCGGCGCGTTGAGCTGACCCAGCGTGCCGGACCCGGCGGTGCCGAACTGCTCGAGGAAGATCATGTTCGCGTTCTGCGGCGTCAGGATGCGTTGGAGCCGGTTGTTGCCGGTGTCGGTCACCACGATGTTGCCGGTCGGCTCGACCGCGACGTTGGACGGCGCGTTGAACTGACCGGGACCGGAGCCGGCGGTGCCCAGGTTGCTGATGTTCAGGCCGGCGTCGTTGAACTGCATGACCCGGTTGTTGCCCGAGTCCGCGACGTAGACGTTGCCGGACGCGTCGACCGCGACGCCGAGCGGGGTGCTGAACTCTCCAATGCCGCTGCCGGTGCCGGCCACGAAGACGCTGGACGTGGTGAGGTCGCCACTGACGCGCACGATGCGGCTGTTGCCGGTGTCGACGACGTAGTACCGATCGTTCAACGCGTCGTAGGCCACCCCCTGCGGATTCGAGAACGCGGTGCCCGTGCCGGTGCCGTCGTTGGTCCCTGTGTTGATGTCGGTCGCGGGATCGAAGCGCTTCAGCTTGTTGTCGACGTTGTCGCTGACCACGATGCCGCCGGTCGTGGTCTGGATGGCAACCCCGGTCGGGGTGTTCAGCTGAATGCGCGCGTGCTCCCCCTGGAAGTTCCCGGTCTCGTCGAACTTCTCGACGACGTGCTCGTCGACGTCGACGACGTAGGTGTTGCCCAAGGGGTCGGTCGCGACATCGGTGGCGGTCCGGAACGTGGGCGAGATCGTGGTCGACCCTGCGACTTTCGTCACGAATGTGCCGGCGGAGTCGAACTTCTGGAGCCGCGCGTTGGTCTGATCGGCGACCCAGGTGTTGCCCGCTGCATCGACGCCGAGTCCGAATGGCGCGTTGAGCTGGCCGTTCCCGCTCCCGGGCCCGGCGAACGTCGCCAACAGTGAGCCGGTCGACGTGAACTTGTGGATGGTCGAGGAGCTGGCGTCAGCCACGTAGACGTTGCCCGACGCGTCGACGTCGATGCCCTCGGGGCTCCCGACCGACGTCGACCACTCGCGCACGAAGACCCCGTCCGAGGCGCAGACGACGATCCGGGCGTGATCGAGGTCACCGATGTAGAGGTTGTCGGAGCTGTCCGTCGCGAGGAACTGCGGGTGGCTGAACGCGACGGAGGAGCTGCAGGACGAGGTGCCGTTGAGCGAGTTGGCGTAGGTCAGGTTCGAGTCGAACTTCTTCACCTGGTTGTTCCCCGAGTCGGCAACCCAGACGCTGCCGGTCGAATCGACCGCGAGGCCTTTGGGGAACTGGAACTGAGTGGCACCCGTGCCGTTGGTCCCGACCTGGGCCACGAAGCTTCCGTTGCCGTCGAACTTCTCGATCCGGCTGTTGCCCTCGTCGGTCACGAAGATCTGGGTTCCTGCCGAGTTCAACGCAACGCCGAACGGCCCGATGAACTGCCCGTCCCCGGAGCCGGAGGAACCGAACTGGGACTGCAGCGCGCCGTCGGAGTCGAGCTTGAAGACCGTGGAGCCGGAAACCGCATAGACGTTGCCGGAGCCGTCGACCGCGACGCCCTGAACCCCGGCTTGAGGTGCCTGGCCGTTCCAGAACTTGTGGAATGCCGGCGTCGCCGAGGCGGCGGAGGGCACGAGCATCGCGACGAGGGCGCTCGCGGCGAGGAGGAGCGCGGGCGTACGGAGTCGACGTCCAAGAGTGGTCATGGGCCCATGATCAGGGGCTGGACCCGTCGAGTCGTCCGTGCGCGCACGGATACACGGGCTCAGTCGAGGAGCTTGCGGTACTGCTGTGCCTTGTCGTGGAAGGCCTGGTGCCAGATCTCGAGGCTCATGAGGCCCCAGAGCTTGCGGCCGAAGGGGCGCTCGTCGTCGAGGTGGCTCACCACGGCATCGGCGTTCACGAACTCGCGTGAGTGGGCCGCCGTCGAGCGGAAGAGGTCGTTCACGAAGTCGCGCAGCGGAGCGTCGGGGCCCTGGGTCCACTGCTGGAGCGGGACCGGGAAGCCCATCTTGTCGCGTCGATCGAGCAGCGATGGCGGGAGGTCGGCCGCGAAGGTCTCCTTGAGAAAGTGCTTCATCTGGCCGTCCTTGAACTTCAGGTCGGCGGGCACGCTCGCCATGAGCTCGATGAGCGGGTGATCGAGGAACGGGACCCGCGACTCGAGCCCGTGCGCCATGCTCATCCTGTCCTCGACCTGGAGCAGGCCCGGCAGCAGGCACTTGAAGTCGAAGTGCGTCATCTTGTCGAGGTACGCGGTGTGGCCGACGTTCTCGGGGTTGTTGAAGATCGTGCGGAACTCGTCGAACACGCGGCCACGGTCGAGTTCGTCCCAGTTGATCTCGTCGGCGATGTCGTTCGAGCGGTCGACGAGTCGGAAGTACCGCTCGTCGATCGGGCCGAAGAGCCCCTCGGCCCAGAACTGCTGGATGAGAGGCTTGTACTCGCGGAGCACGCCGAGGTTGGGCAGGATCGACTCAGCGGTGACGACGAAGTGGCCGTCCTTGTAGGTGCCGTCGATCGCGGCGCGGATGCACTGCTCGAAGTACGCGATCAGGTAGCGCGCGTAGCCACCGAAGATCTCGTCGCCGCCCTGGCCGCCGAGCACCACCTTGACGCGCTCCCCGGCGAGCTCCGACACCATGTACTGCGGGAACGAGCCGGGCCCGGCGACGGGGTAGTCGAGGTGGTAGATCACCTGCTCGATCGTGCGCGCGAAGTCTTCCGGGCCCATGTCGACCTGGTGCAGCGTCCCGTCGATCTGCTTCGCGACGGTTGCGGCGTGCTCGCTCTCGTCGCAGCTCGGGTAGGCCGAGAACTTCCCGTGGAAGAGGTCGGGGCTCGCGTTCCCTGTGCGCGACGCCAGGATCGCGACGAGGCTCGAGTCGATGCCGCCGCTCACGTAGCTACCGACCGGCACGTCGGAGCGGAGGTGCAGGGCGATGGAGTCGTCCATCACGCTGTGCAGCTCGTCCTCGAACGAGGCGGCGTCGCGCGAGAAGTCGGGCTCGTAGTGCACATCCCAGTAGCGCCAGGTCTTGATCTGGCCACGTTCCACGAGGAGCGCGTGGCCTGGGAGGAGCTGGGTGACGTGGCGGAAGAGCGTCCGGTTGCTGATCGGGTACTGGAAGATGAGGTACTCCGCGAGGGCTTCCGGGTCGGTCGCGACCTCCGGAAGGAACGGCAGCAGCGCTTTCACCTCGGACCCGAACGCGAAGTCGCTGCCCGGCGTCGCGAAGTAGAAGGGCTTGATCCCGAGGCGGTCGCGGGCGGCGAAGAGGCGGTCGCCGTCCCAGATCGCGAACGCGAACATGCCCCGAAAGTGGTCGACGCAGTCGACGCCCCATCGGGCGTACGCGGCGAGGACCACCTCGGTATCGGTCTCGCTGCGGAACGTCCAGGTGCTCCGCAGCTCGGCGCGCAGCTCGACGTAGTTGTAGATCTCGCCGTTGTGGACGATGACGTTGCCGTCGTTCCCGACGAACGGCTGGTGGCCCTCGGGGGAGACGTCGATGATGCTCAGGCGGCGATGCGCGAGCCCGGCTCGCGCATCATCGGTCTGCCACGTTCCCTGGTCGTCGGGGCCGCGATGCGCCAAGAGGTCGTTCATCACGCCAAGGCGGTGCGCGAGCGCCGGGATCGGCCGTCCGTCGAGGGCGACCAGCCCCGCGATGCCACACATGAGACCGCAAGGCTACCTGCGACCCAGCACGCTCCGGCTTCTTGGCACGCTGACCGCCACAGATTGTCGGTCAACGTGCCAATAAGCCTGGTGGCCGCGGTGATTTCGGGCGTCGCCCGTAGGATGGTCGTCGTGCCGAGCCCCACTGTCGCCCCCACTGTCGAGGACGTTCGCTCGTACTGGGAGGAGCACCCGGTCGCGGCGGCGGCCGTCCCCTACGAGCTCGGCACGGCCGAGTACTTCTCGTACTACGACGAGCTGCGTGAGGCGAACGAGTCGCTGGAGTTCTCGTACCGGCTCCACGAGTATCGGGACTTCGTGGGCAAGCGGGTCCTCGACGTCGGGTGCGGCAACGGGTACGTGCTCGGCAAGTTCGCCCGGGAGGGCGCCCTCACGTCGGGCATCGACCTCACCCGCCAGGGCGTCGAGCTCTCCCGCAAGCGCTTCGAGCTCTCGAAGCTGCCCGGCGAGTTCGTGGTGGGGAGCGCGGAAGACCTGCCCTGGGCCGACGACACCTTCGACTGCGTGACGTCGATGGGTGTGCTGCACCACACGCCCGACACCGAACGGTCGGTGGCCGAGGTGTACCGGGTGCTGAAGCCCGGTGGGCGGCTGATCGTGATGTTCTACCACCGCGACTCCGCGGTCTACCGCCGACTCCAGTGGCGCAGCCGGCGCTCCGGCACGTCGCTCGACGTGCTCGTGAACGAAGTCGATGGTGTCGGCAACCCGAAGGGCGACGTGTACAGCAGGAGCGAGCTGCGCGCGCTCCTCGCGGCGTTCGACGGGCTCGAGCTGTCCGTCGGGTTCCTGCAGGGGCTGCCCGTCGGCAAGTGGCGCGTGCCGCCCAAGGCGCTCCTCCGACCGTTCGCGTCGCGGTGGGGTTGGTTCCTCTACGCGAAGGGCTACAAGCCGACTCGACCGTGACCCCGGCGACGAAGCCCGCGCACTACCGACCCGCGCTCGACGGGATCCGCGCGTTCGCGGTGCTGGCGCTGATCGCGTACCCGTGACTGCGGTCGTCGTCGCGAGCAGCGCGTCGGCGACCAAGCTGGCCGACGCGATCGCGTGGGCCGCCGCGTAGGATCGTCCGGTGCCGAAGGTCGTCAGCGTCATCGGGACCCGGCCCCAGCTCGTGAAGGCCGCGGTCGTCACTCGGGCGCTGCGCGACGACGGACGCATCGACGAGGTCACGGTCGACACCGGGCAGCACTATGACCCGGAGATGTCGTCGCTGCTCCTGGCGCCGCCCTCGGGAGAGTCGGCGCCGACCGCGGCCCACAACCTCGACCTCCACGGCGGGACTCCGACCGACCTGCTGGCCCGGATGGTCGCCGCGGTCGGTGAGGTGCTCGCCGCGGAGCGGCCCGAAGCGGTGCTCGTCTACGGCGACACCAACTCGACGCTCGCCGGCGCGCTCGCCGCGTCGGCGCTCGACCTGCCCATCGCCCACGTGGAGGCGGGGCTGCGGTCGTTCAACCGGGTCATGCGGGAGGAGCGCAACCGCGTGCTCGTCGACCACGCGGCCGACCTCCTGCTCTGCCCGACCCCGCTCGCGGTCCGCAACCTCGCGGCCGAGGGCATCACACGCGGCGTGCACCACGTGGGCGACGTGATGTACGACGCGGCGCTCGCGGCGCGCGCGGCCGTCGAGGCGACGCCGTCCGACCTGCACGAGCGGCTCGGCGTCGAGCCCGGCGGCTACGCGGTCGCGACCGTGCATCGGGCCGAGACCACCGACGATCCCGTGCTGCTGGCCGCGGTGCTCGACGAGCTGCGGCGCGTCGCGGCCGAGGTGCCGGTGGTGTTCCCGGTGCACCCGCGCACCCGGCAGGCCGTCGACGCCGCCGGGCTCTCGCTCGACGGGCTCACGGCGTGCGCGCCGGTCGGGTACTTCGACATGACCCGCCTCCTCCTCGGCGCCACCGCGGTCTACACCGACTCGGGCGGACTCCAGAAGGAGGCGTACTTCCATCGCGTCCCGTGCGTGACCCTGCGGCCCGAGACCGAGTGGGTCGAGACCGTCGACGCGGGATGGAACCGGCTCTGGAGCGTTCCGGAGTACAGCGAGCGCCGCGAGCTCGACGACTACGGCGACGGGCATGCCGGTCCCGCCGTCGTCGAGGTGCTCGCCGAGCACCTCGAGGTCCCGCTGATCCCCGGAACACGTGACGCTTGGGGATCATCATGACCCCGGAGCGTCACTTGCTCGGGCGGTGGGTGGCCGAATGAGCCGGACCCGCACGCTCGTCGTCCACATCCACTATCCCGAGACGCTCTCGTACTTCACCGACTGGCTCGACGCCTTCGTTGCCGAGCGGACCCTCGACGTGGTCGCCGCCAACCTCGCGACACCCCTCGGCCGCCGCCGGCTGCGCCGGCACATCGCCGACGTCGACCTGGTGGTCCTGCTCCACTCCGTCGTCGGCGACTCGCTGGCGGAGATCCGTCGCCTCGCGTCGGTGCTCGACGCCCGCCGCGGCCCGCTCGTCGCTTACGTGAGCAACGAGGTGAGCCTCCCCACCCAGCCGTTCGCCGACAAGCTCGCGATCCTGCGCGAGCTCGGGCCGGACATCATCGGCACCCAGCTCCTGCTGGAGACCTCGCAGTGGCTCTACGCCGAGGTCTCCGGTGCGCGCGTCGTGGCGATGCCGCACGCGCTGAATCCGAGCGCCTTCCACGCGGACGTGCCCCAGGCGCAGCGGCCGCTCGACATCGGGTTCCGAGGAGCCCGGTACCTGCCCCACGTGGGTGACGACGAGCGCAACCGCATCATCGACTTCTTCGCGAGCACGCCGCCGCCCGGCCTCGCGGTCGACGTGCGCACCAACGCGTCGTACGGGCGCAAGGGATGGGCTGCGTTCCTGAACAGCACGCGAGCGACGATCGGCGCCGAGTCGGGTGCGGTCTACATGCGGCGCGACGACGAGATCCTCGACCGGACCGAGGCCGAGCTCGGGGTGAGCTCGCGTGACCTGCGCGCCCGGGCCCGCCTCCGCCCGCTGCACCGGTACCTCCCGCGTCCGGTGAAGAACGCGCTCCGGCGCGGTGCCGACCGGGCCGCGGGCCGCAGCCACGCTCCCGCGGCGGTGACGGTCGGCCCGCTCGCTGCGGCCCCGACGCCACCCGCGGGCACGATGTCGGGCAAGTGCATCTCCTCGCGCCACTTCGACGCGATCGGCACCGAGACCTGCCAGATCCTCCTGCCCGGTCGCTACAACGACCTGCTCCAGCCCGATGTGCAGTACCTCGCCCTCGAGCGCGACTTCTCGAACCTCGACGAGGTGCTCGGTCACTTCCGCGACGAGACGGCTCGCACGAAGCTGGTGCGCGGCGCGCGCACGTGGGCCCTCGACGGCCAGACCTACGGCCACCGGGTCCGCGCGCTGCTCGACGCGGTCGGGGTCTGAGCCATGTGCGGCATCGCCGGCCTCCTCGACACACGGGGGGCGATGCGCGCCGACGACCTCGAGGCGCTCGCCGGTGCGATGGCCGATACGCTCACGCACCGGGGCCCGGACGACCGCGGGATCTGGTCCGATGCCGCGGTCGGGGTCGGGTTCGGCTTCCGGCGGCTCTCGATCGTCGACCTCTCTCCTGCGGGTCACCAGCCGATGGAGTCGCGCGACGGGCGCTACGTGCTGGTGTTCAACGGCGAGCTCTACGACCACCGCACGCTGCGCACCGAGCTGGAAGCCGCGGGCACCCACTTCCGTGGCCGCTCCGACACCGAGGTCCTCCTCGAGGCGATCGCCGCCTGGGGCGTCGCGCGCACGCTCGAGCGCGCCAACGGCATGTTCGCCCTCGCCTGCTGGGACCGGTCCGAGCGCCGGCTCGTGCTCGCCCGCGACCGGTTCGGCGAGAAGCCGCTCTACTACGGGTGGCTCGGACGGACGTTCGTCTTCGGGTCCGAGCTCAAGGCGCTCCGGGCGCACCCGGACTTCACCGGCGCCATCGACCCGGAGGCGCTCACCCAGTACTTCCGGTTCGGGTGCGTGCCCGCGCCGCGCAGCATCTACCGGGGCGTCCGGAAGCTGGAGCCCGGGACCTGGCGCGAGGGCGACCCCCCGCATCCCGGGGCCGACCACGAGCCCCCCCCGGACGGGTCGGCCGTCGACGCCCCGCGGGCCGCGGCCCC